>JAYUQC010000032.1:0-16435 GCA_043759735.1 Rhodoferax sp.
CTCCGGCGCGCAGGTAGCGCCCGATCAGGGCCAGCAGCCGTTTGTCGCGGATGGTTCGCCCCAGCAAACCCATCAACAGGTCATGGCTGACCGTGTCGAAAAATTTGGCCAAATCGAGGTCCACCGCTATTTCGCTGCCGTCCTTCACAGTCGCTTGCACCTGCCGTATCGCCTGGTGTGCATTGCGGCCTGGTCGAAAGCCGAAACTCGATTCCGAGAATGTCGGATCGAATATCGGCGTGAGCACTTGGGCTACGGCCTGCTGGATCACCCGGTCCATGACCGTGGGGATTCCCAGCATCCGTTTGCCGCCGCCGGGCTTGGGTATTTCTACCCTTCGCACCGCTTGCGGCTGGTATCGCCCCTCTTTGATCTGCTGTCGAACCGTTGGCCAGTGTGCACGCGCATGGGCGGGGAAGTCCTGTATGGTCATGCCGTCAATGCCCGGCGCTCCCTTGTTGGCCTTCACCCGTTTCCATGCTAGAGCCAGGTTGTCGCTGGCCAGTACGTCTTCAAGCAGTTGCGTTGTCTCTATCACTTCGTCTTGTCTCAAGGCTCGGTGCGTGTTGGCCGCCGCCCGCATCTGGCCCGCTCGGGCTTGATCGATTTGGTCGAGGTCTTCACGTCTGCTCCTTGTCTCTCATTGTTTGGCCCTTGGGCACCCCGACTCCTGGACGCCTACTATGGCCTCTGCTGACTTCTGCACCATCACGCCATGTGTTTCCACATGCCGCGCTGTGCGCCTGGTTGACGTTGCTGCCAGTTTCTTCGACACCAGCGGGCAGCTCGCCACGGCGCTGGGTCTTGGTATCCCGGTGGAACCAATCCGGGTAATGTCGTCTTCCATCCAGTCGCACCGCACGCGGCGCAGATCCCCACGGTCAAGGATATGAACTGTCAGTGCACAAACGCCGCATTTACCGTAGGCGTCGAATCGGTGGGCTTCGCTGCCATGTGCCAGCTCGCCTCGACTCCCTCGGCCTTGACTATGCGGTTTCTGTTCGTCGTCTCGCACATTTGCACTCAGGCTTCCTCCAGACCAACCCTCGCGGGCAAGCCCTTGCCCTCGGCTAGTGGTTAAGATTGCTCGCTATGAGTCCAATTCGGTTCTCCCACAGGGGACTTTCACCCCATAAGTTCGCGCCCATGCTGGGCGCACACCCTTCGCTCAACCGGACGCATTGCGGCATGCCACGCCTGGCCGTCATTTCATTCTCGGCCATGCGTGTCCTGCCGCAACGCGCCGGTTAGCTCAAACGTCGTTGTGGTCCGTCCGCTGGGCGCGTCTGCCGTGAAGCCTTTCGTCTGGCCGTCATGGCATTGACCATGCCCCTGTGCGGGCAACAGGCATGGCTGTGCAGGCCCAACCCAACACGGGGATACTGCATTGATGCCCGGTTACCCGCGTGCCAGTCTTTCCAGCCGACGCAGCGTCCTGCGTCAGGCTGGCGCGGCTTTAGGTGGTCTGGCACTGACGCGCCTGGCTGGCGCAGACGTGCTGGGGTTGGCTGGCGCCCGGCTGACCGCCGATTTCGACCCGGTTTCCGCCATCTGGCTGGGATACGACCTCGGCCACGAAGCGTTTACGGCCGATCTGGCGCAGGTCTTGTGGCCGCATGTGCCGATCAAGATGCTGGTGCGCGATGCCCAGGCGCAGGCCAGGGCCCTGCTGCTACTGCGCGGCCGCGGATTGAATGCCGCCATGCTGCAGTTCGTGCAGGACGACCGCGCGCCGTTTTTTGTGCGCGATGGTGCCGTATTCGGCCTCGACGGCCGGGACCGACCATTCATTGTCGATTTCCAATGGACGTACTACGGATGGACCAACTGGTGCCGACGGACCTTTGCGGGCAACCGGGCCCAGGGGCGCGACTGCGCGCGCACCGACGATCTGGAATCGGGCGGGCTGGACCTGCGGCTGGCGGCGGCACTGGGCCAGGCGACGTTCTCGTCGCCATTGGCCATCGAGGGCGGCGGCGTCGAGGTCAATGGCCGCGGCCTGGTCATTGCCAATGCGAGCCTGTGGCGCGAGCGCAACCGGGGCCAGTCGCGGGACGCGATCGAGAAGCAACTGTTGGCGCTGCCCGGCATGCGCAAGGTGGTCTGGATTGCGCATGGCCTGGCGCATGACCCGCTGCACCGCGCCACGATTGTGGGCCAGTACGTTGGCTGGGGCACCGGCGGCCACACCGATGAGTTCGTGCGGTTCGCCGACGAGAATACGGTATTGCTGGCTTGGGTCGACGAGGCAGAGGCCCGCACCCATCCCGTAGCGCGGCTGAACCAGCAGCGCATGCAGGCCAATTTCGAGGCCCTGTCGGGCAGCACCGACGCGCGTGGCCGACCGCTCAGGGTGGTCAAGGTGCCGTTGCCGCAGGTCGTGGAACGGGAGGTAGTGCTCAGTGCCAGTGCCGACACCGCATATTCGAACCAATGGACTGCCGCGTCTTTTCCCGCCCGTGAGAAACGCCGAGAAGGTGAGACCGTACGGCAAGTCGCCACCACCAGCTACCTGAACCACGTGCTGGCCAACGACCTGGTGCTGCTGCCAACCTATATCGCCCATGGCACGCCGCGCGAGCGGGAGGAACAGGTGCACAAGATCTACGCGTCGGTGTTTCCCGGGCGAAGTGTGAAGTTCATCGATGTGATGGACGCGAACTGGGTCGGGGGCGGAGCGCATTGCGCGACATTGACAGAGCCGGCGCCGCGAGGATGAAGCGCAGGCGTGTCGTTCGATTGGCGCATTTCGGTTTGACCGATCGCTGCCACGCAGCGGATCGACAACGCCAGCTGCCGTTGGCAACCAGCAACGCTCGCCACGATTCAACCCGCCGGCTTGTGCAATTGCGCCAGCACCCGCAGCAGCGTGCGGTTGACCTCGCCCAGATCGAGTTCGTGTGTCTCGCACAGTGCCGGCACCGCCGCCATGCGCGGGTACTCCAGCGCGGTGGCCAGTTCCAGAAAAGGCGCATACGGTCCGCTGTTGCCCAGGATGGCTCCGCTGACGCGATCCGACAATGGCAAGCGTTGCAGTGCGTCGAGCAGCGGTTCGCCGAGCAGGCCGTCGATCTGCGACAACATGCCGCACAGGAACACTTCGCGGCGCAGCGTGTCCTCGTCGCCGGCGTCGAGCTGTTGCTCCATCATCCGGGCCCGCATCACCATCGACATGCGCACCGGGTCCATATCGGGCTCATTGCTGGCCAGCGGCAGCATGTCCTGCAGCCAGGCCTTGAAGCGCGACAGCCCGAGTAGCATCAGGCCGTGGCGCAGCGATTCGACGCCGGTGCGCAGGCCCAGCGCGGCCGAATTGGTGAAACGCAGAAATCGGTAGGCCAGCAACGGTTCGTCGGCCAGCGTGTGCTCGATCAGTTCGAGCGCGGCGTCGGCGTCGGTCTGCTGGATCAGGCGCACGATGGTGCGGTGGCTGGGCTGGATCGGCTGCTGCTGGTGCGACAGCAGTACGTCGTCGACCGGCCAACCGGCGACGCCCCAGGCACTGCGCTGGTCCAGGCAGTGGTCCGCCATCAGGCGACTGGGAACGGCCTCGACGATCTGATCGGGCGGCACCGGACTGTTCGCACCGGACTGGCCCAGCGAGGCCTTGGCGCCGACGATGGTTTCACCGGGCGTCAGCCCCATGATGGTTCGGCCAAAGCATGGCGCCAGGCCTGCATCCGGGCGTTGACCAGGGGCGCCACGCCACAACAGTGGCAACCGGCGTACGTGGGCCCGGCGCACCGCGCTGGCAACATCGGCGTCGGCAAGTAAATCGTGTTGTGCCACCAGCTGCGGTCCGTCGGGATCGCCATGGTCCAGCAGGTCGCACAGGAGGCCGGCGGTCTGTGGCGTGAGCATCAGGGCCGGGCATTGTTCGGACCAGGTCTGCTCGACCGTGCGCAGGAAATGTGCACCCTCGATGGGCTCGTCGCCGAACGGCCGCAGAAACAGCTGCACAGCCACCGGTTGGCGCAGGCGATTCCAGACCAGCTGGTAACCCAGCATCAGCTGGCCGAGCGTCGAAGGGGCCATGGTGGCGTCAGTTGATGTAGTTGAACAGCGACAGGCGCTGGATTTGTGCGTAGGACTGTAACGCAGCCTGATAACCGGTTTGCGTCTTGTTGAAATCGGAGATCGCCTTGACCATGTCGGCATCGACCGCGCGCGAGCGGTCCGACTCAAGCGACAGTGAGCGTGCCGACTGGGCCTCGGTGATGGTGTCGGCCCGGTTCAGCCAGTCGCCGGCCTGGCCGCGCGCGGCCTGCATGCGTTCCATGGCGGTGTCAATCTGCGACAACGACAGCGCCACCGCATGCGCCAGCCGGTGGTCGCCGGGCGCGGAGTCGATGCTGGCAATGGTTTCGTCGAGCAGGTTGAATACGTTCTTGGTCGTGCTCGGCGCGATTTCCAGCGCATCGCCGTTGTTCGGTGTGCCCTGGGCCAGCACCGAGACGCCGTCGAACAGAATCGGCGCGCCGTTGACATATGGCTGACCGGTGCTGAGGGTTGTCGCCGTGGTGGTGTTGACGATGTCGTAGCTGGTGACTCCGGCCACGACGCTGAAATTGATGCGGTAGTTGTCGCCAGTGACCAAGGTCGGAGATACCACGGTGCCCGGGTCGCTCCAGAGCGCACCGGTATTGCTGGCGCCCTGCGACACTTCGAACGTGCGGTTGCCGCTGGGCACATCCATCCAGATTGCCTGGCCGTTCATGGCGCCCGGCAGTGCGGTGGTGGTGGCGGCGCGCTGTCCGGCTGCGCCCTGGTAGATAACCCCCGCGGGTACGTCGGCAAACGGGGCGCTGGCGCTGCCCAGGCCACCGAACAAGGGCACGCCGTTGTTGTCGGCGCGGTTCGAGATGGCGAATATCTGGTCGCGCAGACTGATCAGTTGATGCGCCAGTGTGGCGCGATTGGCCGGTGTGTAGGCGGCGTTGCCGGCCGCGATGACGAATTCGCGTGCGCTTTGCATCAGGCCAATCGCTTCGCCCAGGCCAGCTTCGGCGCCCGACAGGGCGGCACGCTGGGTTTCCAGCGCGCGCTGATCGGTTTCAATGCGGCTGAGCCGCACCATCGCGCGTTCGGCTTGGGCCGACGCGGTCGGGTCGTCGCTGACCCGGTTCACCCGCAGGCCAGAGCTCAGTTTTTCCTGCTGGCCCGCCAGCTCGCTCTGGCGGCGATACAACTGCTCCAGGGCATTGTCGTAGGTGTTGGCAGTTCCTATGCGCATGTTCGATGCTTCTTCGCGGCTGCGGTTCGTCAGCGGGCCAGGTTCTGCAGCAGGGTATCGAACATGGTCTGCGCCACCTGGAGCATTCGGGCCGAGGCCTGGTAGGCCTGCTGGAACTGCAACATCTTGGCGGCTTCCTCGTCCAGGTTGACACCCGCCAAAGCGGCCTGGTCCGATACTGCATTGGCCGATATCGACTGCGACACCGCACTGGCGAAACCGGCGCTTTGCACCCGCACGCCGATCTCTGAAATGAGGCCCGCATACCCATCGGTGGTCGCGGCGCCGTCGAACAGCGCCTGGTCGCGGATCGACAGCAAAGCGTGCGCATTGCCCGCGTCCACGGCCGGGAACGCGTTGGCCTGCACGGTATAGGTGTCGCCCACCTGCGGTGTGCCCTTGAGGGTCAATGCCCAGCCGTTGTAGCTGATGGGTTGACCCGGTACAAAGGCCACGCCGCCCGGGTTGCCGGTTCCCGTGCCGGCGACGTCGAAGCTGCCCGCTGCGGTAAACGTCAGTGTGACGGTCTGCGACAGGTTGGCGTTCGCCTGTTGCGGCAACAGGTTCTGCAGCGTCAGCGATCCCTGGTTGGCAACACCGGCGCTGGCCACGACCGGACTGGCGACAGCCAGTGAACGGGGCGAGGCGAACGCCAGGTCGATGTTGTTGGTGACCTGGCGGAACGGCGTGACCATGAAGCGGTCGCCCGCGTTCGCGGTGCCGGTGACTTGCAGGTCCAGCCCGTCGACCTGCGCCGGCACTGAACCGAACAAGGTGATCTGGCCATCGGTCAGGCGCCGGATCGTTCCGGCGCCAGCGCCGGTGAAGACCACTTCATAGTCCGATGGCGCCAGCCCCGGCGCGCCGCTGACCGGGCTGGTCTGCACCGCCACCTGGATGCTGGCCGTGCCGCCGTTGGCGAGCGCGGGGATGGCGTCGGGGATCGGGCCGAGCGTCAGCAGATCGCCGGCCGGATTGCCCGACAGGTCCAGCCCGAGCCGGTGCTGCTGGTTCAGCGCCGTGCCAAGCGACAGTGCCATGCGCCCGAGCAGATTGGCGGCATCGGCCAGGTCGGTATTGTTAAAGCGCAGCAGACCGGACAGCGCGCCACCGCCCATGGTGGCCTCCTCCAGCACCACCGACAGGCCGTCGCGCTGAATCGTCAGTTTGGCCTTGAGCGGGTCGCCGAACGCGTCACGTTCCAGGGTGACCGGTGCCACCGTGGTACCCAGCACCAGCGGCTGGCTGCCCGCCACGAACAGGCCGATCGTGCCGTCACTGGCCGGGATACTGGTGGTCTGCACAATGGTGTTGAGTTCGCGGATCAGCTCGTCGCGCTTGTCCAGCAGGTCGTTGGGCGTGTGGCCAACGCCCTGCTGGTTGCGGATCTCGCGGTTGGTCTCGGCGATGCGCGTGGCCAGGCTGTTGACCATGCGCACGTTGGACGCCAGTTCCAGCTGCAGGCCCTCGCGCAGGTTGTTCAGATTGCCGGTGACCGAGCGGAACCGCGCCGCCAGTTCGTCGGTGCGTGCCAGAACCACGGTGCGCGCGGTCAGGTCGGTCGGCGCATTGGCGACATCGGAGAACGCGTTCAGCATGTCGCCAACGGCGGCGCCCAGCCCGGTCGGGCCGCCTTGAAACAGATCTTCCAGCTTCCTCAGCTGGTCCAGCCGTTTTTCGTCCGCCGCCGCTACCGAACCGGTCAGTGCGATCTGGCGCGTGAGCATCTCGCTGTGGCTGCGCAACACGGTCGCCGCGTCGACGCCACGCCCGTAATAGCCCGCGCCCTGGTACAGGCCTTCAATGCTCTCGAGTTGGACGTTCTGGCGCGAATACCCGGCCGTGTTGACGTTGGCAATGTTGTTGCCGGTCGTGCGCAACACCTGCTGGTTGGACAGCAGCGCGCTGGTACCGATGCTGAGCAAACTCGACATGGCTGTTCAGGCTGACTTCGCCCGCTGCAATTGCAGCGTCATGTTGATCGCACGGCCCAGCTTGGACGCGTAGTCCGGGTCGGTCGCATAGCCGGCGCGTTGCAGGCCATTGGCCCAGGCCTGCACCGAGTCGGTCTGCTGGCTGACCTGCGCGTAGCGCGGGTTCTGGGTGATCATGCGGGCATAGTCGCGCAGCGAGTCCTCATAGGAGTCGTAGGCGCGGAACTTGGCCACCACCTTCTGCGGTGCCCCGTTGATGTATTCGGTGGTAGTGATCTCGGCCACCTTGCCGTTCCAGCCGCCGGTGGCCTTGATACCGAAAAGGTTGTGCGACGGCGCACCGTCGGCCCGCATGATCTGGCTGCGGCCCCAGCCGGTTTCATGGCCGGCCTGGCCCAGCATGAAGGCGGCGGGTATGCCGCTGGCCTGTTCTACCCGTGCTGCGGCAGTCGCATGGCGTTGCACGAAATCGCCCTGGCTGCTGCTGGGGCGCAACGAACCCAGCGGCTCGGAGGGCAGCGGCAGGGCAGTGTCCGCCGGTGCGGATGGCGCAATCGGCAGCGATTCGCCGGAAATGCGCTGCGACAGCTGGCGCGCGATCTGCTCTGACAGCCCGCCCTTCATGCCCGACATCTGCACCGCCAGCTGCTGGTCGAGCAGGTCGGCACTCAGGTCGCCGCCGGGGCTTTCCAGCAGCCCGGATTTCATGGTGGCTTCGCGCATGCTCTTGATCAACTCGCGCATGAACAACGACTCGAACTGCTTGGCCGCTTCCTTGAGCGCGCCAGCGCTGTTCTGGCCAGCCTGCAGCTTGAGCGCATTGAGCGAGCGACCGTCAGCCGCCAGGGAGTTTGCGCCGTTGGCAATGGTTCCGTAGGCCATGTCAGATTACCTCCAGTTCGGCATTCAGCGCACCCGCGGCCTTGATTGCCTGCAAAATCGCCAGCAGGTCCTGCGGCGTGGCACCGAGCGCATTGAGTGCGCGCACCACGTCGGCCAGCTGCGGCGACGGGGGTATTTGCATCAGGATTCCAGGCTCCTGGGTGATCTGGATGGTCGACTTTTGCGCCACCACGGTCTGGCCGCCCGACAGCGGCGCCGGCTGGCTGACCACCGGTGTGCTGCTGATGGTGATCGACAGGTTGCCATGCGCAATGGCGCAGGGGCCCAGCGTGACCGACTGGTTGAGCACGATGGAGCCGGTGCGGGCATTGATCACCACCTTGGCCGAGGGCACCGACGACTCCAGCTGCAACTCCTCCATCTCGGCAATGAAACTAACGCGCGCGTTCGGGTCGACCGGCGCGCGGACCTCGACCGTGCGCCCGTCCAGCGCCCGTGCGTAACCTTCACCAAAGCGCCGGTTGATGGCCTTGGCGACCCGTTGCGCGGTCTGGAAATCGGATGCGCTCAGCCCCAGCGCGATCGTGTCGCCTTGGAGCAGCGGCGTCGGTACCGCGCGCTCTATCTGGCCGCCGCCGGGGATGCGGCCGGCGCTGAGGTGGTTGATCTGCACCTTGCTGCCGCCAGCCGATGCGCCGGCACCACCGACGATCAGGTTGCCCTGCGCCAGCGCGTAGACCTCGCCGTCGACGCCGCGCAGCGCGGTGGAGATCAGCATGCCACCCTTGAGCGACTTGGAGTTGCCCATCGAGGACACGTTGACGTCCATCGCCTGACCGGGGCGGGCGAACGCCGGCAACTGGGCCGTGACCAGTACCGCAGCGACGTTCTTGAGTTGCAATTGAGACGCACTGGCTGCAGGCAGCGTGATGCCCATCTGTTGCAGGTAGTTGTTCAGGCCCTGCGACGTATAGGGCATCTGGGTGGTCTGGTCACCGGTTCCGTCCAGGCCCACGACCAGGCCGAAACCGGTCAGCTGGTTGGTGCGCACGCCCTCGATCGCCGCGACCTCCTTGATGCGGGCAGCGGACGCCGGCAGCGCCAGAGACCCGCAAGCCAGCAGGATCGACGCCAGCAGGATCCACGGGCGCGAAAGGGTGTTGTCGGTTGTCATGGCGAACGCTCAGAACGGGAAGAAGGCCATCAGGAAACGGGCGATCCAGCCCATGGTCTGCGCCTCGTTCTGCGCCCCACGGCCACGTGATTCGATGCGTGCATTGGCCACCTGGGTCGAGGGCACGAGGCCCCCCGCCTGGATGGCACGCGGATCGATCGTGCCCGAGAAGCGCAACACATCGACGTTTTGGTTCACGCCAATCTGCTTGTCGCCGGCCACGACCAGATGGCCGTTGGGCAACACATCGATCACGGTCGTTGTAATCGAGCCCTGGAACTGGTTTGCGCTTTCGGTCGCGCCGGAGCCGTTGAAATCGTTGTTGGTGGACGAGCCGATCGACAACTTGCCCAGCAGGGATGCGGAGGCGAAAGGCAGCGCTGTGACACCGCCGTCCATCGACGACGACCGGTTGGCCGTGGACGAGGATTTCTGGCTGGCGGTGACCTTCTCGGTGATCACGATCGTGACGACATCGCCGACCATGCGCGCCCGATGGTCCTCGAATGGCGGGCGGTAGCTGGCGGTGTGGTACAGGCTGCCGGTGACCGGGCGCGGTGTTTGCGCCCTGGCCACGATCGGCGACGCAGTCGGTGTGAAATCGACCCGTTCATTTTTGGGCAATGCTTCGCAGCCGCTGGCCAGGACCGTGACCAGCAGGGCGCAGGCGGTGCTGCGCGAGAGGGAGAAAAAGGCCATCACAGCTGACCGAGCTTTTGCAGCATCTGGTCCGAGGTCTGGATTGCCTTGGAGTTCATCTCGTAGGCGCGCTGGGTCTGGATCATGGTGATCAGTTCCTGCACCACGTTGACGTTGGAGGTTTCCAGGAAGCCCTGTGAAATCGAGCCCAGCCCGTTGGCGCCCGGTGTGCCGGTGTTCGGCTGTCCCGAAGCAGGGCTCTCGACAAACAGGTTCTGGCCCAGCGGTTCCAGGCCGGACGGGTTGATGAAGCTGGCCAGGATGATGTTGCCGATCTGCTGTGGCGAAGGGGTGCCGGGGATCGTCGCGGTGACGGTGCCGTCGGCGGCGATGGCCACATTCTTGGCATTGGCTGGTACCGTCACGCCGTTGGCCACCGCCAGGCCGCCGGCGGTGACCAGCCGGCCCTGGTTGTCAACCTGGAACGAGCCGTCGCGGGTGTAGGCATTGGAGCCGTCGGGCTGTGTGATCTGGAAGAAGCCATTGCCCTGGATCGCGACATCCAGGTTGTTCGATGTCTGCTGGATGGTTCCTTGCGAAAACGAACGGCTGGTGGCGACCGTGCGCACACCCAGGCCCAGGTGCAGGCCGGTGGGCAGTTGCGACTGGTCCGACGTATTCGATCCCACCTGGCGCAGGTTCTGGTACATCAGGTCTTCGAACACCGCGTTGGCACGCTTGTAGCCGGTGGTGGACACATTGGCCAGGTTGTGGGAAATCACGTCCAGCTGGGTTTGCT
The DNA here is from genome assembly GCA_043759735.1 of Rhodoferax sp. Taxonomy (GTDB): domain Bacteria; phylum Pseudomonadota; class Gammaproteobacteria; order Burkholderiales; family Burkholderiaceae_C; genus CAISIP01. Next base: position 10,623 of record JAYUQC010000032.1, read on the forward strand.
GGGCTTCCATTCCGGTCTTGGAGATCCAGAGCGAGTTGATCATGGTGGGGTCCTGGTGGGGTCGGCCGTGTGCGGGTTGGCGTCAGCCTTGCATGCTGAGCAATTGACCGGCCGAGCGGTCGTTCGATTCGGCGGTCTGGATCAGGCGCATCTGCATCTCGAATTCGCGCGCGGTCTGGATCATCCCGACCATGGTCTCGATCGGATTGACGTTCGAGCTTTCCAGCGCACCGCTTTGCAGGCGCGCCAAGGCGTCGGCGGGAAGCGGGTCGGCACTGGCCGTGCGGAACAGGCCGTCGTCGCTTCGCAGCAGCGGGTCGTCGGCCGGCGGCGTGGCCATCTTGAGCCGGCCGACCTGGACCCCGGGCTGACCGGCGGTCCTGGCGTTGATATCGCCGTTGGGGGCGATCGTGATCTCGGCCCCGGCCGGGACCACGATGGGCGCTCCGCCATCCGAATACACTGTCAGGCCGTTGGCCGTCTGCAGCGTGCCATCGGCTCCCAGTTGCAGCGCACCGCTGCGCGTGTAGGCCTCGGTGCCGTCCAGCCCTTGCACCGCGAACCAGGCGTTGCCGGTGGCTCGCACATCCAGCGAACGGCCGGTGGTCTGCGACGGGCCTGGCGCGTTCAGGTAGCCCGAGGTGGTCTCCAGCGCGAACACCCGGGTGGTGGCGCCGTCGCCGCGCAATGGTACGGCACGGTAGGTCGACAACTCGGCCCGGAATCCGTTCGTGGACGCGTTGGCCAGATTGTTCGACAAGATGGTCTGGCGGTGCGCGGCGGCATTGGCGCCGGTCATCGCGGTGTAGACGAGTCGATCCATGGCGGGGCCTTGTCAGTGGTGGACGGCGTAAAAGCGGGTTCGCTCAGCGCAGCTGGGTGAGGGTGGACAAGACCTGGTCCTGCGTCTTGATGGTCTGCGCGTTGGCCTGGTAGGTGCGCTGCGCCGTCATCATGTTGACCAGTTCGGAGGTCAGGTCGATGTTGGACTCCTCCAGCGCGCCGGCTCGCAGCGAGCCGAACTTGCCAACGCCCGGACCGCCGACGATGGGCTGGCCGGAGGCGACGGTCTCGACCCAGTTGCCGCTGGAGCTGGGACGCAACCCCTGCGCGTTGCGAAAGTCGGCCAGCGCGATCTGCCCGGCCGCCTGGATCTGGCCATTCGAATACCGTGCAGAGATCACGCCGTTGTCGCCGATGTTCAATGCCACGAAGTCGCCCGGCGCATAGCCGTCCTGGCGCAGGTCGGTGACCGCGAACGTGGTGGCGTACTGGGTGGCCTTGCTCATGTCCACCGTGGGTGCGAAGGTGCCGATGTTCGGGTTGGGCGAGGTCACGGTGATGGCGGCAATGGCCGGCACGCTGCCGAGCAGTTGCCCGTTGGTGCCAAAGGTCAGCGTGGCCGCCAGCGTAGCCGTGGCGGTGGCATCCGAGGTCGGGTCGGTATACACCTGCCAGGTGTCGCTGGCAGTCTTGCGCATGTACACCGAGGCCGGAATCTCCGCACCCTGCGAGTCGTAGACCGTCAACGACGTGCCGTAGGTGGTCAATGGCGTGGTCGGCGTCGGCGCGTTCCACACCGGCGCCGCCGCGTTCAGGTTGAACTCGGCCGTGATGGTCGTTGTTGCACTGGCCGGTATCGGTGTTCCGGTCGGCAACTGCATCGGTTGCAGCGTGCTGCTGGTGGCGACGCCCGCAGCCGAGGTCGGGAATCCCATCAGCTTGGCCTGGGTGTTGGTGACGATATTGCCCTCGGTGTCGAGCTTGAACTCACCGGCGCGGGAATAGGCGGCGGAGCCGTCGGGCAAGGTGAGGCGGAAGAAGCCGGCGCCGTTGATCGCGATATCCAGGTTGCCGCCGGTGACATTGACGCTGCCCTGCGTGAACTGCTGCGACACCGCAGTGACCTCGACGCCGATGCCCTCGGTGCGCCCGTTGGCCGCGATCGTCGAGGCCGCGACGATCTCGGAGAACTCGGCGCGCGCCACCTTGGCGCCGACCGTGTTGGCATTGGCGATGTTGTTGCCGATCACGTCCAGATTGCGGCTGGCTGCATTGAGGCCGGAGAGTCCAGTTTGGAAAGACATGGTGTGGGTCCTGCGGGTGAAACGAAGTGGAGACTTGAAATAGGTCGTGGACGGAGCGGAACTGGAACTAGTAGATGGCCTTGACGGTGTCGTAACCAACGTTGCCCAGGCCCCGCAACTGCACGCTCATGCTGCCTTTGTCGGCGCCAACCGAGACCACCTGGTCCTGCACCATCGTGCGCTGCGTGACCACGGTGCTGCCTTTGGTGGCGGTGACGCGGAAGGTCAGTCCCTCGGCCTGGGTGTGCGTGCCGGCGTCCCACTCGAAGGGCTTGCGGCCGGCGCCCTGCGCGCCCAGATTGAAACTCTCGACGACCTGGCCGCCGGCAGACAGGATGTCGACCACCACTTTGTCGGCGGGCAGGTCCAGGTCGACCGCGCCGCTGGCCTTGCCGTCGTGGATCGCGAGACGGCTGCCCTGCACCATCACATCGCGCCCGACCAGCGAGCCGGCCTGCAGGGTCTGCATCGAGGCCAGCTGGCCGGCCAGGCCAGACAACGACTGGTTGACCTTCTCGATGCTCGAGACGGTCGATATCTGCGCCATCTGCGAAGTCATCTGGGCGTTGTCCATCGGGTTCATCGGGTCCTGGTTGCTCAGCTGGGCGACCAGCAGCTTGAGGAACCGGTCTTCCGAGCCGGCCGCGTTGGCAGCGGAGGCGCCGTTGCCGGTCGTTGCTACGGCGCTGGTGCTGCTGATGCTGGGGGTGCTGATCATGGTGCGTGATTTCGGTTGGGGCTCGGTCCTACTGGCCGATCTGCAGCGTCTTGAGCAGCAGCGACTTTGCGGTATTCATGACTTCCACGTTGTTCTGGTAGGAGCGCGATGCCGAAATCATGTTGACCATCTCCTCGACCGTGTTCACGTTCGACTGGCTGACAAAGCCCTGGGCATCGGCCATCGGGTGGGTCGGGTTGTGCACCTTGCGCATGGGCTCATTGCTCTCGATCACGGAACGCACCTTGACGCCCGCGGAGGCGTCCGAGCCCATGGGAACGGTCTCGAATATCACCTGCCGCGCCTTGTAGGCCTGGCCATCCGGACCGGCGACCGCGTCGGCGTTGGCCAGATTGCTGGCCACCACGTTCAGCCGCTGCGACTGTGCGCTGACGGCACTGCCACTGACACCGAAGATGGAAAACATGGACATGGGGAGCCTCCTGGAGTCTGCTGGGTCGACGCCGGCCGGATTTACTGGCCCTGAATCGCGCTCAAGATCGTGCGCGAATAGCCGTTGATGAACCGCAGGGTGGACTCGTATCGCACGGCGTTGTCGACAAAATTGGCGCGTTCGCGGTCCATGTCGACCGAGTTGTTGTCCATCGCCGGCTGGGTCTGCACGGTGTAGCCCATCGGCGCCGGTGTCGCGCCGAAGTGGCCGCCTGCGCCGGGTAGCGCGAAGTGGGCCGGATGCAGGCGCACCTCTGCGGAGGTGCTGGTAGCCAGCCGCTCCTGGCCGCCAGTGGCGCTGGCCATAGCCTGTTTGAAATTGACGTCGCGCGCCATGTAGCCCGGGGTGTCGGCATTGGCGATATTGCTGGCAATGACGCGCTGGCGCTCGGCGCGCAGGCCGAGCGCTGTAGCTTGGAAATCCAGTCCGGCGGTCAACTGGGCAAACATGGAATGGCACCTCCTGGGGCTGTCGATACACGCGATACGCCAAGTGGAAACCGTGGCGTGAAACGATTATGGAAAAGCTTGAGGTTGCCAATTGCCCGAATAGGGGCGGTTTCCGCCATCACTTGACGGCTTTGCTTGCCGCGCACCGGCCTAGAGTTGCAGCATGTCAAGGATTCTCTTGTGAGTACCCCCAGCCCTGGCTTCGCCAGGCCCCGCAAGGGGGTGCCAGAAAACTTGGGAGCGGCCCGGCGTTTTGTTGCGATCGCCCCCAGCCCTGGCTTCGCCAGGCCCCCCGAGGGGGTGCCAGAAAACTTGGGAGCGGCCCGGCGTTTTTTTGGGATGCCGTACCTGCGTTTTTCCCTGTCCATCGGGTGGTTGCGTGGCGCAATTGCGCTGCTGCTGGCTGGCGTCGCGGGCGGCGCAGCAGCGCAGGCGAGTACGACCGGCGCAAACCTGGAGCCTGCGGCGATGGTCGTGCAGGAAAGCCAGGCCTGGCTGGACCGGACCGTTGCCGCAGCGCGACCGACGGGTTCTGCGCCATTGCGCATGGTGGTGCAGGTGGGTGCGCTGGACAGCCGCCTGCAACTGGCGCCCTGCGGTCAGATCGAACCGTACCTGCCGCCGGGTACCCGGCTGTGGGGCAAGACCCGTATCGGAATGCGCTGTGTCGATGGCATGGCGCGCTGGAATGTGTTTTTGCCGGTTCTGATACAGGCTTTCGGCCAGACCTGGGTGGTGCGCTCGGATGTCGCCGCAGGCAGCGTGCTGTCGATGGGCGACGCGGTTTTGGCCGAGGTGGACTGGGCACAGGAAGACAGCTCCGTGCTGGCCGATCCGGAGCTCTGGGTGGGACAAACCGCGACCCGCGCGCTGCGCACCGGGCAGACGCTGCGCCACGGTATGGTCAAACCGGCCCAGGTATTCCAGGCCGGCTCCATGGTGCGCATCGTCGCCCAGGGCAGCGGCTTCAGTGTCACATCCAATGGCCAGGCGCTCACCGCCGGGGTGGTGGGCGAAATGGCCAGGGTGCGGATCGACAATGGCCGCATACTGTCCGGCGTGGTGCTGGATATGCGTACAGTCAGAGTCAGCCTGTGAGCCAAACCGGTGCGCACAGGTATGTCTCAAGTTTCCCAATCCCCGGCCGATAGCTATCGTAGGATGCTGTGTCTGTCACAGCCGTGGGGATCATCATGAAAATTGGCCAGCCAAACGACCATTCCGTAGCCATCTCGCAAAGCAGCCAGACTGCCGCGGCGAAAGCCAGCCCGCAGGCTGCCAACGCGGTGCGCAACGAGCGCAAGACGCCCGGTGTCGACGTGAAGGTGTCGTCGCTGGCGCGTGGCCTGGACAAGGCCGGCGCCGCCGAACCCGATGTCGATGTCGAAAAGGTCAACGCGATCAAGCAGGCCATTGCCGACAAGACGTATTCCGTCAACCCGGAGGCGATCGCCGACAAGATGCTCGCCAACGCGCGGGAGATGCTCCAGCGCACTTCATCCTGAGATCGATCCGGCGTCTGGTTCTTTCTCAAACGCAGGAGAACGACACCATGCCTTTCGTCACCGCACAGACCGAAGTCCACTTTGCGCTGGACCAGGCCGAACGCAGCGTTGCCGCCACCGGGCAGGCCTTGGTGCAGGGACTGCCGGACAAGGTCCAGACCGCGACCCACGAACTGCACGACAGTGCGCACGCGCTGGCACTGGTGTTGCGTGGCGTCGATGGCGGCGCTGCCCTGACAGGTGCGCTGCGCAGCCGCCTGGTGCGGGTTGCGCAGGACATCGCCATGCAGCGCGAGGCCTTGTTGCGCCGTTCGGCGATGGTCGAGCGCTCGCTGCAATCGCTGATGCCCCAGACCCAGTCATCGACCTATGCCGGCGCGCTGGGCCGGTATGCCGGGCGTGCTGCTTTGACAGCAGTTTTTCGCACTTTCTGATAATTCCGTCGCGCTGATTTTTGTCGTGCCGCTGACCGGCATGACTGGCGGCCGCGCTGCGTGCAAGCCTTGCCCGACGCGGATCGCGGGTCGCGGGTCGCGGGTCGCGGGTCGCGGGTCGCGGGTCGCGGGTCGCGGGTCGCGGGTCGCGGGTCGCGGGTCGCGG
>JAYUQC010000033.1:0-45844 GCA_043759735.1 Rhodoferax sp.
CTGCGTGGCGGGCCTGTGTGAGTTCGGCGCTGCTGTGCAGCACCCCGCCGGCCTGGCGTAATTGGCGCAGGAAGCCCTGGTGCAACGCATGCACGTCGATATCCATCGACATCGGGTCGAGCAATCCGGCATGGACGTCGTCGGGTCGCAGGCAAGGCAACATGGCCACCACCTCGTGGCGGCTCAGCAGCCGCAGGCCGGGGCAGGTGTCGCGCAGTTCGCTCCGCATCCGGGCGATTTTTTCCTCCTGTCCGGCATAGGCCAGGAACAGGGCCCCGCGTTCGGAAAGCAGTGGCGTGGGCGAAAAGCCGGCTGGCGGGTTCAGATAGAACTGGCGACTGGCCCGCGTCAGCGCACGCACGCCTGGTGGACCATAACTCTCCATGAACATGGCCGCCGACCGGCCGGTCGAGTGGTAGCCGGGTTGCGACTCGCGCTCCAGCACCACGACGCTGCAATGGGGCGCCAGACGCGCCGCGACCGATGCGCCGGCAATGCCGGCACCGATGACGGCGAGATCGAACGCGGTATTCTCGGGCATGGTTCTGGTCGCAGATGCAAGGTTAGCGGGGCATTCTCGCACCCGTCTGGTCGGCTCGATTAACATTGGTCGCACCCTGGCATCACGCACTTCCATGAATCCTTTCCACCGCATTCCCGGCACTCGATTTCTGCATGCACCGGGGCCGACCCATGTCCCTGACGAGGTGGTGCATGCCATGAGTCGCCAGCCCATGGACATGGCCGATCCGCGACTGGACCGGATCATCGAGGCCTGTGAGGACGGTCTGCGGCGCCTGCTGCAGACGCGATCGAGCGATGTATTCCTGTACGCAACCAATGGCCACGGTGCCTGGGAGGCAGTGATCGCCAATCTGGCGTCGCCAGGGCAACGGGTATTGGTGCCGGGCACCGGGCATTTCTCCGATTCCTGGGCGCTGCAATGCGAGGCCATGGGCGTGCAGGTGCTGCGCACGCCGTGGATCGAGGGCCAGCCGATCGACCCGACGGTGGTGGAGCAGGCGCTGCGCGACGATAGAGAGCACTCCATCGTCGCGGTGTTTGCGGTGCATACCGATACCGCCAGCGGGGTGTGCAGCGACATGGCCGCATTGCGTCGCGCCATCGATGCGGCCGGCCATCCGGCACTGTTTGTCGTCGACGTGGTCGCGTCGCTGGGCGCCAGCGCGTTCGCGATGGACGAACTGGGCGTCAACGTGGTGCTGGGCGCGTCGCAAAAGGGTCTGATGTGTCCGCCAGGTTTGGGATTCGCCGTCGCCGATGCGCGCGCCATGGTGGTGTGTGAACAGGTGAGCACCCCGCGCTACTACTGGGACTGGCGCCTGCGCAAGAGTGAACTGGCGTACCGCAAGTTTTGCGGCACGCCGCCGCAGAACTTGCTGTTCGGGTTGCAGGCTGCGCTGGAGCTGATCTTTGCAGAAGGAATGGACGCGGTGTTGCAACGGCATCGCCAGTTGGCAGCCCTGGTGCATGCCGCGGTGCAATGCTGGAGCGTGGCTGGCGATGTTCGTTTTTTCGTGACAGCGCCGGCGGCGCGCTCCGCCTCGGTGACGGCGATCCAGGTGGCCGCCGGTGTCGATGTGGACGCATTGCGCACGGTCGCCCGCGAGCGGTTCCAGGTCGCGCTCGCTGGCGGGCTGGGGCCACTGAATGGGCGTGTGTTCCGGATCGGCCACCTGGGCGATGTCAACGCGCCGATGCTGCTGGGCTGTCTGGCCAGCGTGCAGGCAGCGATGCTGGTGCAAAAGATCGCGTTTGGTCCGGGCGCGCTGGATGCAGCGGCGCAAATGCTCGCCGATCCCGATCACGGGCCGGCGGCCGACCGCAGCGGCCCCGATACGATCCAATAAGGCTCCGGCTTCCATGCTGCGAGGTCAGACCCAGGCGCACGGCATCGAGTCGCCGCACGCCTGGTTGCGCCTGTGCGTCTCGCTGGCGCTGATGACCATCGGCGGCGTCGGCATGTACAGTGCGGCAGTCGTGCTGCCAGCCATGCAGGCGGACTTTGGCGTGGTGCGGGGCGACGCTTCCCTGCCGTACACGCTGACCTTGATGGGGTTTGGGGTGGGCGGTATCGTCATGGGCCGGCTTGCCGACCGATTTGGCGTGATGCTGGTCGTGCTGGTGGGTACCGCCGGTCTGGGTCTGGGTTTCGTCGCGGCCGGATCGGCCGGCAACTTGTGGCAGTTCAGCCTGGCCCATGGCGTGCTGATCGGATTGCTCGGCACCTCGGCCACCTTCGCGCCCCTGGTGGCCGATACCTCCCAGTGGTTTGATCGGCGTCGCGGCATCGCGCTGGCCATTTGCATGAGCGGCAATTACCTGGCAGGCGCGGTCTGGCCGCCGGTGATGCAGTATTTCATCGACACCGCAGGCTGGCGCAGCACCTATCTCGGCCTGGGCGTGGTGTGTGTTCTCACCATGGCACCACTGGCCCTGTTGCTGCGTGGTCGAGCGCCGATCGCGGCAAGTGCGCCGGTTGGTGCAATGGCACCTGCACCGATGCGTTCTGCCCGCTTCGTCGGCCATTCCGATCCGAACCGGCCACTGGGCATGGCGCCGGCTGCGCTGCAGACCCTGCTGTGCGTCGCGGGTGTCGCGTGTTGCGTTGCCATGTCGATGCCCCAGGTGCATATCGTGGCGTATTGCACCGACCTGGGCTTTGGCGCGGCACGCGGAGCGGAAATGCTGTCCCTGATGATGGGCGCAGGTATCGTCAGTCGACTCGTCTCGGGCTGGATCTCGGACCATATCGGCGGCCTGCACACGCTGTTGTTGGGGTCCGTCTTGCAGGGTGTCGCACTATTGCTGTTCCTGCCGTTCGACGGCCTGGCGCCCCTGTACCTGGTGTCGGGCTTGTTTGGTCTGTTCCAGGGCGGCATCGTGCCCAGTTACGCCTTGATCGTGCGCGAATACTTCGCGCCGATGCAGGCCGGCGCTCGGGTCGGCACGGTGCTGATGGCCACCTTGCTGGGCATGGCTCTGGGCGGCTGGATGTCGGGCGCGATCTTCGACTGGACCGGTTCCTACCAGGCGGCATTCGTCAACGGCATTGCCTGGAACGCGCTGAACCTGACGATCGTCGGATTTCTGATCTACCGCGCACGGCGCGGGCCGCGAACCGGATTGGCTCGGCAAGCGTCGTCCACGCTGTCCTGAGCCTGGCAAGCGGTCAAGGCGCAGGCGGCGTTGCCATTGAACGCTTCTCATGTTGCCGTTGCATCACCAGTTCGATGCTGCCATCGGCGTTCTGGCGTTCTACCCGCACCGTGAATCCCCACAGATAGGCCAGGTGCTCGACCACGGCTTCGCTGGAGGCATCCAATGGCCGGCGCTGGTGCGCGAAATGGCGCAGCGTCAGGGAGCGGTCGCCACGCAGGTCGACATTCCATACTTGCAGATTGGGCTCGCGTCGGCCCAGGTCATATTGCTCGGACAGTCTGCGGCGTACCGTCTGGTAGCCGGCCTCGTCGTGGATTGCGTCGATCTTGAGCTTGCTGCGGTTGTCGTCGTCCAGCACCGAGAAAAAACGGAACTCCCGCATCAGGCGTGGCGACAGGTATTGCGCGATAAAGCTCTCATCCTTGAAGTTCTGCATCGCGAAATCGAAGGTCGCGCGCCAGTCGGATCCGGCGATCTGGGGAAACCAGGTCCGGTCCTCGGCATCGGGATGCTCGCAGATGCGCCGGATGTCGCGCCACATCGCAAAGCCCAGCGCGTACGGGTTGATGCCGGAGTAGTGCGGGCTGTTGTAGGGCGGCTGGTAGACCACGTTGGTATGCGACTGCAGGAACTCCAGCATGAAACCGTCCGACACACCGCCCTCGTCGTACAGCGTGTTGAGCAAGGTGTAGTGCCAGAACGTAGCCCAGCCCTCGTTCATGACCTGGGTCTGGCGCTGGGGATAGAAATACTGGCCGATCTTGCGCACGATGCGCACCACCTCGCGCTGCCAGGGCTCGAGCAAGGGCGCATGTTTTTCAACGAAATACAGCAGGTTCTCCTCGGGCTCGACCGGGAAGCGTTTTTCCTCCTGACGCCGCTCGCGTTCCTGCAGCGGCGGCAAGGTGCGCCACAAGGCATTGACCTGGCTCTGCAGATAGTCTGACCGCGCCTGTTGCCGCTGCGTCTCCTTGGCCAGCGACAGCTGCGATGAACGCTTGTAGCGGTCCACGCCGACGGTTTGCAGGGCGTGGCAGGCGTCAATGACCCGTTCGACCGCCGCGACACCATGACGCTCCTCGCATTCGGCGATGTAGTTGCGTCCGAACACCAGGTAGTCGACGATGGCGTCGGCACTGGTCCATTGCCGGAACAGGTGGTTTCCCTTGAAGAAGGAGTTGTGGCCATAGGCCGCATGGGCGATCACCAGCGCCTGCATCGGCAGCGTGTTCTCGTCCATCAGGTAGGCGATGCACGGATTGGAGTTGATGACGATCTCGTAGGCCAGGCCCATCTGGCCGCGCCTGTATCGGTTTTCGGTGGCCAGGAAATGCTTGCCGAAGGACCAGTGGTGGTAGTACACCGGCATGCCGATGGATGCATAGGCGTCCATCATCTGCTCGGCGCTGATGATCTCGACCAGATGCGGGTAGCAGTCCAGCCCGTAGCGCTCGGCAATGCGCCCGATGGCGGCGTCATACTGCTCGATCGCCTCCATCGTCCATTCGGAGCCACCCGGAAGTGCGGGGATGCGGGCGCCGTTCATGCTGTCTCCACGGTGCGCTTGCGGAATAGTTCGCGAAAAACCGGGTAGATGTCCTTGACGGTGGCGATGCGCTGCATGGCGAACTGGCCTGGATAGGTCGACTGCAGCCTTTCGTATTCGCGCCACAGGTTTTGCGGCGGTCCATCGGTGATCTCGATATAGGCGAAATACTGGACCAGAGCGAGCAGCGAATTCTCGAGCAAGGCGCGACAGCGCGGTGAGTCGTCATTCCAGTTGTCGCCGTCCGACGCCTGCGCACCATAGATGTTCCAGACGCTGCTGGGGTAGCGCTCGACGATGATGGTGCGCATCAGCTCCAGCGCGCTCGATACCACGGTGCCGCCGGTTTCGCGCGACGTGAAGAAGTCGTCTTCATCCACTTCCATGGCGATCGTGTGGTGCCGGATGAAAACCACCTCGGTTCGCTCGTAGTTGCGGGTCAGAAACAGGTACAGCAGCATGAAAAATCGCTTGGCAATGTTCTTGCGTCCCTCGTCCATCGAACCCGACACGTCCAGCAGGCAGAACATCACCGCCTGGGTCGTGGGTTGGGGAATCCGCACCCGGTTATTGAAGCGAAGGTCGAAGGTGTCGATGAAAGGCACCGCCTCGATCCGGGCATGCAGTCGTGAAATTTCGTGGTGTAGCCGCTCGATATCGGGATCGTCCTGCGGGTCTTGACCAGTTTGCGCGGCGGCGTCCTGCCGCGCGTGCAGTTCTTGCTCGAGGGCGCGCAATCGGGCGGCATATGGTGCGCCAATGGCAATGCGGCGACCCGCGGCGCCGCGCATGGTGCGGCCGAGGTTGATATTGGTCGGAACGCCGGTTTGCGTGTATCCGGCCCGCACGCGTTTGTATTGTTCGACCCGCGCCAAATGGCGCTTGACCATGTTGGGCAGCGCGAGTTCGTCGAAAAAGATGTCGAGAAACTCGTCGCGCGTCAGCGTGAAGACAAAGTCGTCCAGACCGTCGCCGTCACGGCTGGCCTTGCCACGGCCATTGCCACCGCCGCCGAGCGGACGATCTACCTCATCGCCGGATCCAAATCGGTCGTTGCCCGGACTGATGCTCTCCCATACGCCGCCGCGGCCATGCGAAAACTGGGGCTCTTCGATATCCTTGCCCGGAATGCCGATCTTTTCGCCGTTGTCCAGGTCGCGCACGCCACGCTGACCGATGGCGTCGGAGACCGCCTTGCGTATCTGGCCTTTGAACCGCTTGATGAAGCGCGCGCGGTTGACCGAGCTCTTGTTCTTGCTGTCATACCTGCGGTCTACGATACGCACCGTCATGGTGGGTCCTGGGCGCCGGTGCGATCAGGACGACTTGCGCACCCGCAGATACCATTCGCACAGAAGCCGGACCTGCTTCTCGGTGTAGCCCTTGCTGATCATCCGGTCCACGAAATCCTGATGTTTCTTCTGGTCGTCGACACTGGCCTTGGCGTTGAACGAGATCACGGGGAGAAGATCCTCGGTATTGGAGAACATTTTCTTCTCGATCACCATCCGCAGTTTTTCATATGACGTCCAGCTCGGGTTGTGGCCCTCGTTCCTGGCCCGTGCGCGCAGCACGAAATTGACCACCTCATTGCGGAAATCTTTCGGATTGGAGATGCCAGCGGGCTTTTCCATTTTTTCGAGTTCGTCGTTGAGGGCCGAACGGTCCAGCATCTCGCCGGTATTGACGTCGCGGTACTCCTGGTCCTGAATCCAGAAGTCGGCATAGGTCACATAGCGGTCGAAGATGTTCTGGCCGTATTCAGAATAGCTCTCAAGGTAGGCAGTCTGGATTTCCTTGCCGATGAACTCGGCATACCGTGGCGAGAGAAACTCCTTGATGCTGCGCAGGTGCTTTTCCTCCACTTCCGGAGCAAACTGTTCCTGTTCGATCTGCTGCTCGAGCACATACATCAGATGCACCGGGTTGGCCGCCACCTCGCGGTGGTCGAAGTTGAAAACCCGCGACAGGATCTTGAACGCAAACCGTGTCGACAGGCCGGTCATGCCTTCGTCTACCCCCGCGAAATCGCGGTATTCCTGGTAGCTCTTGGCCTTGGGGTCGGTGTCCTTGAGGTTCTCCCCGTCATACACCCGCATCTTGGAGAAGATGCTGGAGTTTTCGGGCTCCTTGAGGCGCGACAGAACCGAGAACTGGGCCAGCATGCGCAAGGTGTCCGGCGCACAAGGGGCTTTCGCCAGCGATGAATTGGCGACCAGTTTCTCGTAGATATGGATCTCGTCCGATACCCGCAGCGAGTACGGCACCTTGACGATATAGATGCGGTCCAGGAACGCTTCGTTGTTGCGGTTGTTCTTGAACGTCAGCCACTCCGCCTCGTTGGAGTGGGCCAGCACCAGGCCGTCGAACGGAATCGCGCCAAAGCCCTCGGTACCTTTGTAGTTGCCTTCCTGTGTCGCGGTCAGCAGCGGATGCAGCACCTTGATCGGGGCCTTGAACATCTCGACGAATTCCAGCACACCGCGATTGGCCAGGCATAGTCCGCCCGAATAGGAGTAGGCGTCCGGATCATCCTGCGAGAAGGTTTCGAGCTTGCGTATGTCGATCTTGCCCACGAGCGAAGAGATGTCCTGGTTGTTTTCATCGCCCGGCTCGGTCTTGGCTACGGCAATTTGCGACAGCACCGACGGACGCAGCCGCACGACCCGAAAACGCGTGATGTCGCCGCCGTATTCGCGCAATCGCTTGACGGCCCACGGACTCATGATGGTGTCGAGGTAACGGCGCGCGATGCCATAGTCGTCCTGCAGCAGTTGCGCGTCCTCGACCGGGTTGAACAGCCCCAGCGGCGACTCGTGCACCGGAGAACCCTTGATCGCGTAGATGGGGATCTTCTCGATCAGGTATTTGAGTTTTTCGGCCAGTGACGACTTGCCCCCACCCACCGGGCCGAGCAGGTACAGGATCTGCTTCTTTTCTTCCAGGCCCTGCGCCGCATGGCGGAAATACGACACGATATGCTCGATCGCGTCCTCCATGCCATACAGGTCACCGAAGCTGGGGTAGCGGCGCAACATCTTGTTGGCAAATATGCGCGACAGACGCTGGTCGCTGCGAGTGTCAACCAGTTCGGGCTCGCCAATCGCGGCAAGCATGCGCTCAGCAACACTGGCGTAAGCGGATGGGTCCTTCTTGCATAGATCCAGGTAGTCCTGGATCGACATTTCTTCTTCCTGTGCCGCTTCGAAACGACCCTGGTAACGCGCAAAAATCGACATTGACGTCCTCCTTCAAGCGGGAGCGTGTCACAAAGGCAAAGGAGCGCTCCCTGGCAAAGTGCAATTCATGATAACCAATACCCGTGTGTCGTGCCACTTGGGGGAATATGTCTTATGAACGTGCGGGCCGCCATTTGGTTGACCCGAGGCATCGTGATGGTGTGAATGATGGAGCGCGCGTTGAACGTGGCGCGCCCACTGCACGCATCGGGCGGCACGCCAATGCGCGATCGGCGTCGCCGGGGCATCGCAGGTGTACCTGCGCGATTGCGCGCCGTCAGTTCCTGGCGCTATGGGCGAAGGCCTGGAGTTGCTCCAGCATCGCGGCAAACAGCTGCTCGTCTTCCGACGCATTGCGCACGCTTTTCCTCGGGTCCCATGGACTGGCCGTCGCCTGGACCACACAGCGTCGGGCGCCAAGGCCCGCAGATGATTACGTCTAGCGGATCAGGATGTCGTTCCTGACCTGCTTGACCCCGTTGACGCCCCGCGCCAGTTGCACGGCCTTGTTACGCTCGGCCACCGTCTTGACGAATCCGGCCAGTTGCACCGTGCCCTTGAACGTCTCCACATTGATGGCCAGGCCGCTGACCGACGGGTCGCTGAGCAGGATGGCCTTGACGCGCGAGGTCAGGATGGTGTCGTCGATGTACTCGCCGGTGCTTTCCTGTTTGGCACTGCCGGCGCATGCAGCCAGTACGATGGATAAGGCAATGGCCAGGATGATTTGACCGAATTTCTGCATATTCTTCATGGTTGCTCCTTGTCGGTTCGGGTGAAATGGCAAGCCCGGATTGAGTGGAATGTCCGCCAGAAATGCAAGTTCGCTCAACGCCGTGCAACAAGTTCCGTCAACGATAAGGGCTGATAGTGATCTTGTTGCGGTTGAGACGGCATGGTCACGACCGAGGCTGAAGCCATACGCTCGTTGAGCAGCCGGAATTCGGTGGAAATCAGCTGATGCAGATTCTCGATCCGCGAGGCTTCCGCCGTGTCGGCCAAGGCCTGCACCCGCTGGATTTCCTTCAGCAGCTTTCGAGTCTCCAGCAACGACCCGATCTGGTTTTGCAGATAGGCGACCATGAAAAATGCAAGCAACACACCTGCCACGGCCAACAATACTACGCCCAGCGGCGCATTGACCTGCCACACGACCAGGTCTATCGGCGCCATCGCGGTCAACGTGTTCCAGTTTAGGAAGCACAAGGCGGCGATGATGGCCAGGGCGCCCCAAGCCAATAGGTTGCTTACCCGCTTCATTCGGTTCTCCGGTTATGTCAGGCTATGCAGCGACACGCGAACGCATCAGTGCCCAACCCCTGGTAGAAGTGTATGTTGCCAGAGATGCCAAGTAAACGGAAACGGCGAAAATTGAATGCGATCGAGTCCCGCCTCAAAGCGCGATTGTTCGATCGCTCATGCGGGCGCCACCTGCTGACGCCGGCAGGCCATGAGTCGAACCGGTAGCCAGCGCGTTCGAGCCCCTGGCCCGGTTGGCCGAAACCCGGGTGCACGGCCAGGACATGCTCCCTGGTGGCGACGTGCCGGTGGCGGTCGCGTCGATCCTGGTTGAACGACTGATTCCAGGAGTGCTGGTGCGGGTGCAAGCGGCGCAGAACGCGCGCACTGCCGCGCCATGAATCGCCCCGGCCGGGCCCGAAGGCTGCTCGCACTCAGTCGCGCAGGACCTCCAGCAGGCGGTCCAGGCCGCCGCTATTGATCGCCACCATGGCCCGCTCGCGAACCCGCGGCTTGGCATGGTAGGCCACGGACAGACCAGCCACCGACATCATCGGCAGGTCGTTGGCGCCATCACCAACGGCAATGGCCTGGCCGGGCGCCAGCCCCAGTTGCGCGCAGGTTTGTAGCAGCATGCGTTTTTTTTCGTCTCCGTCGCAGATGTCGCCCCAATCCTGGTCAAGCATACGACCCGTCAGCCTGCCGCCATCGATTTCCAGCACATTGGAGCGGGTGAAATCGAGCCCCAGCCGATCGCGAATGCGGTCCGAGAACCAGGTAAAGCCGCCGCTGACCAGCAAGGTCCGCAGCCCGGCTGCCCTGCAACGGCTCACCAGCTGCTCGGCGCCTGGATTGAGGCGCAGCGTGTCACGGTAGACCGACTCCAGGTGTGCAAGCGGCACACCGGCCAGCAGCGCAACCCGCCGACGCAGGCTGTCCTTGTAGTCGGCAATCTCGCCACGCATCGCCGCTTCGGTGATGGCAGCGACCTGCGCCTTGCGCCCCGCGGCAGCGGCGATTTCGTCGACACACTCGATATTGATCAGTGTCGAGTCCATGTCGAACGCGATCAGCCCGAAATCGCGCAGGCGCAGCGGCGGCGTCCAATCGCGGATGGTCAAGCCAGGGGCACATTCAACGGCGGGTGACGCTGGCGAGTCGGGCATGGCGGTTTGGCCTTCTGTCGTTGCCGCAAGCGCAGTAAGCGAGGCTTGGCCCCTGGCGTGACCCGGCGCGCCAGCCGGACGACCCGGTGTGCTTCGCGCCGCGGGATTCACCTTGGGAGCGATGCGGCGACTCATGCCGGGACCGGCGCTGCTTGTACCAACGGCTGCCCCAGACTGCGCAAGAGGTCGCGCACCATCTGGGCCCGTTCGTGGGGCTCTGCCAGTTCGCGCTCGATGCGCAGCTTCTCGTTGCCGACCAGCTTGATGTGCCGATGCTTGCGGATCAGCTCGATGATGCGCATCGGGTCGACCGGTGGCTCCTTGCAAAAGGTGATGGTGCACAGGCTGGGCGTGGCGTCCACTTTCACCACGCCATACGAGCGCGCGATCACCCGCAATCGGTGTACGTCAATCAGGGTCTGTGCCTGCGGCGGAAGTTTGCCGAAACGATCGACCAGTTCCTCCAGCAGCGCATCGATCTGCTCATTCTTGCGCGCGCTGGCCAGTTTTTTGTAGAAACTCAGGCGCAGATGCACGTCACCGCAGTAGTCGCTGGGGAGCAGGGCGGGTGCATGGAGATTGATGTCGGTGGTCACTGCGAGCGGCGCGAGCAGGTCCGGTTCGATGCCTAGCTTGAGCGAACGCACCGCCTCGGCCAGCATCTCGTTATACAACTGAAAGCCGATCTCCAGGATGTTGCCGCTTTGGTTTTCGCCCAGCACTTCGCCCGCGCCACGTATCTCCAGGTCGTGCATGGCCAGGTAGAAACCGGAGCCCAGTTCCTCCATCTGCTGGATCGCCTCCAGCCGCTGTGCGGCCTGCTTGGTCAATCCCTGGACATCGGGCACCATGAGGTAGGCATAGGCCTGGTGGTGGCTGCGTCCGACCCGGCCGCGCAGCTGGTGCAGTTGGGCCAGACCGAATTTGTCGGCGCGGCTCATCACAATGGTGTTGGCACTTGGCACGTCGATGCCGGTCTCGATGATGGTCGAGCACAGCAGCAGATTGCTGCGCTGGGCGATGAAGTCGCGCATCACCGCCTCCAGCTGGCGTTCGGGCATCTGGCCGTGGGCCACCGCGATCCGCGCCTCGGGCAGCAGTTCCTCGAGCCTGGCGCGACGGTTCTCGATCGTCTCGACCTCGTTGTGCAGGAAATAGACCTGCCCGCCGCGCTTGAGTTCGCGCAGCACCGCCTCGCGGATCACGCCGTTGCCTTCGGTGCGCACGAAAGTCTTGATCGCCAGCCGGCGCTGCGGTGCGGTGGCAATCACACTCAGATCGCGCAGGCCTTCCAAAGCCATGCCGAGCGTGCGCGGGATCGGGGTGGCGGTCAGCGTCAGCACGTCGACCTCGGCACGCAGCGCCTTCATCGCCTCCTTGTGGCGCACGCCAAAGCGGTGCTCTTCGTCGATGATCAGCAGGCCCAGGTTCTGGAACCGGGTGTCCTGGCTCAGCAGCTTGTGGGTGCCGACGACGATGTCGATGGTGCCGTCAGCCAGGCCTTTCAGCGTGGCCGTGATTTCCTTGCCCGAGCGAAAACGGCTCATCTCGGCCACCTTGACCGGCCACTTGCCAAACCGGTCTATCAGGGTCTGGAAGTGCTGCTCGGCCAGCAAGGTGGTGGGTGCCAGGAACGCAACCTGCTTGCCGCCGGTGACGGCGACGAAGGCGGCGCGCAGCGCGACCTCTGTTTTTCCGAATCCCACGTCCCCGCAGACCAGCCGATCCATCGGCCGCGGGCTGATCATGTCCTGGATCACCGCATGGATAGCCGCCTGCTGGTCGGCGGTTTCCTCAAACCCGAAATCGTTGGCGAATGCCTCATAGTCGTTGGGCGAATAGCGGAACGCATGGCCTTCGCGCAACGCACGTCGGGCATAGATGTTGAGCAGCTCCGCCGCCGAGTCGCGCACCTGCTGCGCCGCCTTGCGCCTGGCTTTTTCCCATTGAGCGGACCCGAGCTTGTGCAGCGGGGCTTCGTCGGCGCTGACGCCGGTGTAGCGGCTGATCAGTTGCAACTGGCTGACCGGCACATACAGAATCGCGGCGCCGGCGTACTCCAGGTGCAGGAATTCCTGCGTCGCGTTCTGGCCATCCGCATCCTGCGGTCCCAGTTCGAGGTTGACCAGGCCACGGTAGCGGCCAACGCCGTGCGCGCTGTGCACCACCGGGTCGCCGACATTGAGCTCGCTCAGGTCCTTGATCAGCGCCTCGACATCGCTGACCTGTTCCTGCTTCCTGCGCCGGCGGGTCACCGGTCCGGTGGCGAACAATTCGGTTTCGGTGATGAAGTCGATGCCCCGCTCCAGCCAGGCAAAGCCGTTCATCAGGCTCGAGGTTGCCAGTCCGACCGGCTCGGCACTGTCCAGGAACTCCTGCAGCGAGTCGAATCGCACCGGCTGGAGGCCACTGGCATGCAGAAAATCGCGCAAGCTCTCTCTGCGTCCATCGCTCTCGGCAAGAACCAGGGTACGGTGGCCGCTCGATTGCATGTGCTGCTTGAGACGGGCCAGTGGATCGTCCGCGCCGCGCACCACCGTCAGAGCCGGCAAGCTGCGCCAGTCGTTTTGCGCGTCTTCGACTTCGGCTGCAGCGGGCTGCGCCGGCCGCAACGCCAGTTGCGCATGGGATTTGGCGCGGGCATAGAACTGCTCGGCATCCAGAAACAAGGACTGCGGGGGCAGTACCGGCCGCTCCGGATCGCCCTGCACCAGGCGAAAACGGTCCCGCGTGTCCTGCCAGAAGCGGGAGAAGGCGGCCGCCATGTCGCCGTGCAATACCAATGTGGCGTCCGTACCCAGGTAGTCGAACACCGTGGCCGTGTCCTCAAAAAACAGGGGCAGGTAGTACTCGATACCGGCGGTGGCCACGCCGGCGCCCATGTCCTTGTAGATGCGGCTCTTGGTCGGATCGCCGTCGAGCAGTTCGCGCCAGCGGCTGCGGAACCGGGCCCGCGCCTCATCATCCATCGGGAATTCGCGCCCCGGCAGCAGCCGCACTTCCGGCACCGGATACAGGCTGCGCTGGCTGTCCGGATCGAAGGTACGAATGCTGTCGATTTCGTCGTCGAACAGGTCCACCCGGTACGGCACGGCCGATCCCATCGGGTACAGGTCGATCAAGCTGCCCCGTACCGCATATTCGCCCGGACTCACAACCTGGCCGACATGGGTATAGCCGGCCAGCGATAGTTGCGCGCGAAGGCGGGCTTCATCAAGCTTCTGGTGCAGCTTGAAATGGAAGGTGTAGGCGGCCATGAAAGCGGGTGGCGCCAGGCGATACAAGGCGGTCGTGGCCGGTATCAGCACCAGGTCCGCGCCATGCTCCTGGCCACGCCGGGAAATCTGCCATAAGGTCGCCAGGCGTTCGCTGATAAGGTCCTGGTGCGGTGAAAACGTATCGTAGGGAAGGGTCTCCCAATCCGGAAACACCGCGGCCCGGATCTCTGGCGCAAAGAAGGCGATCTCCGCCAGCAACCGCTGGGCGTCGCCCGCATGCGCCGTGACCACCGCGGTCAAGCGTCCCTGTGCCTTGTCCGTGGCTGCCTGGCGCGCCAGCAGCAACGCATCAGCCGATCCGATGGGACATGGCAGGGTGAATCGGTGACCGGATTTGAGTTTGGGCAGGTCCATGCAATAGCGGCTGGGAGTCGAACAAAGTGGGCGAACATGCCAAAGCCCCTCGACCGTAAAAAGGGGAGGGGGTGAAAGGGATTTTAGAATGGACAGGACGCATGGCTGAAGTTTCGACCAAGACCCCTACGGCCATCGCGGCCCAGCCCGGTGTGTCAGTGCCCGATCTGCCGGCAATCTGGGCCCTGGTTCCCTGTGCTGGTACAGGTTCGCGGGCCGGAACGGCGCAACCCAAGCAATACCAGCCGGTGGCTGGTCGGGCGATGGTGCTGCACACATTGGACGCCTTCGCCGCCGCTATCCGGATTCGTCAGGTACTGGTGCTGCTGGCCCCGCAGGATCGCTGGTTCGCCGCCGTAGCAACGGACTTGCCTGACCATTGCGTCAGCGTGCCCTGCGGCGCTGCCACGCGGGCCGGCACCGTCATCGGGGGCCTGGCCGCCTTGCGCGCGCGCGGTGCGCAGGAGAATGACTGGGTGCTGGTACATGACGCGGCGCGTTGCCTGGTCACGCCGGACCTGATCGATCGACTGATCGACGCCTGCCTGGATGATGCCGTCGGAGGTTTGCTGGCGCTGCCGGTGTCCGACACCCTCAAACTGGCCGCGGGCGACCGGGTCGCGATGACGGTTGACCGCAGCCGGCACTGGCTGGCGCAGACGCCCCAGATGTTTCGCCTGGGCAGTCTGCAACGCGCCCTGGTGCAGACAGGTGACGCGGTCACCGACGAGGCATCGGCGATCGAGGCCCTGGGGCTTTCGCCCAGGCTGGTCGCTGGTGAGCCGACCAATTTCAAGCTCACCGTGGCGCAGGATTTCGTGCTGGCGCAGTCCATCCTGGCGCAGCGTGGACGCCGCAGCAGGAAGCATGCAGTCTATGACTACCCCTGAAAACCCGTCCCAACCGGTCCTGATGCGTATCGGGGAGGGCTGGGACATCCACCGCCTGGTCAACGGCAGAGCATTGGTGATTGGCGGCGTGACGATTCCCCACACACGCGGTTTGCTCGGGCATTCCGATGCCGATGTGTTGCTCCATGCCATTACTGATGCGGTCCTGGGGGGTGCTGGATTGGGCGACATCGGGCAGCATTTTCCTGACACCGATCCGGCGTTCAAGGGGGCAGATTCTGCGCTCCTGCTGACCGAAGCGACGCATC
Organism: Rhodoferax sp.; assembly: GCA_043759735.1. GTDB lineage: Bacteria > Pseudomonadota > Gammaproteobacteria > Burkholderiales > Burkholderiaceae_C > CAISIP01. Next base: position 15,165 of record JAYUQC010000033.1, read on the forward strand.
GGGCGCGCCGGGCCGGTTGGCGCATCGGCAACGTTGACAGCACCGTCATTGCCCAGGCGCCCAGGTTGATGCCGTGGATTGCGGCCATGCGCGGCGCCATTGCGAACGCGATGGGTATTCGCCCCGATCAGGTCAATGTCAAGGCCAAGACGGCCGAGAAGTTGGGGCCGGTGGGCCAGGAAGAGGCGATGGAGGCCCGCGCCGTTGTACTGCTGCTCTCCGTCTGAGCGCAGCATCTGACTGCCGGCGCCTGCGTATTTCAGAGCACCCGATTGAGCTCGATGCGGGCCGCAAGCCCACCGCTGCTGCGGTTGCGCAGCACCAGCGTGCCACCCATGCGCTGGATGTTTTTCTCGACGATGGCAAGCCCCAGCCCGGCGCCAGTGGCCGATGTCCGGGCACTGTCGCCGCGGAAAAATGCCTTTGTCAGTTGATCCAGATTGCCAGCCGACACGCCGGGGCCGCGGTCGCGCACCTCGATCGCCACGCGCGACCCGTTGGCCAGCGCGATGATCTCGATCTGGACCACATCGGCGGCATCGGCCCTGCCATAACGAATGGCGTTCTCGAGCAGGTTGGAGATGGCGCGAATCAGGTCGACCTCGTCCGCCAGCACTATGAGATCGTGCGGCACGTCGACGCTCAGGCGAATATCGCTGGCGTCCTTGAGTGCAAAGATGCATCGGTTGATGAGTTCGGGCAATGCGATCGCAACCATGGCCACCTGGTCGGGTCGGGCAAAGTCCAGGAACTTGTTGATGATGGCGTTGGCCTGGTCGATATCGGCAGCCATGTGCTCGCGCGCCCCGTCATCGTTCACGCTCAATTCTGTTTCCAGGCGCAGCCGGGCCAGCGGTGTTCGCAGGTCGTGCGAGATGCCCGCAAGCATGATCGTGCGATCCTGTTCGATCTGCGCGAGCTTGTGTGCCATCCGGTTGAACTCGATGTTGACCTCGCGGATTTCCCGCGTTGCAACCCGTTCGTCCAGGTGGCCGGCTGCGAAGTCGCCTTCCCGGATCCGGCCCGCCGCAATGGACAGGTCTCGCAGTGGCCGGTTGATCAGGCCGGCAATCAGTGCCGCGCCGGCCAGCGACAGTGCCGCCGCGGTGACCAGCCAGATGATCCAGGTCTTGCCGACCGGCGGATTGAGCCGGGCCCGGTCGGTGAGCATCCAGTAGCGGTCCTCGTCGATGGTAAAGCCAATCCACAGCCCGGGTTCGTCATTGACACTGTTGGCCAACACCGTATCCGGACCGAGCCGCGACGCGAGTTCCTCGGTCATGCGACGGCCCAGGGCGTCATCCGGAAAAGGCTCGAACCGATCGGTGGGCTCGCGCGGCAGGATGCGTACCGCTTCCTGTTCAGTCATGGTCTTAATCAGCGACACCCGTGCGATTGAGTCCGAGTGGATCAGCGCCGCGCGGCTCAGGTTCACGATCGACGCGATCTGCTGCGCGGTCTGAACCGCGCGCGGTTCCAGTTCGAACACCCGCAGCGTCTGTAGCCAGGCCAGGATGCTGACCAGCAGCAAGGAGGCAAGCAGCAAGAAAGTGCGGCCGAACAGGCCGAAACCGCGTCCAGGGACTGGCTGCAGCAACGGCGCCGATTCGCCCAGCGGTGCGGGTTCGGTGGTGTCGCCAGCGCTGTCCACGCCGGTCAGGCGGCGCCGTCCGGAACGAACACGTAGCCCACACCCCAGACCGTCTGGATGTAGCGCGGGCTCGCCGGATCGGCTTCGATCATCTTGCGCAGGCGCGATATCTGCACGTCCAGGCTGCGGTCAAACGGCTCGAACTCGCGGCCACGCGCCAGCTGTGCCAGCTTCTCGCGCGACATCGGTTGGCGCGGATGACGTACCAGTGCCTTGAGCATGGCGAATTCACCGGTCGTCAGGGGCAAGTCCTGTCCCGATTTGTGCAGGCTGCGGGCGCCCAGGTCGAAACTGAAAGGACCGAACTGCACCACCTCGTTTTCGCTCGATGGCGCGCCGGGCGCCTCGGCCACCGGGCGCCGGCGCAACACCGCATTGATCCGCGCAAGCAATTCGCGCGGATTGAATGGTTTGCCCAGGTAGTCGTCGGCGCCGACCTCCAACCCTACGATGCGATCCACATCCTCTACCTTGGCTGTGAGCATGATGATGGGTGTGCGGTCATTGGCAGCGCGCAGTCGCCGGCAGATCGACAATCCGTCTTCGCCGGGCAACATCAGGTCCAGCACGATCAGGTCCACCGTCTCGCGCAGCAAGATGCGATTCAGCGCCTTGCCGTCCTCCGCCTGGAAAACCTCAAAGCCTTCCTGGGTGAGATAACGGCGCAACAAGTCGCGAATGCGGCTGTCGTCGTCGACCACGAGAATCTTGTCACTACGGCCGGAAGCTTGCGCCATGGTGTACTCCAGAAATTTGTAACAACGCCCATTCTGATGGCTTGGACAGGTGATCGTGCGCGCAATACGCCCCGGTTTGACACACTGTTACAACTCTCGCCTGCGTGGCACATTTGCGTGTCACCCCGGTATGGGTCGTACCAGCCCCTACCGGTTATTCTCATGCTATGCACAGATGGCTATTGTTCGTATTGGTGTCGTGCGCCGGCCTTGCGGCGCTGGCGCAAACGCGACGGCCGGAAGCGCCGCCGGACTCCGCTGCGGCGCCGAGCCGGGTGCAAAAGCGGATGGAACTGCGCACCGCGCTGACAGCCCATCGCAATCTGGAGCGACCCGAACCGGGTTCGGACGCGACGGCCACGAGTCGCCAGCTATCATCGCGCGAGCGCGCCGAGATGCGCGAGCAGTTGCGCCGCTACCGGTCGGGGGAACAACGCGCACAACCGTGAGTGCCCCCAGCTCTGGCTTCGCCAGGCACCCCCGAGGGGGTGCAAGAAAACTTGGGAGCGGCCCGGCGTTTTGGTGTGATTGCCCCCAACCCAGCCGCTTCGCGTCTGGCCCCCAGCCCTGGCTTCGCCCCGTTGCACCGCGTTCGTGGCCGCTTATCGCCCGCTGCAACGGCAACACTTTTTTTTCTGGGAGGATTCGCGTGAAATTTGATCTGCATTCTTGTGTCGCTGCCTGCCTGTTTGTGGTCGCGCCATTGGCATTGGCGCAGGTACCAGCGGCTCCGCAACCGCTGGTCCAGAACATTGTTCAATTGTCTGCCGCAGCCACCATCGAGGTGCCGCAGGACTGGTTGAGCCTGACGCTGAGCACCAGCCGGGATGGACCTGATGCCGCAGTGGTCGAAAGCCAACTCAAACAGGCGCTGGACCTCGCAATGACGCAAGCGCGCAAGCGCGCCCAGGCGGGTCAGCTCGATGTGCGCACGGGAAACTTCAACCTGTCGCCGCGCTACAGCCGCGATGGCCGCATCAGTACCTGGCATGGCAGCACCGCAATGGTGCTCGAGGGCCGGGACTTCGCACGGATCGCGGCTGCCGTCGGCAGCATCCAGACCCTCACCATTGCCGGCGTGCAGTTCAGTTTGAGCCGGGAACAACGCGCCCGCGTCGAGGCAGAGGCGCAAAAGATCGCGATCGACGGATTCAAGGCCAAGGCCAATGACATCGCAAAGGGATTCGGGTTCTCCAGTTACAGCCTGCGGGAAGTGTCCGTCAGTGCCAATGACCAGGGTTTCAATCCGCGGCCAAGCATGCTGGCGATGGAAGCCAGGGCCGCTGTGGCAGAGGCGCCCTTGCCCCTGGAGGCCGGCAAGACCGAAGTCGTGGTAACGGTGTCAGGCTCGGTTCAGCTGCGCTAGATCGGCTTTCAGCTCGTGGACGCAGTCGATGCAGTGGTCATAGGTGCGGGCGTAGTCGGCCTGGCCGTCGCGCGCGAGCTGGCGTTGCAAGGTCGCGACGTGATGGTGCTGGAACGCGCCCCTGCCATTGGTACCGGAACCAGTTCGCGCAATAGCGAGGTGATCCACGCGGGCATGTACTATCCGCGTGGCTCGCTGAAAGCGCAACTGTGTGTACAGGGCAAGGTGCTGCTGTACGCCTACTGTGCGGAACACGCGATAGGCCATCGACGTTGCGGCAAGTTGATTGTGGCGACCAATACCGAACAACTGGCGCAACTGCAGAAAGTTCGCGCCATGGCCGAGGCCAACGGCGTTGTCGATTTGCAGTGGCTTACCCGGTCGCAGGCGCGCCAGTTGGAGCCCGCTCTGGAATGTGTCGCGGCGCTGTTGTCACCCAGTACCGGCATCGTTGATAGCCATGCGCTGATGCTGGCTTTGCAGGGCGACATGGAAAATGCCGGTGGCACGCTGGCGGTCAGTTCCGGCCTTGAATCTGCGCGCATTGGAAGGCGGGGCATTGAGCTGGTGGCGTGTGATGGCACACGGTTGAGGGCAGCGCTCGTGGTGAATGCGGCTGGACTGGAGGCGCCGACGCTGGCGCGACGCTTCGACGGTCTGGCGGCGCGGCATGTGCCCACTCCCTACTTCGCCAAGGGCAACTATTTCACGCTGACCGGTCGAGCGCCGTTTCGCCATCTGATCTACCCGGTGCCGGAAGGTGCTGGATTGGGGGTGCACCTGACGCTGGACCTGGGGGGGCAGGCCAAGTTCGGCCCGGACGTGCAATGGGTCGACTCAGCGACCGACCTGGTGGTGGATCCAGCCCGCGGCGACGCCTTCTATGCCGAAGTGCGCAAGTATTGGCCGGCGCTACAGGACGGCGCCCTGTTGCCCGGATACGCCGGGATCCGGCCCAAGCTGCAGTCGGCGCAAGCCGGTCCCGCCGATTTCGTGATCCAGGGGCCGCGCGATCATGGCGTCGATGGGCTGGTGAATCTGTTTGGCATCGAGTCGCCGGGCCTGACCAGTGCATTGGCGATCGCACGGCATGCGGTGCATCAGCTTGGCACCGGTCCTGCCTGAGCGCTAACGGGTCTTTGCTGACGCCCCGGCGCAACGGATCGCCTCGGCGGCTTGTTGCACAAGGGCAGGCCCCTTGTAGATCAGGCCGGTGTAGATCTGCACCAGGTCGGCACCTGCCGCTATTTTCTCCACCGCATCGCGTGCATGCAGGATGCCGCCCACGCCGATGATCGGGAAGTCCTTGCCCAGCGCCACGCGCAACTGGCGGATCACGCGGTTGCTGGCTTCGAACACGGGCGCGCCCGACAGGCCACCGGCCTCCTGTGCATGCGGCAGACCTTCGATGGCGCTGCGCTCGACGGTTGTGTTGGTGGCCACCACACCGTCCATGGCATGGCGTTGCAGCGATCGAGCGATGCTGTCGACCTGGTTCTGGTCGAGGTCCGGTGCAACCTTGACGAACAAGGGCACATGCCGCCCATGGCGTTGGCGCAATTGCTCGCGTCGCGACTGCAATGCGCAAAGTAGCGCATCCAGCGCCGCGTCGCCCTGGAGCGCGCGCAGGTTGCGGGTATTGGGGCTGGAGATGTTGACGGTCACATAGTCCGCATGCGGGTATGCACCGTCCAGGCAGGTGAGGTAGTCCCGAGCCGCATCGTGGATCGGCGTTGTCGCGTTTTTGCCGATATTCAATCCCAGGATGCGCCCCTTGGCCCGAAAAGACGATTGCTGCACATTGGCCAGGAAGGTATCCAAACCGTCATTGTTGAAGCCGAGCCGGTTGATCAGCGCCTGCGCCCGAGGCAGCCGGAACATGCGGGGTTTGGGGTTGCCGCCCTGTGCGTTGGGCGTGACGGTGCCGACCTCGACGAATCCAAAACCCATCGAACCCAGTGCGTCGATGCACCGTGCGTTCTTGTCCAGCCCTGCGGCCAGGCCGACCCGGTTGGGGAAACGCAGCCCCGCCAGCTGCACCGGGTCATCGACCATGCCCGCGCAATAGGCCCAGCCCAGTGGCGTTCCCTGCGTGCGGGCCAACGCGTGGAGCGTGAGTTCGTGGGCGACTTCCGGGTCCAATCCAAACAGGAACGGACGGGCCAGGGCATAGGGGATCATCGGCATCAGATAATTCGAGGTTGGCTATCCATTGTCCCAAACCACAGCCGCCATCGCAGCAGAAAGCATGCATGCCATCTCACGACGAACTCAAAATCATGGTCGGACAGGCCGCGTTGCGTTATATCGTCCCGGGCGAACTCGTCGGCGTTGGAACCGGCTCGACCGTCAACAGGTTCATCGACGCCCTGGCGGGTGTAAGGGATTCGATCCGCGGCGCGGTTTCGAGTTCGGAGGCTAGCAGCGCCCGCTTGCGCGCAGCAGGTATCACGGTATTTGACTGCAACGATGTCGAGATGCTGTCGGTGTATGTTGACGGCGCAGACGAGATCGATGCCAACGGCTTCATGATCAAGGGTGGTGGCGCCGCGCTGACGCGTGAGAAGATCGTCGCGGCACAATCGCGTCAGTTCGTGTGCATTGCAGATGAATCCAAACTGGTAAGCAGGTTGGGCGCATTTCCTGTGCCGGTCGAGGTCATTCCCATGGCCAGCGCACGTATTGCGCGCCAGTTTGCCTTGCTGGGGGGAACCGCGCAGTTGCGGTTGGTCAACGGTAAACCACTACGAACCGATAACGGCCAGCATGTGCTGGACGTGTCTGGAATGTCCATCGCCGAACCACTGCAATTCGAATCGACCGTCAACCAATGGCCTGGCGTGGTGACGGTGGGCGTGTTTGCGCACCAGAAGGCACACCTGTGCCTACTGGGTACAGCCACGGGTGTGCGGACGTTGCATTTCGGCGCAGCCTAGCGCAGGCGACACTGGCCGCTGCGCGCGTCAGAATTTGATTCCGGCCGGGTTGGTTGCGGCTGGTGCGGCAGCTGCCGGGGTGGCCGGAGAGGCCGCGGCAGTTGGGGCATCACCCGCCTCGGGTGCCTCCGCAGGCGGCGCGATCTTCTTGGCTGCGACCAATGGCCTCGGCGCCGGGTTACGGAAATTGCCCGGCAGCTGCGAGGTCGCGGGGTAACCCGCGGCATCGAGGAACTGCCTCCATTCCGATTCTGAATAGCCCTTTATTTTCTGGCCACCGATGGTCACGAACGGGATCGACTTGTCACCACTGAGTCTTTGCAAAGACTCTACGTCGTCCGGGCTGGCGACGGTGTACTCGGCATGGGGCACGCCACGCGCCTGCAGCAACAGGCGTCCGGCATTGCAGGGAACGCAGTCGGCGCTGGAATACAGGGTAACGGGAAACCGTGCCACCACCTGGCGCAATTCGTACGGCAGACTGGCGTTTTGCGGGCTGCCGTCGACCGTTCTTGCGGCGCCGTTGCGCGCGGTCACATTGGCTTTCTCAGCGGCCGGGGGCTTGTCCGAGAATGTCACTTTTCCATCGGACCCCGTGATGCGATAGACCGTTTGTGCTTGCAGGACGGACCAACCGAGCAGTGCCGCGGCTGCGCAGGTCATGGTCAATGCCAGTTTCAGGTACTTCATGTGGTCACTCCTTCGCGGTGATTGGGCTCGCAGTGGCGCCGGCCATACCCTGGTGACGCAAGAGCGCGTCCAGCGTCGGCTCGCGACCACGAAACGCCTTGAACGACTCCATGGCCGGGCGGCTTCCGCCTGCCTCCAGTATGGTCTGCCGGTATTTTCTACCTGTTTGCACATCTGGCAACCCCGTTGCATCCGCGGCTTCTTCGAAAGCGGCATAAGCATCGGCACTCAATACCTCGGCCCACTTGTAACTGTAATAGCCCGCAGCGTAGCCGCCGGCAAAGACATGGCTGAAGGTGTTGGGCGTGCGGCTCCAGGGGGGTGGCTGTATCACGGCGACCTCACGCCGAACCTGATCGAGCAGGGGCAGGATGTCCTCGCTGGGCGAATGTGTCGAGTGCAGCAGCATATCGAACAGGGAGAACTCGATCTGGCGCAGGGTCTGCATGCCGCTTTGGTAGTTCCGGGCCGCGAGCATCTTGTCGAAAAGCGCGCGCGGCAAGGGTTCGCCAGTCTGGACATGTGCCGTCATATGGAGCAGCACATCCCACTCCCAGCAAAAGTTCTCCATGAACTGGCTCGGCAATTCGACCGCATCCCACTCCACGCCGCTGATACCCGATACCTGTCGTTCGTTGACCTGGGTCAGCATATGGTGCAGGCCATGACCAAACTCATGAAACAACGTGGTCACGTCGTCATGGGTCAGCAGCGCGCTTTGGCGCACGCCATCGCGCATCACGCCATCTGCGAAATTGCAGACCAGATGGGCCACCGGGGTCTGCAGTTGCTGGTTGTCAGGTCGTAACCAGCGACCCCGCACATCGTCCATCCACGCGCCACCGCGTTTACCGTCCCGCGCGGTGGTATCGAGGTAGAACTGGCCGATCAGAGCCGTCCGGGCGCCATCGGAGGATGGGGCACCGGAAAGCGCACGCTCAATCCGAAAAAACGACACATCGTGGTGCCACACCGGGGCGCTATCGGGACGGATCGCAACGTCGAACAAGGTTTCGACGATCTTGAACAGGCCCGCCAGCACCTTGGGCAGCGTGAAATATTGTTTGACGTCCAGTTCGCTGAAGGCGTAACGCGCTTGCTTGAGCTTTTCTCCGAGATAGGCCCAGTCCCAGGGCTGCGGGTCCTCCATCGCCAGATGCTCGCGTGCAAATGCACGCAGGTCTGCCAGATCCTGCTGCGCATAAGGGCGGGCGCGCCGGGCAAGGTCGTGCAGGAAATCGCTCACCGCCTGCGTGGAAGCTGCCATCTTGGGCGCCAGCGACAACTCGGCATAGTTGCCAAAGCCAAGCAATCGGGATTCTTCCTGGCGCAAGGCCAGGATCTCGCGTATCAATCCCGCATTGTCGTATTGGCGCAGGTCCTCCTGTGCCTGATCCGATGCCCGCGTAGCATAGGCACGGTACATCCGCTCACGCAATGCGGCCGAGTCGGCAAACTGCATGACCGGCAGATAACAAGGTAGTTTCAGGCTCAGTCTGTGGCCCTCGCGGTTCAGCGCCTTGGCGGCATCGCGTGTGCTCTGCACCACGTCGGCAGGAACGCCAGCCAATTCCTCGGTGCCGACGAACAGGCTGAACTTGTCGGTGGCGTCAAGCGCGTTCTCGCTGAATTTCTGACTCAGCTCTGCCAGCCGCTCCAAAATCGCGGCAAAACGCAGCTTGTCGTCGCCGCTGAGTTCGGCGCCACCCAACACAAAGTCGCGCAGCGCATTGGTGCGGGCCTGGCGCTGCTCGGCATTGAGCGACTGCTCCGATATGGACTTGTATTTGGTGTAGAGGCGTTCGTCGGCGCCCAGTCGGGTCCAGAATTCGGTGACCTTGGGCAGGCTGGCGTTGTAGGCAGCACGCAACTCAGGCGTGTCGGCCACGCTGTTGAGGTGATTGACCGCGCCCCAGGCGCAGCCCAGTTGTTCCGTGGCAACGTCCAGCACGGATGCCATCGCATCCCATTGGGCGGGGAAACCGGGTGCGGTGACGGTCTGCAGCGCCACATCCGCATCGGCCAGCAGTTGGTCGATCGCCGGCGCTACATGTTCGGGCCTGATCTGGTCAAACAGCGGCAACCCGCCTGATTGCAATAATGGATTCATGGTGTCACATTCAAACATTGCCTGCGGCCGCTTGCCGCATCAATGCCATGTCGGGTTTGGCCGACCCGTTTGCAAGGGCGTCGCCGCGCGTTCCGCTGCTTCCACCGTATTGACCAGCAGCATCGTGATCGTCATCGGGCCCACGCCACCAGGTACGGGAGTGATGTAGCCGGCGACATCGCGAACGCCTGCATAGTCCACGTCCCCGCACAATTTGCCAGCATCATTGCGGTTCATGCCAACGTCGATGACGATGGCGTCCGGCTTGACCATGTCGGCCGTGAGAACATTGCGGCGTCCGACAGCCGCCACAACGACGTCGGCCTGCAACGTGTAAGCCTTCAGATCACGGGTCGCGCTGTGGCAGATCGTCACCGTGGCATTTTGTTGCAGCAGCATCAGGGCCATCGGCTTGCCAACGGTGTTGCTGCGTCCGATGACGACGGCATGTTTGCCGCGCAGATCGACGCCGGTAGAGTCGATCAACTTCATGCAGCCGTAGGGCGTACACGGTTTGAATCCCGGCGAGCCGGTCATCAGTTCACCGGCGCTCCGCGTCGAGTATCCGTCGACATCCTTGGACGTGGCGATGGTTTCGATCACCCGATGCGGGTCGATATGCCGGGGCAGCGGCATCTGGACCAGGATTCCGTGGATGGCTGGGTCGGCGTTGAGCGCCTCGATGCGCGCGAGCAAGGCGTCCTGGCAGAGGGTGGCATCGTACTTCTCGAACACCGAATGCAGGCCTGACTCTTCGCAAGCCTTGATCTTGTTGCGCACATACACCTGGCTGGCCGGGTCCTCGCCGACCAGGATCACGGCCAGGCCAGGGCGCAAACCCTTGTCTGTCAATATGGCAGCCCGGACGGCCACGTCGGCGCGCAACTGGCGCGACAGCGCAACACCATCGATGATCCGGGCAGTTGTTTGTTGTGTCATCGGCTCAGGTTCCAGCGTCCATATTTCGGCGACGGAGCCGCAGCACCGCCACGTTGGTATCAGGCCTTGGCAGCGGTTTGTCCAAGCGCGATTTTCAACAGGTCGGCGACCGTGTTGGCATTGAGCTTTTCCATGATGTTGGCACGGTGCGCCTCGACCGTCTTGATGCTGATGCCCAGGTCGTCGGCCATCTGCTTGTTCAACCGACCCGCCACGATACGTTCCAGTACCTGGGACTCGCGCAGGGTCAGCTTGGACAGCAGGGCGTCGCGACTGGCCGCGAGCTGATGCTCCGCGAACGTCTCTTTGGCGTGCTCGAGCATGCGTTCCACCAGCCGCAGCAACTGGTCTTCCTTGAAGGGCTTCTGAATGAAATCCATTGCGCCCTTTTTCATCGTGTCGACCGCCATTGGCACGTCGCCGTGGCCGGTGATGAAGACGATCGGCAGCGGCGAGTGGTGTTCGAGCAGGCGGTTCTGCAGCTCCAGCCCGGTCATGCCGCCCATGCGGATGTCGACGATCAGGCAGGCGACCTCACGCGCGTCGTAGCGACTCAGGAAGGACTCGGCGGAATCGAAGCAGCGAACGCGGTAGTCCTTGCCTTCGAGCAACCATTGGAGCGAATCTCGCACCGCCTCGTCATCGTCCACGACATAGACAGTGCCCTTCTTTGGAATCAAACTCATGCGGCTATCCTGGGGTCTTGACGGGTTTGCGCAATGGCTCTGGCACGACGCTGGCGGGCTCGCCCACGGGCAGCCAGAATGAAAATCGGCAGCCCGTAACTTCGCTGGCATTGTAAAGGTTCTCGGCCCGCATACGACCCTGGTGGGATTCGACGATCGAGCGGCACAGACTCAGGCCAATGCCCATGCCATAGCTCTTGGTGGAATAAAAAGCCTCGTACAGACGCTCCAGTACCTCAGGCGCCAACCCGCTGCCGGAATCGACCACCGAGAACTCGACCAACTGCCGGCCGTCGCGTTCGCTCTGCGTCACCGACAACTCGACATTGCGTTGCGCGGTCGCGCGCTGCGCAGTGTCGACCGATTCGGCCGCATTCTTGAGCAGGTTGATCAGCACCTGCTCGATCAGGATCGGATCCACCATCAACATCGGCAGGCGCGACGACACCTGGCAGCTCAGGCGCACATTGCGCCGGCGCAATTCGATTTCTGCCAATTCCACGGCTTCGTCGACCATATCGCCGACGCGCGACCACACGCGTTTGGGTTCACTGCGTTTGACGAACGACCGGATGCGCTGGATGATCTGCCCGGCCCGCTGCGCCTGGCGCGCGGTCTTTTCCAGCGCGCCCAGCAGTTCCTGCGGCGAGATCTGCTGCGACTGGATGCGCGACACCATGCCTTGGCAATAGTTGTTGATGGCGGTCAGCGGCTGGTTGAGTTCATGTGCCACGCTCGAGGCCATCTCGCCCATGGTGATCAGGCGGCTTGCATTTTGCGCGCGATCGGCCTGCGCGGCGGCTTGTTGTTCGGCCAGACGGCGCGCCGTGATGTCGGTGGCAATGACCATCTGCGCCAGGCGGCCGTCGACCCAGCTCAGGTATCGGGTGCGCACCTCCAGCCAGCGGCCGAGCTCGCTGAGATAGATTTCGGCGTTTTCGGGTTCAGCGTCTGGCAGCACATTGGTCGGCATCCCGGCAAACGAATCCACGTGGTCAAGCGACTCGTCGCCAATCGCCTGTGTCGGAATTCCTGCCTGGGCGACCAGGCGCAGATGACCGTCGGTCTGGTTGCCGAACCACAATCGGTACAGCTTGTTGGCAAACAGCATTTCGTCGCTGCCCAACGGCGCCACGGAAATCGACGCATCGAGCGCTTCGAGCACAGTCGTAAACCGCTCGAAGGAGGCCGATAGTTGCTCGCGAATGCGATTGGGCTCGGTGATGTCGGTCATCGCGGTGATCCATCCCGTCTGGGTACCACGGGTATCGATGAGTGGTGACACATACAGACGGGCGTCGAACAGCGAGTTGTCCGGCCGCTTCACCCGCATTTGCACCCCACCGGGGGTTGCAGCCTGACCGGACAATTCCGCGCTCAATAGCTGGCTGAGGTTTTCGTGGTCTGTATCGGGCCAATAGGGAAATGGCGCCGTCCTGCCTACCAGCTCGGACTCCTTCCAGCCGGTCATCTGGCAGAACGCGGCATTGACGTAAGTGATGCGGCCCTGCAGGTCCATTGCGCGCATGCCGGTCAGCATCGAATTTTCCATGGCACGCCGAAAATTGGTCTCGGCAACCAGCGCCTGTTGGGCCTGGTGACGGCGTCGGGTGTGGCGCCAGTTCGCAATGAGCATCCAGGCCGTCATGGCGCTGAGCACACCCACCAGCCAGAACAGTCCACTGCCGATGACCCCCAGCGACGTGCGGTAGGCCTGGGCCCGCAGCACCAACCCATTGCCCACCGGCGACACCGGGACCTCATATTCATTGACCGGCACAACCCAGGGCAGCCAGGTACTGGCAGGGTTGCGCGCAGCAACACCGGTGCCAGCAAGGCGCGCGCCTTTGTCATCGAGCAAGGCTATCGCGTAGCGGGCCGATACTTCGGAAGGCACACCATAGCGGTACAGGCCATCGACCGAGTATTCGGCCAGCACGACACCGACGAAACGTGTGCCATCGTTCATCGGAATGTGCAGCTGAAGCAGCGGTACGGCCGCGCCGCTGGCGGCCCGCTGGGCATAGACGGGCTGCAGGGTTTCACGGGCCAGGTCGTAGATATTGCGGGTTTCGACCGAGGCTAGCAGCTCACCGGGCTGGGGCGAGGCGCCGGGTTGCAGGCTGGCAGTCGCATAGATGGCGCGCACTCGCATCGTTTCATCGACCCAGCTCAGGCGCTCCAGATCCGGGTACTGGATCACCAGCGCCTCGGCACGCACCTGGAATTCTTCGTTGTCCAGGTCGCGGTTGGAGATGTCGCGCGCAATGCGCATCAGTTGCTCCTGCCGCTCGAGCAGGCGCAGGCGCAGTCTTTGCTGGGTGTATTCAACATCCCGCCGGACTGCCTCGTGTTCGCGGTCCACCTCCTCGAGTCGCAGGTAGCCGAATGCGGCGACGATGGCAGCCAGGAACAGCAGCACAGCGACCAATGGCGCCAGCACGGCATACCGATCCTGGCGGTTGGGGTTCAGATGCCACCACCAATGCCGCACCCGCTGGGCCGGAGCCGCGGATTGTGACGACGTGCCAGAGGTTTCTGAGGGCATGCGGCGAGTGTATGGGAGGAGATTGCCAACGCGGCGAAATTTGGAATCCTCGCTGATTTCACTATTTCATAATGTGATTTCATAAGCCGTTATTTGAAAAAAAGATCATACCCGTGCGAGAATGGGTCTACAGTGTTCGTATTGGGTCATAACGAATCAAAGGAGACAAACATGTCGCAAGATCCCGTCAATGCCGCCGCAGCAGACGTCGATACGCAGGAAACCCGGGAATGGATGGATGCTTTGTCCGCAGTGATCTCGGCCAACGGCCCAGAGCGGGCCCATTACCTGCTGGAGCAGTTACTGGAGCATGCGCGCCAAAACAGCATCGACATGCCGTTCTCCGCCACCACCGGCTATGTGAATACGATCGAACCTGGCGAGCAGGCCCGCAGTCCGGGCAACCTGGAACTCGAAGGCCGCCTGCGCGCCTACATGCGCTGGAACGCCATGGCGCTGGTGGTCAAGGCCAACCGGCTTGATCCTGCCGATGGCGGCGATCTGGGCGGGCATATCAGTTCTTTCCAGTCTTTGGCGCACATGTTCGCCTCTGGCTTCAACCATTTCTGGCATGCCGAGAGTGAGAGCCATGGCGGCGATTTGTTATATATCCAGGGGCACTCGGCACCTGGCATCTATGCCCGCGCATTCCTGGAAGGGCGTCTGTCTGAGGAGCAGCTGTTGAACTTTCGCCAGGAAGTGGGAGGCAAGGGGCTGTCGAGTTACCCGCATCCCAAGCTCATGCCCGATTTCTGGCAGTTTCCCACGGTGTCGATGGGTCTAGGCCCGCTGATGGCTATCTACCAGGCGCGCTTTCTCAAATACCTGCATGCGCGCGGCATTGCCGACACCGCCAATCGCAAGGTCTGGGTATTTTGCGGCGACGGCGAAATGGACGAACCCGAAAGCCTGGGCGCGATCGGCCTGGCCGCCCGCGAAAAGCTCGACAACCTGGTGTTCATCGTCAACTGTAATCTGCAGCGACTCGACGGTCCGGTGCGCGGCAATGGCAAGATCGTGCAGGAACTGGAGGGCGAGTTCCGCGGCTCCGGCTGGAACGTAATCAAGTTGCTGTGGGGCTCCGAATGGGATGCGCTGCTGGCGCGCGACAAGGATGGCGCGCTGCGCAAGATCATGATGGATACGCTGGACGGTGACTACCAGGCTTTCAAGGCCAACGATGGCGCCTTTGTGCGCAAGAATTTCTTCGGGCGTGATCCGCGCACACTGGAAATGGTCGCTGGAATGAGCGACGAAGACATCTGGAACCTGCGTCGAGGCGGTCATGACGCCCACAAGGTCTATGCGGCATTCCATCGTGCCAACCAGACCGTCGGTCAACCCACGGTGATGCTGGTCAAGACCGTCAAGGGCTACGGCATGGGCAAGGCGGGTGAGGGCAAGAACACCGCGCACCAGACCAAGAAATTGTCTGACGAGGACATCCGCTATTTCCGTGACCGGTTCAACATCCCGATTCCCGATAGCGAACTGCCGAAGATCCCGTTCTACAAACCGGCCGATGACACGCCGGAAATGCGCTACCTGCACGAGCGGCGCAAGGCGCTGGGCGGTTACTTGCCCAAGCGCCGTGCCAAGTCCGACGAGAAGTTCACGATCCCGCCGCTGGAGACGTTCAAGGCGGTGATCGACGCGACGGCAGAGGGCCGCGAGATCAGCACAACGCAGGCCTATGTGCGCTTTCTCACTCAGTTGCTGCGCGACAAGGAACTGGGTCCTCGCGTAGTGCCGATCCTGGTCGACGAAGCGCGTACCTTCGGCATGGAGGGTCTGTTCCGCCAGATCGGCATCTACAACCCGGAAGGGCAGAAGTACACCCCGGTCGACAAGGATCAGGTCATGTATTACAAAGAGGACAAGCGCGGGCAGATTCTGCAGGAGGGCATCAACGAGCCCGGTGGCATGAGCAGCTGGATTGCTGCGGCAACGTCGTATTCGACGAACAACCGGATCATGATCCCGTTCTATGTCTATTACTCGATGTTCGGTTTCCAGCGCATCGGCGATCTGGCCTGGGCGGCTGGCGACATGCAAGCACGCGGCTTCCTGCTGGGCGGAACCTCGGGGCGCACGACGCTGAACGGTGAGGGACTGCAACACGAGGATGGCCACAGCCATATCCTGGCCGGAACCATTCCCAATTGCGTCAGTTACGACCCCACGTTCGCGCATGAGGTGGGCGTGATCCTGCACCATGGCCTCAAGCGCATGGTCGAGCAGCAGGACAACGTGTACTACTACATCACCCTGCTCAATGAAAACTACCCGATGCCCGGCCTTACCCCCGGCACCGAAGAGCAGATCATCAAGGGCATGTACCTGTGCAAGGCGGGCGCCAAGCGCACGCCGCGGGTCCAGTTGCTGGGTTCCGGAACAATCTTGCGGGAGTCGATCGCGGCGCAGGAGTTGCTCGAAAAGGACTGGGGCGTCGCAGCCGATGTCTGGAGCTGCCCCAGCTTCAATGAACTCGGGCGCGATGGCCAGGACTGTGAGCGCCACAATCTGCTGCATCCGGACGCAAAGCCGCGGGTCCCGTTTGTCGCGCAGCAACTGGACAAGCATGCCGGGCCGGTCATCGCTTCAACCGACTACATGAAGGCCTTTGCCGAGCAGATCCGATCGTTCCTGCCCAAGGGCCGCACCTACAAGGTGTTGGGTACCGATGGCTTCGGTCGCAGCGACTTCCGCAGCAAGCTGCGCGAACATTTCGAGGTCAATCGCCACTACATCGTCGTCGCGGCGCTGAAGGCGTTGAGCGAAGAGGGCACCGTGCCGGTTGCCAAGGTGACCGAGGCGATCAAGGCTTACGGCATTGACGTAAACAAGGTCAATCCCTTATACGCTTGACGATCGATCGCACCGGGCGGAGCCCATCTCCGGCCGGCGCAAGCGGCGGCAAGGCGAATCAAGAATCTGGAGGCAGGAAAATGGCATTGGTAGACATATTGGTTCCCGACATCGGCGATTTCGACGAGGTGGCGGTGATCGAATTGCTGGTCAAGCCCGGCGACACAGTCAAGATCGAGCAGTCGCTGATCACGGTCGAGTCCGACAAGGCGTCGATGGAGATACCTTCCAGCGGCTCCGGCGTAATCAAGGAAATCCTGGTCAAGCTGGGCGACAAGGTCAAACAAGGGGTCGTCATTGCGCGCATGGAAAGCGACGGCGCTGCTGCTGCGCCGGTAGCCGCAGCAGCGGCCGCGCAACCGAAGGCGATCGCTGCTGCGACGGCCACGGCGCCGGCCACAGCGCCTGCTGTTGCGCCTGAGCCGGCAACGACCTCTGGCGCGGTGCAGGTAATGGTGCCGGACATCGGCGACTTCAAGGATGTGAGCGTCATCGAGGTGCTGGTCAAGGTGGGCGACAGCGTCAAGGTCGAGCAATCGCTGGTCACAGTCGAGTCCGACAAGGCATCCATGGAAATCCCGTCCAGCGTGGCGGGGGTGGTTCAGCAGATTGCGGTCAAGTTGGGCGACAAGATCAATATCGGCGACCTGCTGGCTGTTGTGCAATCGTCAGGCGGACAGACCACCGCGCCCAGTGCGGCGGCCCCGGCGGTGGCGGGGCAACCTGCAGCGCCAGCCAAGTCGGATCCAGGGCCTGCACCAGCCGCAGCGGCGGCAGACCGGCCAGCTGCGCCGGCTGCGGCCCATGATCCTGCGGCACCCGTACGGGCCGGTTTGCCCCATGCTTCTCCCTCGGTGCGCAAGTTCGCGCGCGAACTGGGCGTGCCATTGGACGAAGTCAAGGGCAGCGGACCCAAGGGGCGCATTTCGGCCGAGGATGTTCAGACCTTTACCCGCGCCGTCATGAGCGGCGCCAGCCAGACCCGGGCGTCCGCGGCGGCAAAGGGCGCCGCAGGCGCTGGCGCCGACGGTGCAGCGCTGGGCCTGATTCCATGGCCCAAGGTGGATTTCACCAAGTTCGGTCCGGTCGAACGCCGGGATATGTCGCGCATCAAGAAGATCAGCGGCGCGAACCTGCATCGCAACTGGGTCATGATCCCGCATGTCACCAATCACGATGACGCGGACATCACCGATCTGGAGGCTTTTCGGGTATCGACCAACCAGGAGAACGAAAAGTCCGGCATCAAGGTCACGATGCTGGCGTTCCTGATCAAGGCCTGTGTCGCTGCCCTGCGCAAGTTTCCTGAGTTCAATGCCTCGATAGACGGCGACCAACTGGTACTCAAACAGTATTGCCACATCGGCTTTGCGGCAGACACGCCGAACGGCCTGATGGTGCCGGTGATCAAGGACGCCGACAAGAAAGGCGTCATGCAGATCTCGCAGGAAATGGGCGAGCTGGCCAGGAAGGCGCGCGATGGCAAGCTGAGCCCGGCCGAAATGTCCGGAGCCTGCTTCACGATCTCGTCGCTGGGTGGCATCGGTGGGCGCTATTTCACCCCCATCATCAATGCGCCGGAAGTGGCGATTCTCGGTGTCTGTCGATCCACGATGCAGCCGCTTTGGGATGGCAAGGCCTTTGTGCCACGCCTGATGCTGCCTTTGTCGCTGAGTTGGGACCACCGCGTCATCGATGGCGCGTCCGCGGCCCGCTTCAACGTCTACCTGGGTCAGATCCTGGGTGATTTCCGCAGGGTCCTGCTGTAGCGCGGCCGAAGCGAACGGTGCGAGTTTGACCGTTCGAGAGCCAACTGACAAACGAATACGAGAGGGGCGTTCACATGGCGCAGATGGAGATCAAGATACCCGACATTGGCGATTTTGCCGAGGTCACAGTGATCGAGTTGATGGTTAAACCGGGCGATTCCGTTGCCCCCGAGCAATCGCTGATAACCGTCGAGAGCGACAAGGCGTCGATGGAGATACCGGCCTCGCATGGCGGGGTCGTGCGGGAAATGTTGGTCAAGCTGGGCGACAAGGTGGCCGAAGGGTCGGTGATCCTGTCGCTGGAAGTGGCCGAACAGCCGAAGGCGGCCGCTCCGGTACCAGGCGGTGCGACGCCGCAAGCCACTCAAGCAGAAAGGCCTCTCGCCACGCCTGCCGGTGCAACCGCGCCGGCTGCGGCATCTGCGGCATCTGCGTTCGCAGGCTCCGTTGACATGGAGTGCGATCTGCTGGTGCTGGGCGCCGGGCCGGGTGGCTACTCGGCCGCGTTTCGCGCCGCCGACCTGGGCCTGAAGGTGGTGCTGGTGGAGCGTTATGCGTCGCTGGGAGGCGTGTGTCTGAATGTGGGCTGCATACCGTCCAAGGCATTGCTGCATGTGGCCTCGGTGATGGACGAAGTGCGCCATTTCGCCGACCTGGGGGTGCACTATCCGGAGCCGGTGGTCGATATCGACAAGCTGCGCGCCCACAAGGACAAGGTTGTCAACAAGCTCACCGGCGGTCTGGCTGCGATGGCCAAGATGCGCAAGGTCACCACTGTGCGGGGCTACGGTTCGTTCGCCGGTCCGAACCATGTCACCGTCGAGGAGACCACCGGCGGAGCGCAGGACAAGACCGGCAAGAGCAGAACCATTGGGTTTCGGCACTGCATCATTGCCGCGGGCTCGCAGGCGGTTCGATTGCCGTTCATGCCCGATGATCCGAGAGTCGTCGACGCCACCGGCGCACTGGCACTGTCGCATGCGCCTAAACGCATGCTGATCCTGGGCGGCGGCATCATCGGGCTGGAGATGGGCACGGTCTACAGCACGCTGGGCGCGCGGCTCGATGTGGTCGAGATGCTCGATGGCCTGATGCAAGGTGCCGACCGCGACTTGGTCAAGGTGTGGCAGAAGATGAATGCGCCACGCTTTGACAACATCATGCTCAACACCAAGACGGTATCGGCCAAGGCTGTTGCTGCCGGCATAGAAGTCACTTTTGCCGCGGCGCAGGAAGGTGGCAAGGCACCCGAGCCTCAGGTTTACGATCTGGTACTGCAGGCCGTCGGGCGCTCACCCAATGGCAAGAAGATCGCCGCCGACAAGGCGGGCGTTGCGGTAACCGATCGCGGTTTCATCGAGGTGGATGTGCAGATGCGCAGCAACGTTGCGCATATCTTCGCCATTGGCGATATCGTGGGACAACCCATGCTGGCCCACAAGGCAGTACATGAGGCCCATGTCGCCGCAGAGGTTATCGCCGGGGAGCAACAGGGCAACAAGGAGCTGGCCAGTGCCGCGTTCGATGCCCGGGTTGTACCCAGTGTTGCCTACACCGATCCCGAAGTGGCCTGGGTCGGCCTTACTGAAGACCAGGCCAAGGCCCAGGGCATCAAGGTCCGCAAAGGGCTATTCCCGTGGACCGCTTCCGGCCGGGCGATCGCCAATGGCCGCGACGAAGGTTTCACCAAGCTGCTGTTCGACGATTCGCCCGCAGCGCACGGCCATGGCAAGATTCTCGGCGGTGGCATTGTCGGTACCCATGCAGGCGACATGATCGGCGAGGTAGCGCTGGCGATTGAAATGGGTGCTGATGCAGTCGACATCGGCAAGACCATCCACCCACACCCGACGCTGGGCGAGAGCATCGGCATGGCGGCGGAAGTAGCCCACGGCAGTTGCACCGATTTGCCACCGGCGCGGCGTTGATTGCCCGCCTCAGGCTGGACTACCATCGGATTGGATCAGCCAACTCGGGTGTTCGCACCTGCTCGATGTACATGCGCAAGTCGGATAACGTTTCGTCCATACCGCCGACATGTCGGCTTGCCTGTCTGCCATGACAGCCAAGTCTGACCCACAGGAGCCAGATGATGGCGCCAAGGGCGAGGCGTCAGCCCGGGCGGCCCGAAAATCCAGCCAACCGACTGTCAAACCAATCCAGCCGGGCAAGCAAGGAAAGCAGGGCGGGTTGCGCAGCCTGCCGGCCCTGCTGCAGCTGTTGCGACGCAAGACGGCGCCCGGGGACAAGTTGCCGCATGCCCGATTCAGCGCCACCACATTTGGTATCCGATCGTTGGTCGTGGCTGGCGTCGGCAGCCCGACCGTGGTGTTCGAGTCCGGCATTGGGCAGGGCAAGCGCAACTGGGCCCCGGTATTCAACAAGGTGTGCGACGTGACTCAGGTCGTGGCCTACGATCGCGCCGGCTACGGACAAAGCGAGGTGTCTGAACTGCCGCGCGATGGCCTGCAGATGGTGCTGGAGTTGCGCGACATGTTGCGGACCGAAGGCATCGCACCGCCGTATGTGCTGGTGGGCCATTCGCTGGGCGGAACCATGGTGAAGCTGTTCGCGAAAACCTATCCGAACGAAGTCGCAGGCGTGGTCCTGGTCGATGCGCGGCATGAGGAGTTTACGCAACGATGCCGCCAGAACGGCGTGCACCGCCTGCTTTATGAACCGCCAGAGGCGTTCGTGTCCATGTTGCCTGCGGTGCCGCGCGCGGAGTTGCTGGCTGCGCCGCTGACGCTCAAGCAGGCGCGTCGTGCGGGAACTTTTCCCGATGTTCCGCTGATCGTGCTGACCCAGAGCAATTCGACAAGCCGGTGGCCCCAATCATTGGGCAAGGTATGGGCGGCCAGTCAGCGCAAGATGGCGGGCATGTCGGCCTTGGGGCGAATCAAGATTGTCGGCAACGCCGGCCACAATGTGCACATGGACCGCCCCGACGTGGTAATCAAGGCAGTTACCGGCGTGGTGCGGGCGGCGCGCCTGATCAAGGGCAAGTGGCTGCGGCGCACGAAATAGTACGCGCCAAGTGCTGGCGCCGCACAGCTGGCGCGCCAAATCTGATTCAAGGTTGTGTCGCGGAAGCTTCAACCCGGCGCGCGCCATTGAAACGGCTGCTCCAGTAACCGACCCGCATGTCCTCCACCCGCACTAGCGCACCGGGTTTGGGGGAATGGATGAACTTGTTGTCGCCTACATAGATGCCGACATGGCTGAACGCGCGGCGCAGCGTGTTGAAAAAAACCAGGTCACCGGGCTGCAACTCACTCTTGTCGATCTGCTGTGTCGCCGCGGCCTGCTGGTCGGCCGTACGTGGCAGCATCAGCCCAATGGTCTGCTGGTACATCGCGCGCACGAAACCGCTGCAGTCAAATCCGGTTTCCAGTGAATTGCCACCCAGTCTGTACGGCACACCGAGAAATCCCATCGCGCTGATGACCAATTCCGAGGCCTTGCTGCCGACCGTCTGCCCAACCTGGGTGATCTGGCGGATCAGTCCGCGCTCGGCCAGCAATCTGTCGATATCGTCACTGCCTGATGTTGCCGGGGCGGCACTGGCACTGGTTGCCAGCAGCACGGCTGCCGCCAACGCCATCAGTGGGGTAACTACACGCATCGGCGGACCATACCGGCCGCTGGCTATCGCGTCAAGCCGAAACCGTTTCCAAGTGCTTGTTTTTAATGATTTCGTGGCGCGTGCGAGACACCGAACAACGAACGTGGGATTGCCGGTATGGCCATAGGCGCCGGGTTCGCCATGCCCATGGTGCCGTCGCAGGGCATGGGCTACCATGTCCGGCGCAGGTCAGAACATTCTTGCGGCCTCGCGGCCGCTCAGCCGCCCTCAAGCGCGTTCCGGACCGAAAAATCGCCATGTTCAATGCCATCCACCTCAGCCAATCGGACCCCTTCCGACCGCTTGGGAACCGGCTACAGCAAGAGGGGTTTTTACCGTGCCATCGATGATTCTCCGAATATGGGTCTGTACGCTGGTCGGCCTGCTGGCATCGGCTGGCCTGCAGGCCCAGGACCTGCGCCCGCAGAGGGTTGCCTATGGACTGGACCATCCCTGGTCGCTGGCCTTCCTGCCTGGCGGCCAGATGCTGATCACCGAGCGGCCGGGACGATTGCGGGTCGTGGACAAGGATGGAACGCTGCGCCGACCCGTCTCTGGCGTACCGGACGTTGCCGCGCAAGGGCAGGGCGGCCTGCTCGATGTCATCGTCGACAGCGACTTTGCAGCCAACAGGACCATTTATTTCTGTTTTGCGCAGGCCGCGGCCGATGGCGGTGGCAACAGTACGGCGCTGGCCCGGGCCCGCCTGGCGCAAGAACTGGACCGGCTGGAAGACGTGAAGGTGATCTTCAGCCAGCGTCCGAAGTACGCCAGCAGTGCCCATTTCGGATGCCGGATTGTCGAGGGGCGGCGCGATGGCAAGGCTGACGGCACGCTATATCTCACCCTGGGTGACCGGTTCCGGCGCATGGCCGATGCGCAGACGCTGGACAACCACCACGGCAAGATCGTGCGTATCGACAAAAGCGGTACTGTGCCCAAAGACAACCCGTTCGTCAGCGTCGGTGGCGCCCTGCCGGAGATCTGGAGTTATGGCCATCGCAACCTGCAAGGAGCGGCATTGGCGCCAGATGGCCGCTTGTGGGTGCATGAACATGGGCCCCAGGGCGGTGACGAAATCAATCTTCCGGCCCCCGGGCGCAACTATGGCTGGCCGGTGATCACGTATGGCGAGAACTATGGCGGCGGCAAGATCGGCGAGGGCAACAGTCGCAAGGACGGCATGGAACAGCCGGTGCACTATTGGGTGCCGTCCATCGCACCTTCGGGCATGGTTTTTCTGAGCGGCACCCGTTACGGACCCGCGTGGCAGGGCAATCTGTTCGTCGGCGCGCTGGCCGGTCGCCATCTGGCGCGTATCGAATGGCGCTACGATGGTTCGGCAGTCACGGTGATGCGCGAAAGTCGCCTGCTGGTCGATCTGGGCGAGCGCATCCGGGACGTGCGCCAGGGACCGGACGGACTGTTGTATGTGTTGACCGACTCTTCCGCTGGCAGCCTGATCCGTCTTTTGCCGCCGTGACGCGGTGGCAGCCATTCATTTGCGCAGCACCACGAAGGCATAACGCGAGCCATCGACCAGTGTCGGGCTGCTGACGTCGTTGCGCATCGGACGCGATTGGACCTTGCGGCAATGCGGTGAAAATTGCCAGCTACCCGGTTCAATGGGGAAAGTGGGTCCGTGCATGTCGTCGATCGTAGCCGCTGCAAACACCTGCCGGCTACCGGCCCCTGCGCAAGTGCGTCAGGCAGTTGCAAGTTCACACGCCACAATCGAAGCTGTCAATGTTCAGAGAAATGGGAGCGCTTGCCATGCCGTCATATACCGATTTTTTCCGCCAGTCGATCCAGAACCGGGACGCGTTCTGGAGCGAGCAGGCACAGTTGATCGAGTGGCGCCAAGCTCCAGGCCAGGTTTGCGATTACCGCAACCCGCCCTTTGCGCGCTGGTTTGCCGGTGGCACGACGAACCTGTGCCACAACGCAGTTGATCGGCATCTGGCCGAGCGCGCCGATCAGCCGGCGCTGATTGCCGTTTCCACCGAGACCGGGCAGGAACAGAGCTACAGCTTTGCCGAGCTGCATCGGGAGGTTCAGCGCATGGCCGCCAGCATGCAGGCGCTGGGTGTGCGCAAGGGCGACCGGGTGCTGATCTACATGCCCATGGTGGCCGAGGCCGCTTTTGCCATGCTGGCCTGTGTGCGCATCGGGGCTATCCATTGCGTGGTTTTTGGCGGGTTCGCGTCGGGTGCGCTGGCCTCGCGCATCGAGGATGCATCGCCCCGGCTGGTGGTGAGTGCCGATGCCGGCTCCCGTGGCGGCAAGGTGGTGGCC
Organism: Rhodoferax sp.; assembly: GCA_043759735.1. GTDB lineage: Bacteria > Pseudomonadota > Gammaproteobacteria > Burkholderiales > Burkholderiaceae_C > CAISIP01. The sequence goes on from JAYUQC010000033.1 coordinate 39,385, forward strand.
TACAAGCCGCTGCTGGACGAGGCGATCCGTCTGTCCAGCCACAAGCCCGAGGCCCTGCTGCTGGTCGATCGCCAGTTGTCGCCGATGGCCCTGCAGGCCGGGCGGGACCATTCATGGTCCGCATTGCGCGCGCAGCACATGCATGCCTCGGTGCCCTGCGAATGGCTGGACGCGACCCATCCGAGCTATACCCTGTACACCAGTGGCACCACCGGCAAGCCCAAGGGCGTGCAGCGTGACACGGGAGGTTACGCGGTGGCGCTGGCGGCCAGCATGAAGCACATCTTCTGCGGCAATGCCGGTGAAACCTATTTTGCGACCAGCGACATCGGCTGGGTGGTGGGGCACAGCTACATCATCTATGGCCCGCTGATCGCGGGCATGGCCACCATCATGTACGAAGGCTTGCCGACGCGGCCCGATGGCGGCATCTGGTGGAGTCTGGTCGAGAAATACAAAGTCAGTGTGATGTTCAGCGCGCCGACCGCGATCCGGGTATTGAAGAAGCAGGACCCGGCCCTGCTCACCAAATACGACCTGTCCTCACTGCGTGCGCTGTTCCTGGCCGGCGAACCGCTGGACGAACCAACCGCCCAATGGATATCGACGAGCCTGGGCAAGCCCATCATCGACAACTACTGGCAGACCGAGACCGGCTGGCCGATCCTCGGTCTTGCCAATGGCGTCGAGCAGGCCGCCAGCAAGTTCGGTAGCCCGGGCAAGGCAATTTACGGTTATGACGTCAAGTTGCTCGACGAAAGCAGCGGCGAGGAGTTGCTGGGGGCCGGCCAGAAAGGCGTGGTCGCGATCGAAGGGCCGCTGCCACCCGGTTGCATGCAGACCGTATGGGGCGACGATCAGCGTTTCGTCGACACCTACTGGAAGACCATTCCGGGCAAGCTGATCTACAGTACGTTCGACTGGGGCATCCGCGATGAGGACGGCTATTACTTCATCCTGGGGCGCACCGACGACGTTATCAATGTCGCGGGCCACCGCCTGGGTACACGCGAGATCGAGGAAAGCATATCGGCCCATCCCAATGTATCGGAAGTGGCGGTCGTCGGCGTGGCCGATGCACTCAAGGGGCAGGCAGCAATGGCCTTTGCCATCGTCAAGGACGCGACGTCGTTGACCGACGATGCGGCGCGATTGCGCCTGGAGGGCGAAATCATGCACCTGGTCGACAAAGACCTGGGTGCGGTGGCGCGTCCGTCGCGGGTGCAGTTCGTGACGCTGCTGCCCAAGACGCGCAGCGGCAAGCTGCTGCGCCGCGCGATCGTCGCGGTGTGCGAGGGTCGCGACCCGGGGGACCTCACGACCATGGAGGATCCGGCCGCCCTGCAGCAGATCCGCGATCTGTTCAGCCGCTGATACCACCGGCCAGCGCCGTCGGTAGCTGGGCCGGTACATCGAAAGCGGCCGGCGGCAGGCCGGCGCGATGGCGCTGTACCAACGGCCGACGCTCTGGCCGTTGTCGCCGTAGTAGTAGCCATCGCCAAAGGAGTCGGAATAAAACGTCGAACCCTGGACATAGCCAAACCCGCTGATCTGAACCGCGATGTCCTGATTGCCGATGGCGAATGTGGTGTCGACAAATGCGTTGACGCGCGCTGCGCCGGGGCCGCCAAGCCCTGGGCCTTGGCCTGCTCCAGCAGCGTGCGCGCCGACTTGCTGTCGCCCACCGCGAACATGGCCCTACCCAGTTCGGCGCGGGCCCTGGTATTGCCTGGTTGAATCTGAGTTTCATGGGCGTGTTTCGGCTCGATGTTTGCAATTGCCCATACCACCCTGGGCATCGGGCGGGCAACCGTTGTGTTGTCCCGGCGAAACAATACCGATGACGATCGCCGGCGCCGAACGGCGATCAACACGATGCCCGTGGATTCCAGAGCCAGGCTGGCGCGCCATAGCCAGGACCCGACGCGCAGGCTTAATGGGCGCCCTTTGGTTCGGTGGCACAATCGACCGTCCATCAGGCCCTTCCCAAGCCACAGTCGCATCCGCCATCCGGTCCAGCCGTGCCGCGGAAGGTTAGTCAACAGATACGACCGACAAATGTTTCCCCAAGGGAAACGGAGTACAGCGAACCATGAGCCAATACCCGCCCAATGCGGCATCCCCGCCCTCGGTCTACCAAGCCTACCAGTCCAACACCTACCTGTTCGGTGGCAATGCGCCGTACGTCGAGGAGATGTACGAGAACTACCTGGCCAATCCGGGTAGCGTTCCCGATTCCTGGCGAGAGTATTTCGATGCACTGCAAAATGTGCCGGCGGTCGACGGCAGCAATGCCAAGGATGTCGCGCACCAACCGGTCGTCAACGCCTTCGCCGAGCGCGCCAAGATGGGTGGCACCAAGGTGGTGTACGGCAACAGCGACCAGGAGATGGGCCGCAAAAGGGTTGCCGTTCAGCAACTGATTGCCGCCTATCGCAACGTCGGTGCGCGCTGGGCCGACCTGGATCCGCTCAAGCGGTGCGAGCGCGACAAGATTCCGGAGCTCGAACTGTCGTTCTACGAGTTCTCCGACGCCGACCAGGAGATCGTGTTCAACATCAGCAACACGTTCTTTGGCAAAGAGACAATGAGTTTGCGCGACTTGCGCAACGCTCTGTTCGAGACCTATTGCGGCAGTATTGGCGCCGAGTACATGTTCCTGACCGACCAGGTGCAAAAGCGCTGGTGGCAACAAAAGCTCGAATCGATTCGTTCCAAGCCCAACTTCGACGCGGCCAAGAAGCGCCACATCCTGGACCGGCTTACTGCGGCCGAAGGGCTGGAGCGATTCCTGCACACCAAGTACGTGGGCCAGAAGCGTTTCTCGCTCGAAGGCGGCGAGAGTTTCATCAATGCGATGGACGAACTGATCCAGCGTGGCGGCAAGGTTGGCATCCAGGAAATCGTGATCGGGATGGCGCACCGCGGCCGCCTCAACGTGCTGGTCAATTCACTGGGCAAGCTGCCGGCCATGTTGTTTGCCGAGTTCGACCATACTGCCCCGGAAGACCTGGCCAGCGGCGACGTGAAGTACCACCAGGGCTTTAGTTCCGACGTTTCCACGCCCGGCGGTCCGGTGCACCTGACACTGGCCTTCAATCCGTCGCACCTGGAGATCGTCAATCCTGTCGTCGAAGGCTCGGTGCGCGCGCGCATGGATCGCCGTGCCGACCCGTTGGGCAAGCAGGTTCTGCCGGTGCTGGTGCACGGCGACGCCGCATTTGCCGGCCAGGGCGTGGTAATGGAAACGCTGGCGCTGGCGCAGACGCGCGGTTATTCGACCGGTGGCACGGTGCACATCGTGATCAACAACCAGATCGGTTTCACCACCAGCGACCCGCGCGACAGCCGCTCGACGCTGTATTGCTCGGACGTCGTCAAAATGATCGACGCGCCGGTGCTGCACGTCAACGGCGATGATCCCGAAGCGGTGGTGCTGGCGACCCAGATGGCGCTGGAGTTCCGCATGGAGTTTCGCAAGGACGTGGTGGTCGACATCATCTGCTTTCGCAAGCTGGGCCACAACGAGCAGGACACGCCGGCGCTGACGCAACCGCTGATGTACCGCAAGATAGCGCAGCATCCTGGCACCCGCAAGCTGTACGCCGACAAGCTGGCAGCGCAGGGGTTCGACGCCAACCTGGGTGACGAAATGGTCAAGGCGACCCGGGCGGCGCTGGAAGCGGGCAAGAACACTTTCGATCCGGTGTTGACCAACTTCAAGAGCAAGTATGCCGTCGACTGGATGCCGTATCTGAACAAGAAATGGACGGACGCCGGGGACACCGCCATTCCGATGGCGGAGTGGAGTCGCCTGGCGGAGCGGCTCACGACCATTCCGGACACGGTCACGCCGCACCAGCTTGTCAAGAAGGTGTATGCGGACCGTGCTGTGATGGGTCGCGGAGAGTCGCCGGTGGACTGGGGCATGGGCGAGCACATGGCGTTTGCATCGCTGGTGGCCAGCGGTTATCCGGTGCGGCTCAGCGGCGAGGATTGCGGGCGTGGCACGTTTACCCATCGCCATGCAGTGATCCACGATCAGAAGCGCGAAAAATTTGACGAAGGCACTTACACGCCGCTGCAGAATGTGGCCGACGGCCAGGCGCCGTTCGTCGTGATCGACTCGATACTGTCCGAGGAGGCGGTGCTGGCCTTCGAGTATGGATATGCCTCGAACGACCCGAACACCCTGGTGATCTGGGAGGCGCAGTTTGGCGACTTCGTCAACGGCGCGCAGGTGGTAATCGATCAGTTCATCGCCTCGGGCGAGGTCAAGTGGGGCCGTGTCAACGGCATCACGCTGATGTTGCCGCATGGTTATGAGGGCCAGGGACCGGAGCACAGCTCGGCGCGGCTGGAACGCTTCATGCAGCTCAGTGCCGACACCAATATGCAGGTGGTGCAGCCGACAACTGCCAGCCAGATATTCCATGTGCTGCGCCGCCAGATGGTGCGCAACCTGCGCAAGCCGCTGATCATCATGACGCCCAAGTCATTGCTGCGTGCCAAGGATGCGGCGTCGCCTTTGACGGAATTCACCAACGGCAGCTTCCAGACCGTCATTGCGGACAAGGGCGAGTTGAAGACCGACAAGGTCAAGCGCGTGATCGCCTGCAGCGGCAAGGTGTACTACGACCTGGTGCGCAAGCGTGTGGAGCGCGGGTCCGAGGACGTGGCCATCATCCGTGTCGAGCAGCTGTATCCGTTCCCGCACAAGGTGTTTTCCGCCGAGTTGCGCAAGTATCCCAACGCAACCGAGATCGTCTGGTGCCAGGACGAACCGCAAAACCAGGGCGCCTGGTTCTTCGTGCAGCACTATATCCACGAGAACATGGTGGACGGCCAGCGGCTTGGATATTCGGGACGGGCCTCGGCGGCGTCGCCCGCCAGCGGATACGCGCATCTGCATCAGAAGCAGCAAAAGGCGTTGGTCGACGGTGCGTTCGCCAAGCTCAAGGGATTTGTCCTCACCAAATGAGGCCAACCCGTTCATTCCGGATGTTTTACCGTACGTAGTTGAAAGAAAAATATGGCCATCGTTGAAGTCAAGGTACCCCAGTTGTCCGAGTCGGTCGCCGAGGCGACCATGCTGCAATGGAAGAAGAAGGTTGGCGATACCGTCACCGCTGACGAGATCCTGATCGAAATCGAAACCGACAAGGTGGTACTGGAGGTGCCCGCACCGTCCTCGGGCGTCTTGTCCGAGCTGCTGGTCGAAGATGGAGCCACGGTCGCAGCCGAGCAGTTGATCGCGCGCATCGACACCAATGGTGGCGCAGCGGCCGGGTCAAAGAATGTCGCCGCAGGTAAACCGGCCGCAGAGCCAGCGGCCGAGTCTCAGTCCAAGGCTGCTGCAGCGACAAAAGAGCCCGCCCAGGCGCGCAGCGCGATGCCGGCAGCCGGGAAAATGTTGGCAGACAACCAGTTGGATGCCGCGGCAATCACCGGTACCGGCAAGGACGGCCGCATCACCAAGGGCGATGTGGTTGCAGCGCTGGCCAAGCCGGCTGCCGCATCGGCCACGGCGTTCAAACTTGCACCAACAGCGTTGCAGCAGGTGCCGACGGCCAGACTGGAATTGGGCGATCGGCCGGAGCAGCGGGTACCGATGAGCCGGCTGCGGGCAAGGGTCGCCGAGCGCTTGCTGCAATCGCAATCGTCCGCCGCCATTCTGACCACCTTCAACGAGGTCAACATGGCTCCGGTCATGGAGATGCGCAAGCGGTTCCAGGAGAAGTTCGAGAAGGAGCATGGCGTCAAGCTCGGCTTCATGAGTTTCTTCGTGAAGGCGGCGGTGCACGCACTCAAGAAATTTCCGGTCCTCAACGCATCGGTGGACGGTACCGACGTTGTGTACCACGGCTATTTCGACATTGGCATCGCGGTGGGTTCCCCGCGTGGCCTGGTGGTGCCGATCCTGCGCAACGCCGATCAGATGGGTTTCGCCGACATCGAGAAGAAGATCAGCGAGTACGGCAACAAGGCGCGCGACGGCAAATTGGGCATGGAAGAGATGACCGGCGGCACGTTCTCCATCTCCAACGGAGGCGTGTTCGGCTCCATGCTGTCGACCCCGATCATCAACCCGCCGCAATCCGCCGTGCTCGGCATGCACCGCATCGAGGAGCGGCCGGTGGTCAAGGACGGCCAGATTGTGGCCCGCCCGATGATGTATCTCGCGCTCTCCTACGATCACCGCCTGATCGACGGCCGCGAAGCCGTCACCTTCCTCGTCCGGGTGAAGGAAGCAATCGAAGACCCAACGCGACTGCTGATCGATTTGTAAACATCGTGCTCCGGCGCAGGCCGGAGCCCTGGACGGAGCGACATGAAGCCGGGCACCGTGTATCTGATGGCCAATCATCGCCGTGGGCAAACCTATCTCGGCGTGACCAGCAATCTCCCTCAGCGCGCCTACCAGCATCGCAATCGCCTCGTTGACGGTCATTCAAAGGAC
>JAYUQC010000034.1:0-16393 GCA_043759735.1 Rhodoferax sp.
ACTGTCGTGATCAGGGGCAATCGTCAAAAAACGCATGTAATCGCCATCGCGAAAGGCGGTGCTGCGCCAAGACAGTGTGATGCATAACGAGTAGATGGCATCGATCCCCAAGGGCGGCTTGACACTGACGATTTTTTCCCATTTCAACCCGTTGTCCCGGTAAAGCTGCGCCCAAGTCAAATGCCGGATCTTCTTGAGCGTGTCCAGGGCGGAATGTCGGTCAGGCTTCTGGAGATGGAGCAGGTGTTCCTGAAAAACCGGGTTGTTCAGGTCGAGCCGCACAAGGGCGTCATTTGCCGCCATCAACGTGACTTATCCCGAGCTGCAGCTTTGAGAACGGCATCCGCCTTTGAATCCGAGGCGGGTTGCTGCCCGGACTAGGCCATAGCCCGTGCCAGATCGGCGTGGTTTCCCAATAATTCATCGCATTCAAAAGTTTGAAACTCTTTACATGGCAAATTTCGTTTCACATGCGGTACCGCCCATAACTCGGCAGACTCCACACGACCAGCGTCATGCTCCCCCTGCGGACTTAATGCGCTACGCAGGGCGTTGCAGCGGTGAAGGGCTTACCAGTTTCAGCGCCATTTTGACAATAAGGTCGATCACCTTCTGCTGGTCGAGGCGACCACGTTCCCGGTACCAGGCGAACGCATAGCTGGACATGCCGGCGATGACCAATGCACCGATCCGCGGGTCCTCGATCTGAAAGTCTCCCGTCTTGATGCCCTCACTGAGCAAAGCGCTCAAGCTGCGGTCAGTTGATTTGCGCATCTGGTTAATGCGCTCAGCAGTCTCCACCGGCAAACTGATCTCCTCGCGGAAATAGATGGCCACGAGCTGGCGTTCCTGCAATGCGACGGTAGTGAACTCACGCAGGAACTGCTCCAGCCGCAGCCTCGGGCTACCCTTGGCAGCCATCGCATTTTCAACAGCAGCCAAGGTACTCCTGGTGCTCCGCTCGCATATCTCCACCAAAATGTCGCTTTTCGATTTGAAGTGGTAGTACACAAACGGCTTGGTGGCACCAAGAAGCTCTGCAATGGCATCGACCGATGTCTGCAGATAACCACGCTCGAAAAAGAGCTTCGCGGCAACTTGCAGAATGCGGTCACGTTTGAGGGTGAGCACATGGTCCCGCAACGTGTTACCTGGGTCTGCATCGCCCGCTTCCTGCGCTGGCGCAGACATCGTGCGTGTCCGATTCGCGTAAGCCGACACCGCTTTACGATTACTTGAGCGGCCACTGGTCCGCGCCGATTGGTGCCGGGTCTCGCCACCTTGTCGCGTCCAAATGAACTGCCGTCGCGCGCCGTCGGGCCGGGCGACAAACTCTTCCACGAAGGCAATCAAGGCAGGCGCGCTGGGGAACGGGGTCGAGCGCGATTGCCTTTGCACGATGTCGGTAAGGATTCCTCCAGCGGCTTTGAACCAAGGCGCTGGAGCAGGCGCATCCCCGATGCTGAACCGTTTGCGCCTTGCAAGCCACTTCTGGACATCTGGCTGGGCAAGAGCGGCAGCGTCACCGGTGATCAGATACAGCGCCTTTTCCTTGGGAATCGCGCGGTCGAGCCGTTGCAGAAATGTCAGCCATTCAGCGTGACGCTGCCCGGATTGCCCATGCTCAAGGCCTATGCCGTCAAGTGCTTTGAAGGCGGCTAGCAGCCGGGCAAGGGCACGCAACCCGTTCTTGCGCCCGGCGACGGCGGGTCGCCCATTTGTCTTTGATGGTGCCGTCACGATGCCATTCGGTCTAGCGGCCTGGCGCTCGTAGTTGCAGCACAGTACCAGCGCATACAGCGGCGGCGCAAGGTACAGGCCCACGATGTCTTCCGGTTCCCCGAGGATGGGGGCGCCCTGCCCAGGCTCGGTTTTCCTTGGCACTTGCGGCTTCAAGTTGTTCGCGCGCCAATGGCGCGAGACACTTGCGGAACTGATGCCCAGCGCGGCGGCGAGTGTACGGGCATTCCACGACTTGCCCGAAGCAGGACTGGATTGGGTGGTCATGCGTACCAGCTTGGCTACGTCCACCGCCGTCGGAGGTGCTCCGCGCGGAAGATCGCGTTCGATACCGGCAAGCCTGGAGTGCACGTAGCGCTCACGCCAACGTGCCACCTGGACACGGCCAACATGCAACTCTGCAGCAATATCCTTATTCTGCATGCCTTTGGCGGCCAACAAAACAATACGCGCACGCTGGGCCAGCCGAGTACTGGTCAGCTTGGACTGCTTGAGTTGCGTCAGCTCGGCCCGCTCCCCGCTCGTCAAGACAATTTCAGGCGCAACTCGCATCCGGTATTCCCATGCTGGTCCTCAACCTGCCCACCTGCAGACAGTGGCGCAGTGTATTAAGTTCATTCAAGATTGGCTCGCTCCGGAGTCTACTGCGACCTGCCCAATCGCGCTGCCGACATCGATAGGTTCCATTTTCGACCATAAGGAGAAGGCTGCTTTCGAACGCTGCAGTTGCACGATCTCTGAGCGATGCTGGCATCGATGGGCGTCGTAAAGCAGCAAAATTCTAACGGACGCACACGTTATACCTGCGTTTGGAATCCCACCGCTGGAAGCCCGCCAAAGCGGGCGCGGTTAAGGGCTAAGTTCTGGCACAACACAGGGGGCACGCTCTGCCCCGGCTACACCGCGCTCCTTTGCGTCCGCGCAAATGCAGGTTGGCACTCACCCAGAAGGTCGGGATGGCTAGGGTTTTTACTAGGAGGACTTAAATTATACTTTACAGTATGATCGAGTTGCGGGATGATGCTGCCACGCGCCGACGGACCGCTGAGCCCGCTACAGTCGGCCAAGGGGAAGACGCTGGCCTGCCGCGCCCAGCCGCGGACCGATGTCCATCTCACCTGGCTCGGACGCGGGCGGCGCTGAAATGTGAATGCAACCTTTTGTCCCCGGTAAGCGTGGTTCGGGAGCCGGTCAAGTCGGCAACCGCACGCGTGTCAGTACGAACCTTTTCGAAGGTCCATGTTAATTTTTGAAAGGACATTTTATGAAGATCACCAATTTGCTCACGTCCCTGGTCATAGGTGCTTCAGCGCTATGTATGGCCGCTGCACCGGCAAACGCCCGCGAGCTCAAGCTAGCGGTCGGTTTCCCACAGGGGACGGCCGCCTACCACGGGCTTGAAGCATTTGCCAAGACTCTCAAGGAGAAGTCGAACGGGGAGCTCGAAGTCAAGATGTTTCCACTGTCACTGCTGAACCTGCCGCAGATGATGAATGGTCTGCGCGACGGTGTGGTCGATATCGGTTTCGTCCTGCCGCCTCTGTTCCCCTCCGAAGTGCCCGAGACCCATCTGGCGGTGGATCTCGCCATGCTGGGAAGTAATCCTTGGGCCATGGCCGGTGCGATGACCGAGTACGTGTTCACCTGCCAGGAGTGCCTGGCCGAGCATCTCAAGCAGAACCAGGTGTATCTCGGATCTTCGTCCACCGCCCCCTACATGATCGTGTCTACCAAGAAGGCGGTGACACTAGATGAGCTCAAGGGCAAAAAGTTGCGTTCCGGGGCGGCGCCGTGGGCCCGCTGGGCGCAGCACTTCGGGGCCGTAGCACTTACGATCCCGGGTAACCAGGTATTCGAGTCCGTATCAGGTGGAACGGTGGACGGCGCCATGGTGTCAGCGGCAGAGCTCAGCAACCTGCGTCTGATCGACGTCGTCAAACACATCACCGTCGGTGTTCCCACCGGCACCTACCATGGCATCGACAACAACAACTTCAACCGGAACACCTGGCGCTCGTTGACTGACAGCCAGCGCAAGGCGGTTCTTGAAGCGGCTGCAATGAGCAGCGCGGCAGTGTCGTGGAAATACGTCGTAGACGGTGTGCAGAACATGAAGGATGCGCAGGCGAAAGGGATCCAGATACACCAGGCACCGGCAGACGTGGTCGCCCGCTCGAAGGCGTTCGTCGACGGTGATCTGGCCACCATTGCACAGGCAGCCGAGAAGAACTCGGGCATCAAGAACGCGAGCCAGAAGATCGCCCGGTTCCGCCAGTTGCTGGAAAAGTGGGAAAAGCTGACGCCAGAGGGCAACTGGGAGCCGAACAAGCTCGCCGAAATCTACTACCGTGAGATCTACTCGAAGATAGATCCCAAAACCCACGGCATGTAGGCCAGCGACCATGTCTGATACGCAGATGTTCGGTGCAGCGGTCCGTGTGATAGACCGTTGCATCCTCGGCCTGGCCGGCATTGGCCTGGTGATGATGATGTTTCACATCTGCGTCGATGTGGTCTCCAATTTGGTCTTTGGTACTCCCGTTCCATTGACCAACGCGGCAGTGACCGGGTATTACATGATCGCGGTTGCCTTCCTCCCTCTGGCGGCGGGCGAGTACCGTGGAGCGCACATAGGCGTGGACTTGGTCGTGAACCACCTGCCTGCGGCGGTACGCCGCAATCTCGACCATGTGGTGCAAATGCTGTGTCTCGCCGTCTACGTGGCGCTTTCGATCCAGGCATCCCAGCTCGCTTTCGAAAAACTTTCGGCCAATTCCTTCATGATGGAGCAGACGACACGCGTGAGCACCTGGCCATCGTATTTCCTGGTGCCGTTGGGTTTCGGGTTGATCGCCCTGTTGACAGGGCTTCGGCTGGTGTGCCGCTTACTCGGGCGGCCTGAACCGGCATTCCTTTCGAAAACCGCAGAGGACATGATGTTGGAAAGGCACGGCGATGTCTGATATCCAGATCGGAACGGCCGGGCTGATTGCCGTCATCCTGCTGATTGCGCTCAGGACCCCGATCGGGCTGGTGCTCATCACGGTGTCTTACCTCGGCATCTGGGCCATTGGTGGCCATTCTGCAGCCTGGGGCATGCTCTCGGTGATGCCGCACACGCTGATCGCCAGCTGGACATTGAGTGCGGTCCCGATGTTTCTGCTGATGGGCTTCGTGTGTTACCACTGCAAGCTGACCAACGGCCTGTTCGACGCTGCACGGCTCTGGTTTCAGCGCCTGCCTGGAGGTTTGGCGATAGCGTCGGTGTTCGGCTGCTCGGGCTTCGCCGCCATTACTGGCTCCAGTGTTGCCTGTGCTGCAGCGATGGGGAAGATCGCCGTACCGGAGATGCTGCGCCACAAGTACGATATCAAGTTGGCTACCGGCACGCTGGCGGCGGCCGGCACGATCGGGGCACTGATTCCCCCCAGTATTCCGCTCATCATCTTTGGCGTTATCGCACAGGTATCCATCACGCAGCTCTTTCTGGCCGGGATCGGCGTGGGAGTTGCCACGGCTTTGAGTTATGTCATCGTCATCCTGATTCGAGTAACCTTGAACCCGAGTCTGGCACCGCGCAGCGACGCACATGCGACTTGGGCCGAACAAATCACCGTCGTCAAGGAAGTCTGGCCCGTCGCATTGCTGATTCTTGGGGTGTTGGGTGGGCTGTTCGGTGGCTTGTTTACGTCCACTGAGGCGGGTGCGGTGGGTGCGCTGCTTTCCGTCATCATCGGTGCCGCGAAAGGGACACTGACCCGCCAAGCCATGTCGCGCTCCATCGTTGAGACGCTGGTCACCTGCGGCAGTGTATTTATCGTGGTCATTGGCGCCAGCATGCTGACCGGTTTCCTGACCCTCTCCGGAATCGCCGAAGCGATTTCTTCAGGGGCCCAGGCACTCAACGCCGGACCGGTCACGCTGTTGCTGGCGATCACCCTGGTCTACCTGTTTCTTGGCATGTTCCTCGAGCCGATCGGCGCCATGTTGATTACGCTGCCGATCTTTCTGCCGCTGATAGGCGTTGCCAACATCAACATCATCTGGTTCGGCGCGTTCGTGGCGAAACTGGTCGAAATCGGCATGATCACGCCCCCGGTCGGTCTTAACGTGTTTGTGCTCAGCAGCACGGTCGGCAGCAAGATCGCCCCGACCGATGTCATTTTCCGCGGAGTGCTCTGGTTCTTTGTTGCCGATCTGTTCGTGGTGGCCCTGGTCATCGCCGTACCGGACATCATCATGCTGATTCCGAGGACGTTTGCCTGAGCGTCCGTCAACTTGTCAGGCAATCAACCCTGTTCATAAAAAGTGACTGCCTATGACGAAAATAATCTACGACCAATGTAATGCCTACGACCTCGGCACCAGCGAGAAGGCAGACCAGGAACGCTTATGGGTCACACCCTCGGCCCTGCTGGCGGCAACAGGCTGGGCTTTAAAACCTGAGGGTCTGTGCCGCGCAGACACTTGCGTGCCACTCCCAGCAGGTGGCGAATGGACCGACGCACAGGGCCGCATCGATCTTGCGGCATTTGCCCGCTTTGAAGGGCGCCCAATGGTCCACGACGCCGAGCGTGGCGTCTGGGCATTCGGCCCCGCTGCCCAGAGCGGGCCGGCGAGTGTGCAGGCACCGGACTTTTCCTTTCCGGACATGGATGGCAAACGGCATGCGTTGTCCGACTACCGCGGGCGCAAGGTCTTCCTGTACACCTGGGGCTCGTACTGCGGCTGTTCTTTTGACCCGCCAGTCTGGGAGACCGTCTACCGCGAACTCAAAGACAAGAATTTCGAGATGATTTCCGTGGCACTAGACACTGCCGGCTCGGCCGCCGTCGCAGATCGCATACGCCCGCAGGCGCTGGATCAGCGGCCGGAGGAAATTCAGCGCCTGCGCGGCTGGAACCAGCAACGTTGGGGTGCCAAGCAGATCCCGACGCACCCGTGCCTTATCGACGAGGAGCATGAACTGTCGGTCAGCTACGGCATGAGCAATGTGCCAATGGCGGTCTGGATCGATGAGCAGGGGCGTATGGTTCGTCCGCCGGAGCCGGCTGGTGTGAGCGATCATTTCCGTTCGATGGACCCACAGACCTTCAAAATCCCCGACAACGACGCGGGGGCGCTGGTAGACAATCGCGAGCGCTACGTGAGTGCGCTGAAGGACTGGGTCACCAACGGAGACAAGAGCGCGTACACGCTGGCACCCGAAGAGGTGGTGCGTCGCCTGCATCCGCGCCGGCCGGAGGAGCTCAAGGCCGCGCTTCATGTGCGCATCGGCCACCATCTTTTTAAGTCAGGCGACATCGAAGGTGCCAAGGCACATGTGCAAAGCGCATCGGAACTGTGCCCCGAGAAGTGGAACTACCGCCGCCAGGCGATGGTGCTCGACGCAGATTCCGTGGGGGCACTCAACGTCTCGCCAGGCTTCTGGAAGGCGATGGACGAGCTGGGCAAGAATACCTTCTACCCCGACATTGACATGCCGGGGATGACCGGTACGAAGGACTGGCTCGACGATACGCCAGTCAATAGCGGGAGCCAGGGCGTGGCGGCGGCGCTGGGCACGTAACCACCCCATGCCCGATTTGCATCGACCAGGCGGACGCATCTTGAAAACGATTCGCCCGTCCCAGCAGAACATCGTCTTTGCGCTGTTCGTGCTGATGTTCATAGGCTTCGCATTGTTCCTGCCGGGTTTCTTCAGCAAGGGTAACCTGCTGGGCTTGCTGCAGAACGTGGCGATTCTGGGCATCCTCGGCCTGGCGATGGCGGTTGTGGTGATCGGGCGCGGCATCGACATCTCGATGATCGCGGTGTTGGCAGTGCCGGTAGGCCTGATCCTGCAGATGGTGCAGAACGGGCACTCGGTGCCGGTGGCCTTCCTCGCCGGCCTCACACTTGCACTCGTGTTCGGGCTGTTCAACGGCTGGCTGACCGCCTATGCCGAAGTGCCTTCGCTGTTCACCACGCTCGCGTCAGGCCTGTTTCTCGCCGGCCTCGGGCAGGTCGCCTTTTTCTCCATCGACGTGGTGCTCTGGACGCCCCGGCTCAACGCGTTGTCGTGGATCGGCGGTGGGACGCTGCTGGGCATTCCAATGCCGATCATTATGTTCGCCGCAGTTGCGGCATGTGTGTCGCTGTTTCTGCGCCGGACGCAGCTGGGCAGCTATATCTATGCAATTGGTGACAACCCGTTCGCTGCGCGCACCACCGGTATCCCGACCCGCCCGGTGATCGTGCTGCAGTACGTGCTGGCAGCGCTGATTGGTGTGTTTGCCGGCATCGTCATGGCCGCGTCGATCAACAGCATGCCCACGCGCATCTACAACTCGACCCTGATCTACGACGTGATCCTGGTTGTAGTGCTGGGTGGCATCGGCCTGTCCGGTGGGCGAGGCGGTGTCCTCAATGTGGTCATTGGCACACTGCTGATCGGCACACTGCTTAACGGCATGACGATTCTCGACGTGCCGTACTCGGCGCAAAACCTAGTCAAGGGCGTGATCCTGCTGATCGCGATCCTGATCGACTCCTTCCTCAATCCGCGCAACGAAGAAACCGCCCAACAAGGGGACATCTGATGGTAGCGGTTCCTCATCTCAACGGCCGCCGCCCGGCGGCTTCTTTCCACCATGCTAGTTTTACCGGAGATATCCATGACTATGAAAATTCCACGCATTCCTTCCAGAGCTTCCGCCCTGATCGCCACCGCCGTGCTGGCCGGCCTGTCATTCAGCCAGGCAGTCGTCGCCCAGCAGACTGAAGGCCTCGACGATCCCGGCCGCGCTGGCTACATGAGCGCACTGGCAGGCAAGACGGTTGCCTTCGTCCCTTTGACGATGGGCTTCGACCTGACGCGGGGCTGGCTTGCCGGCCTGAAGCAAGAACTCGAGCCGCTGGGTGTGAAGGTAATCGTGCGTGATCCCAATCTGAACGTCAACGTCGGCGCGCAGGCGATCACCACGCTGATCAACGAAAAGGCGGATGTGATCATTGTCCAGCCACCAGATCCGCAGACCTACACCAAGCTGCTCAAGCGCGCTGAAGAAACTGGCAGCCAGGTGGTGACGATCAATATGCGTACCGCCTATGTGCCGCTGCTGCACGTCGGCAATGACTGGACCGGTATGGGCGAGCAGTCGGCCACGGCGATGGTGCAGGCCTGCAAGGGCAAGTCGGGCAAGGTGGCAATTTTGCTGGGTTCGTTTGTGTCGTCCGACAGCACCTACACACTCAAGGGCTTCCGCAACGTATTTGCGAAACATCCAGAGATCAAAGTGGTGTCGGTCCAGTCCGGTGATTGGGATGCCGTCAAGTCCAAGGGCATTGTGCAGACGGTGTTGAAGCAGCACCCTGACCTGTGTGGCGTCCTGGGCCCCTGGGACGGCCAGGACTCGGGCTCGGCAGCGGCCATCAAGGAAGCCGGTCTGACGGGCAAGGTCTTTCTCATCACCTCCGGTGCCGGAGAGCAGAGCAGCGCCTGCGACCAGGTAAAGGCGGGTGCTTACGACATCTACATGAGCTACGACGTGAGCACGCAGGCAAAAGAGATGGCGGCATCGATCAAATGGCTGCTGCAGAACAAGGGCAAAACTGGCACCACCAAGGGCACCATCTATAGCCGGATCGTCCCGATCACCAAGGCCAACGCCTCGACCGAAGGCGTCTGCTGGAAGCTGGGCAAGACCTGAGCGGGGTGTATTTGTTGCATCGCGTGCGTTGAGCGGCCCCGGCACGCTGCCGGGGGCGTAGACATGCTGTTCCCTGGAGACAACAATCCCTATGAACGAGACCTTGACTCAGGCTATCGCGCCGCTGGCGGTCGCGCCGGCGGCGCGTGAACCCGCCCGGGAACGCTGGGCCGACACGCTTACACGCTGGCGCTATACCTGGTGGCCAGATCACCTGCTGGGCGAGCTTCTGTCCAAGCGCTGGATGGAGACCGCGATCCCGGTCATCGTGCTGCTGCTGGTGGCGTCTTCGCTTTCACAGGCGATACCGAACTTCATGTCGCCCGAAGCGCTGTCTGACACCGGTCGCCAAGCCGGCGAGATCGGTTTCGTGGTGCTGGGGATGGCGCTGGTGATGATCGTCGGCGGCATTGATCTGTCGGTTGGTTCGATGTTTGCGCTGACCAATTTATGCGCCCTGTACCTGATGCATGTGCTGAAGTGGCCGGTCGGCGCCGCCATCGTGGTCACGCTTATCTGCGGTGCGGCGCTCGGCGCGGTCAACGGCATCCTGATCGGCTACTTCCGGCTGCGCGCCTTTCTGACGACCCTGATCACGCTGATCATCTACCGCGCCTTCTACGACCTGCTGATCTCCGACTACTCGGCCGCCATCGTCAATAACCAACCCGATTCGAAGGTGTGGGACTTCATTGGCGGCGGCGACTGGCTCGGGGTACCCACGGTAGTCTACTTTTATGTGGTGGTGGCGATTTTCGGCCACATCTTCCTGACCCGGCTGCGCCCGGGCTGGCACATCACGGCCATCGGCGGTTCGCGCCGCGCGGCCTACAACACCGGCATCGCGGTGCGCCCGACGGTAGCGATGTGCTACGTGGCCAGCGGCGTGTTGACCGCGC
The DNA here is from genome assembly GCA_043759735.1 of Rhodoferax sp. Classification (GTDB taxonomy): domain Bacteria; phylum Pseudomonadota; class Gammaproteobacteria; order Burkholderiales; family Burkholderiaceae_C; genus CAISIP01. Next base: position 10,331 of record JAYUQC010000034.1, read on the forward strand.
TGGGTGGAGTCTTCTTCGCATCGCGGCTGGCCACGGCCGGTGCCGGCATCGGGGAGGGCCTCGAACTGACAGTTATTACTGCCGCTGTGTTGGGTGGCATCAGCCTGGGCGGCGGTAAGGGCTCGGTGACGAAGGCGCTGGTCGGCACGCTGATCGTGCTGCTGATCGTCAACGGCCTGACAGCCATGTCGATGCAGGGTGGCTACAACCGCATGGTGCTGGCCGGCGTCCTGCTGCTGGCGGCGGTGATCGACATCCGCTGGCTGAAGAACCGGCACCGCATCGTCAACACGGTCTACGTCAGTCCGACCTACCACGGCATGCCGCCGGTACCGTCGACCGCGCCCGACTGCGGCACCGCGTGGGCGCTGAACGACCGGCTGCGGCCCGCCACGCCGATCGGCCTGGGCCGGATCGAAGGGCCCGAGGACATCATCCTTGATCGCCACGACAACCTCTACGCCGGGTCGCGCCACGGTGACATCGTCCGGTTCTTCTCGCCCGACTATGAGCGCATGGAAGTGTTCGCGCACATTGGCGGCATGCCGCTGGGCATGGCTTTTGACCGCAATGAGAACCTGTACGTCTGCGTCGGTGGCATGGGCCTGTACCGCGTGACCCCTGAGCGCAAGGTCGAGAAGGTCACCGACGAGACCAATCGCAGTTTTTCGTCAATCAACGACGACAGCCGGCTGCGCCTGGCCGACGACCTTGACATCAGCGACGACGGCCGGATTTTCTTCTCGGAGGCGACAGTACGCTTCGAGATGCACGAATGGGTGACCGACGCGCTGGAAGCGCGCGGCAACGGTCGCATCATCTGCTTTGACACCAGTACCGGCAAGACCCACACCGTCATCCGCGATCTGAAGTTCCCCAACGGTGTGTGTATGGCCGGCGATGGCCAGTCGTTCCTGTTCGCCGAAACCTGGAACTGCAGTGTCAAACGGCACTGGTTCGACGGTCCCAAAAAAGGCACGACCGAAATCGTGCTCGAGAACATGCCAGGCTTCCCGGACAACATCAACAACTCTTCGGATGGCAACTACTGGATGTCGCTGGTCGGCATGCGCAGCCCGGCGCTCGATCTGGCGTGGAAGATGCCGGGTTTTCGCAGCCGCATGGCTAAACGCGTGCCGGTGGATGAGTGGTTGTTTCCAAACATCAATACCGGCTGCGTGGTCAAGTTCAGCGAGAAGGGCGAGATACTTGAGACGATGTGGGACATGGGGGGGCAGAACCACCCGATGATTACCTCGATGCGCGAGCACCGTGGCCATCTGTACCTGGGCGGAATTTCGAACAATCGGATCGGCCGTCTCAAACTTGAAGGCGCCGACCCGAACTACACCCAGTACGGTCGGCGCTGGGGGACAACCTCATGATCAGCGCGCTGCTAGACTGGAAAGACCGGCTGCTCGGCCGCGGCGCTGCATCCATCACGGTGCCGGTGTTCGACGGTGCGCTGAAATCGAACAACCTGCTCGAACAGGCCCCGGTGTTCGCGACGCTTGATGCACCACAAGACCTGGTCACCGACGGACATGCGCTGTTCGTCGCCAATGGCAAGACCGTACTGCGTTACGACCTTGCCGCGCCTGGCGGGGGGGCCTGTGCAGGTGCCACTGAAGTGCTGCGCTTCGAGCGCCCTCTGAGCGCGCTGGCCTGCCTGCCCGGCGGCGGCTTGGCAGTGGCGCTGGACGGACGCGAAGTGCGGATCATCGGCGGTCCACACGACGGACGGCGCTGGGATGCGGTGGCCGGCACGCCGCTGCATGCGATTAACGCCGTCAGCGTCGGCGCTGACGGTCGGCTGCTGGTTACCGATGGCTCGCGCGAGCATCCGGTCGAGCACTGGAAACATGACTTGATGGGCCTGGGACGCAGCGGCCGCGTGATCGAACTGAACCTGGCCGACGGTGGCGGGCGCGAGATTGCAAGCGACCTGGCGCATGCGTACGGTGCCTGTGCGGTGGGTGACTCGGTGTGGGCGAGCGAAAGCTGGGGCCATCGCGTGATGGCTTACGGTGGCGGCCAGGCGGCCCGTGCGGTGACCGATGCGCTGCCCGGTTACCCGTCGCGCATCACACCCGCTTCAGCGCAACACGGGGGCGGCTACTGGCTCACCTGCTTTGCGTTGCGCACCCAGCTGGTCGAATTCGTGCTGCGCGAACCGGCCTACCGCAAGCGCATGCTCCAGGAGATCGAGCCGCAGTACTGGATCGCACCGGCGCTGAATTCGGGCAATACCTTTCTTGAACCGATGCAAGGCGCGCAACTCAAGATGATGGGCATCGTCAAGCCTTGGGCACCGCCGCACTCCTATGGCCTGGTGATCCGCCTGACGCCGCAAGGGCTGGTGCGTTACTCGCTGCACAGTCGCTTCGACGGCAAGCACCACGGCGTGGTGGCCGCAGTCGAATGCCAGGGCGACTTGTTTGTACTCGCCAAGGGCTGCGGGCGCATCCTGCGTCTGTCGGTTGATGCCGCAGAAAAGAGCTTGCAAACATGAGTACCAGTACATCCCCCGCCGGGGCCGGACCGATCCTCGAACTGCGCCAGGCGACCAAGAAGTATGCTGGCGTGCCAGCCATAGAGTCGGTCGACTTCTCGCTGCTGCCGGGGGAAATTCACGCCATACTTGGTGAGAACGGTGCCGGCAAATCGACCTTGACCAAAGTCATGGCCGGCGTAGTGAACCTGAGCTCCGGGAGAATGCTGGTCGAAGGCGTTGAGATCAACCCGCGCACACCGCACGAGGCGCTGCAGCTTGGCGTGGCGATGGTGTTCCAGGAGACCAGTCTGGTGCCGACCATGACGGTGGCGCAGAACCTGTTCCTGGGTCAGGAGAGTTACTTCAACCGACTGCGCGGCAAATACATCGCCGCGCAGCAGTTCCTGCAGTCGCTTCAATTCGACGTCGATCCCACGGTGGTGGTCAGCTTGCTCGGTGCGGCAAAGAAGCAGATGGTCGAGATCGCCCGCGCCGTGCTGCACAACGCCAAAGTTATCATCTTCGACGAGCCCACCGCCAGCCTGACACCCGAGGAGAAGAAGTACTTCTTCGACCTGGTGTTCAACCTCAAGGCACGCGGTGTCTCCGTGATCTTCATCTCGCACGCGCTGGAAGAGGCGCTGCTGCTCGCGGACCGCATCACCATTCTGCGCGACGGCAAGCTGGTCGTGACCGACGCAAAAGCGAACTTCGACCGAGCCCGCATCGTGCAGGCGATGGTCGGTCGCGACCTGTCGCAAACGCTCTACGGCCAGCGCAAGACCACGGTGCGCGCAGCGGGCAAACGCGTGCTCTCAGTGCAGAACCTGCGGATGGCACCGATGGTTAAGAACAATTCGCTGTCTGCATTTGCGGGCCAGATCACCGGCGTGTTCGGGCTGGTGGGCTCCGGTCGTACCGAGACCTTCAAGGTGGTTGCCGGGGTAAGCAAGCGCGACTTCATGCACGGTGGCGACGTGCTGCTCAACGGCCGCCCGGTGCGCTACGTGGTGCCGGCGGCGGCGGTACGCGATGGCATTGTCTACGTGACCGAAGACCGCAAGGTCGAGGGCTTCTTCGAGACCCAATCGATCGCCAACAACATTTACTTCGGCCTGCTCGCCAAACTGCGCGGCAAGCGCCCGCTGGTGTCGCGCAGAGAGGCGGATGACGCCGGTACGCACTGGATTGCGTCGCTCAACATCCGCGCGATCAGCAAAGACGTGAAGGCAATCGAACTGTCGGGTGGCAACCAGCAGAAGGTGGTGATCGCCAAATCGCTGATCCAGGAGCCCGAGTTGATCATCTTCGACGAACCGACACGCGGCGTGGACGTGGGTGCGATCACCGAAATCCACGAACTGATCAATCGGCTCGCCGACGAAGGCAAGGCGGTGGTTGTGATTTCGTCCTACCTGCCGGAGATCATGGCGTTGTCAGACCGCATATTGGTGCAGCGCATGGGCAAGGTCGTAGAGGAGTATTCCGCAGTCGAGGCGACGGAAGAGAAGATCATGTATGCGGCGATCCACTAGTCCGATCAGACAATGAGCCTTGGAGCGCGCGCGCGGCTGCGTGGACTGCTGAAACTGCATGGGCTGGCGGCCACCGCGCCCCGTATCGACATCGAGTACGACGGCGGCCCGGCTGGCTGCCGTTTGCCGGTGGAGGAAGACGCCGCAGTGGCTGTGGCGGCTGCCGCTGCCGCAGCCGACCGTGTCTGGCAGCTGCGGGGGGGCGCGCCGCAGCAGATCCGGGTATCGACCCTGCATGCGGGCGCGAGCCTGGCGAGCTTTCAACACCTGCGGCTGGACGGTGAGCCGCTGGACGGCTCACCCGCAGACAACAACCCCCTGGTGGACTTCTACCGCACCCGCGACGGTCGCTGGTTCTTCGTGCATGGCGTGCTCGAGCACCTGGCCGCCGGCACTGAACGGGTGCTGGGGCTGCGCGAACGTAGCCCCGATGCCGTGCGCGCGGCGGTGGCGCGGTGGGACGCACAGACTCTGGAGGACGCGCTGGCGCGTGCGGGCATGTGCGGTGCCTATGCGCGCAGCGCCGGGGAATGGCGCGCCCACCCGCAAGGACAGGTGCTCTCCTCCTTGCCCTGCGTGCAGGTGCGCCGCATGGGCGACGCGCCGCCGCAGCCGCTGCCTGCGGGTGCGCGACCGCTGTCGGGCGTGCGCGTCGTCGACATGACGCGCATCATCGCCGGCCCCACCACCTCGCGCACGCTGGCGGAGCACGGCGCGGAGGTGCTGAACATCAGCGCGCAGCGCGTGCCCAGCATGCGCACCTTCGTCATGGACACCGGCCACGGCAAGCGCAGCGCGACGCTCGACATCGATGTGCCGGCAGATCTCGACCGCCTGCTGGCTCTGGTGCGCGAGGGCGACGTGCTGGTGCAGGGCTACCGCAGCGGCACGCTCGCGCGCCGCGGCCTGTCGCCCGAGCGTCTGGCAGCGCAACGCCCAGGCATCGTCTACGTTTCCGTGAACTGCTATGGCCACGAAGGCCCTTGGGCGCAGCGTCCCGGCTGGGACCAACTGGCCGCAGTTGCAACCGGGCTGGCGACGCGCCAGGGCAGCCCGGAGCAGCCGCAGTTGCTGCCGGGGGTGGCGGCGCTCGACTACACCACCGGGTATCTGGCCGCGTATGGGGCGATGGTGGCGCTTGCGCGTCGTGCCACCGAGGGCGGCAGTTGGGAGGTGCGCGCGTCGCTGTCGATGACGGCGATGTGGATGCAGCAGCAACCCGACGTGCAACCGCGGCCGCAGCAGCCGCTGCCCGCGGACCTGCTGCAGGAGTGCGACGGCGGCTTCGGCCGCCTGCGCTTCTTGCGTCCCGTGGCGCGCATGAGCCTCACGCCGCCAGCATGGACCTTGCCGGCCGTGCCGCTTGGGACGCACGCGGCCGAGTGGCTCCCGCGCTGAATGGCTGGCAGCGCGGCGTGGCCACACCGCAGCAAGGCTGCGCCGGCACCGCTTTGAAAGACGACTTGGCGGGCAGGAGGGACCCTCTGTCAGCGCTAAAATTTTGAAGCGAAGTAGGGCGCGGAGAACGACTGCGCTAACGCACACTAGTCACCCACCGCGGCGATAGTTTGTCGCAGGCGGACAGCCGCCCGGATGGCGCTTCATCCGTGGTCATTGAAGACAACCTAATGGCAGTCTTCAAAATGGAATCAGAACAAAGGAATCCTTATGGACAAGACGAAGAGAATGTTTACGCGGGCAATTGCCGGCGCCACGCTGATCGCCGCCGCACCGCTGGTGGCTAGAGCCCAGCCCTCTTGGCCGACGAGGCCGGTGAGGCTCGTCATCCCGTTCGGTGTCGGTGGCGCCACGGATTCGGCAGCGCGCATGCTTGCGCAGGATCTTTCGACGCGTTGGGGCCAGCAGGTCATTGTCGACAACAAGCCCGGTGGGGACACGATCATTGCCGCGTCCGAGGTGCAGCGTGCGGCTCCCGACGGCCATACCCTGCTGTTGACGATCAGCAGTTTCGACAAACTCACTTCCAGAAATTGAGAAAAATGGAACCCCCGCTTCTCCCGCGACTGCACGCGC
>JAYUQC010000035.1:0-16377 GCA_043759735.1 Rhodoferax sp.
CACCCCCTCGGGGGGCCTGGCGAAGCCAGGGCTGGGGGCGCTCATGAGAAAACGCCGGGCCGCTCCCAAGTTTTCTGGCACCCCCTCGGGGGGCCTGGCGAAGCCAGGGCTGGGGGCGCTCATGGGTAAAGTATCTCGGCGCGGCGGTTTCTGGCCATGGCGGCTTCGTCGTTGCCCTGGACCGCGGGCTTCTCCTTGCCGTAACTCACCGCCTCCACCTGGGCATCGACCACACCCAACAGACCCAGTGCACGGCGCACGGCCTCGGCACGCTTTTGGCCCAGCGCGAGGTTGTATTCGCGGCCGCCGGTTTCGTCGGTGTGTCCTTCGATCATCACGCGGCGGCTCGGCTCGGACTTCAGGACACGCGCATGGTTTTCGATCAGGCCCTGAAACTCCGGCTTGATCACGAAGCTGTCATAGTCAAAATAGACGACGCGCGGCCCTTGCTGTATCGCGGAAGTCGAGCCGGACTTGGTCAGGTCCACCGGCGCCACGCCCGAACTGGCCAGCACACCGGTGCTGCCGGCCGCCCCGGCAGCGCCGCCTGAACCGGCACCAGCCTGCGCACCTACCGGTTTGCCGGTCTTGTCCTCGACGGCGACATCGTCCAGTTTGACGGACGAGCCACAACCTACCAGCAATGCGGCGCACGACAAGGCCAGCAATAATCGATTCATCCGTGTTCTCCTTGGTTTGTCATTGTTTCTGAAGCGGACCCCAGTCGGGCTCGCGGATCTCGCCCGACGGCCCCGCCAAGCGGGTCTTGACGCGACCATCCAGCGTGGTCGTCGTCAGGCTCTCGCGTCCCTGCGCGGACGTCGCGTAGATGATGAGACGCCCGTTGGGTGCAAAACTCGGGCTTTCATCGGAAGACGTGTCGGTGATTGCAACCGAGTTGCCGCTGGCGAGATCCATCACATGCAGACGGAACGCACCATTGACTCGGGAAATATAGGCCAGCGACTTGCCGTCTGGGCTGATGCTCGGGGAAATGTTGTAACTGCCGGTAAAGGTGATGCGCTGCGGGCTGCCCCCGCTCGCAGGCAGCTTGTAGATCTGCGGCGAACCACCCCGGTCGCTTACGAAGTAGATCGTGCCGGCGTCGGGCGAGAACACCGGCTCGGTATCGATACTGGCTGACTGCGCCAGTCGCTTGGGTTCTCCCCCCTGAGCGTCGATCAGATACAGCTGCGAGCCGCCGTCGCGGCTGAGCGTGACAGCCAGCGTGCGCCCGTCGGGCGCCCAGGCCGGCGCGCTGTTGGAGCCGCGGAAATTGGCCAGCAAGCGACGCTTGCCGGTGGCAATTTCATGCACATACACAACCGGCTTGCGCGATTCAAATGACACATAGGCCAGCTGCCCGCCCAGTGGCGACCAGGCCGGCGAGATAATCGGTTCCGGACTGGCCAGCGCCGATTGCGCGTTCTCGCCGTCCGCGTCGGCGATCCACAGGCTGTATCTTTGCGAGACCCTGGTCACATAGGCAATACGGGTTGAAAAGATGCCTTTGACCCCGGTCAGCTTCTCATAGACAAAATCGGCGATCCGGTGCGCCGATTGCCGCAGGTCAGTCTGGGTTACGGCGTAGCTCTGGCCACCGAGGTCTTGCCCGCGGGTCAGATCCCACAAGCGAAACCGCACATCGAAACGGCCATCCGCCAGGCGTGTGATGCTGCCGACCACCAACGAGTCGGCGCCCTTCTGGCGCCATGCAGTGAGCTCCGGCCGCGACAACTCGTCCATGCTCGCCGGCACCAGGTCGGTGCCACGAAACTGGCCACTGCGTTCCAGATCGGCCTGCACGATGGCAGAAATCTTTTGCGCCATGCCATCCTGGCCACGAAATGGCGCGATGGCAATTGGGAGCTGCGTCAGCCCGACACCGGACACTTCAATGCGCAATTGCGCGGCGGCGGGCATCATCAAGGCCAGGGCGCAACTGGCGACCAGCAGTCGAACGACAACGCCAGCGCGACCAAACAGAATGGAAATCATGAAAACCAGGGTTTGTGGGAGTTGCACGTACCGGCACCTTTGAATGGCCACGAGCCTGCCATTCAGGACTGGTGGGATTAGCCCCGCAACAGCACGCAATGGCACGCGAAACGGAGCCAGCAGGGCGCCCGGGCGATGCCCCGATAATAAACCCTCCCGTTTCAGCAGCCATGAATGCCCGCCCTACCACCGCCTTTTCAGCCGCCGCGACGCCATCGCGCCGAATGGGTGACGGCCGGGCCGTGTGCCCGACCTGCTAACCGGGGGCTTGGTGTCGATGCATGAATCCACGGCGCGGGCCGGCAGTCTGTTCAAGCGGCTGTCGCGGCTTTGGCCGTATTTTGGCCGGCCCTTGTGGGTCTGGGCTGCGGCAGCTGGCGCGACTTTGGTGCTGGCGCTATCGGAACCTCTGATCCCCGCGTTGTTGCAGCCCTTGCTGGACCGTGGTTTCCAACAGGGAAACCTGCAGTTGTGGGTGGTTCCGGTGGCTTTGATACTGCTTTTCGCGGTGCGCGGCGTATGCAGCTTTACGGCTCAACTGGCCATGACCAAGATCACCTCGTCGGGGCTCATGGTGTTGCGCAAGGCGATGTTCGACAAATTGCTGGGTGCCCAGTTGAGTTTGTTCTCCGGGCAGACGTCGAGCGCACTGGCCAACACCATCGTGTACGAGGTTCAGAGCGGCTCGACATTGCTGGTGGGCGCCCTGATGACCTTGACGCGCAACAGCCTGACCTTGCTGGCGCTGTTGGGCTATTTGATGTTCCTGAACTGGAAACTGACGCTGATCGTGGTGTTCCTGTTCCCGGCCGTTGCGCTTGTCATGCGGACCCTGTCGCGCCGCTTGTACCGGGTCACGCGCAACAGTCAGCAGGCGACCGACGCTCTGGCCTATGTGGTCGAGGAAAACGTGCTCGCGCACCGCGACATCCGCCTGCAGGCGGCTCAGGCTTCGCAGTCAGATCGTTTCGCCCAACTCAGTGACGCACTGCGCCGGCTGTCGATGAAGTCGACCGCGGCTTCGGCGGCCATGACGCCCCTGACCCAAGTGCTGGCCGCAGTGGCCTTATCGACCGTGATCACGGTGGCCCTGGTTCAAAGCGCGGATAACACCACCTCGGTTGGCGGTTTCGTAGCATTTGTTACCGCGATGCTGATGCTGATCGCACCGCTGAAACACTTGACCGAGGTCGCCAATCCGATTACCCGCGGGTTGGCCGCGATGGAACGCGGGCTGGACCTGATGGCGAGCACGCCCGACGAATCCGGTGGCACTTTCGCCAAGCGCCGCGCAGACGGCGTGATCCGGTTCGACACCATTAGCGTGTCATACACCGACAACGCCGTACCGGCACTCGACCGGTTCAGCCTGCAAGTCGCAGCCGGCGAAACCGTTGCCTTGGTGGGCGCCTCGGGCTCGGGCAAGTCCACCTTGGTCAACCTGCTGCCGCGATTCGTCGAGCCCAGTGCCGGCACCATCTACTTGGACGGCCATGCCTTGGGCGAGTGGGATCTGGCCACCTTGCGCGGCCAGTTTGCGCTGGTGAGCCAGCATGTGCTGATGCTCAACGACACGATCGCCGTCAATGTTGCGCTCGGTCAGACCATGGACCGGGCCAAGGTGGCGCATTGCATGGACGCCGCCAACCTGCAGGGCCTGGTGAAAGAATTGCCGCAGGGGCTGGACACCGTGGTTGGCCACAACGCGATGCAGCTATCCGGGGGCCAGCGCCAACGCCTGGCCATCGCGCGGGCTCTCTACAAGGATGCGCCGGTGCTGATTCTGGACGAGGCCACGTCGGCGCTGGATGCCGAGTCCGAACGGGCGGTTCAAGAAGCCCTGCAACGCCTGATGCAAAAGCGCACAACGCTGGTAATCGCACACCGACTCTCGACGGTTCAGCACGCGAACCGCATTGTCGTCATGGAGAACGGCCGCACGGTAGAGATGGGTCGCCACGCCGAATTGTTGGACGCCGCGGGCCCTTATGCGCGCCTATACGGCCTGGGATTGCCCGATGACGCTACGACTGCGCCACCGTCGGAAACAACAGCCGGTTTCGATCCGACGGCACCATCAGAATCGATCGCCTGACGACAACCGTTTACCGCACAGACCTATACTCGCGCCCAAAAGGAGTGCGCTGATGAGCACAATTCGCAGGGCACGCAGTGGCAACTGGGCCGGTTCGAGTCGAAGTCCCCAGCCTGTCACGATCGATCATGTCGCCGAACTCGCCGGCGTATCGCCCAGCACGGTCTCGCGCATTCTCAATGGCACCGCGGTGGTCAATGATGCGAAACGCAGTGCGGTCGACAAGGCGATCGCGAAGTTGGGTTATGTTCCCAATCCGGTAGCGAGAGGCCTGGCCGGAGGACAGACGTACAGCGTCGGCGTCATTACCCAGGCAATTGACAGCCCGTACTATGGCGCGGCATTGCGCGGTATCGAGGACGAACTTGATGTGGCCGGATACTGCCCCTTGTTCGTGAGCGGGCACTGGAACGCCGTGGCGGAAGCGCGCGGCATCGACGTGCTGCGTTCGCGACGCGTGGACGGCATCATCGTACTGACCGGTCGCCTGCCAGACCAGGCGCTCAAGGCCTGCGCCAAGTCGATCCCGGTGGTGGTGACCGGCCGCAATCTCAAGGCACCAGGACTTTTCTCTTTGAACTTCGACAACTTCGAAGGAGGCCGCATCGCGACCCAGTACCTGATTGATCTGGGGCACAGGCAAATCGCGTTCATTTCGGGCGATGCGGAACACCCCGACGCCAACGAGCGCCTGCGCGGCTATCGCGCGGCGCTGAAAGCGGCCGCAATTGAATACGACCCGGGGCTGGTCACGCCAGGGGCTTACCACGAAGTCAGCGGCGCTTTGGCCGTCGATCATCTGTTGCAGAGCCGTCGGCGTTTCACCGCAATATTTGCCGCCAACGACCAGATGGCGATTGGTGCCAATTTGGCCTTGCAACGCCGATCGCTGCGAGTTCCCGCCGATATTTCGCTCATCGGGTTCGATGACCTTCCCTCATCGCTCTATGCAATTCCGCCGCTCAGTTCCGTACGCCAGCCGGCGTATGAAATTGGCCGGCTGGCGGCCGCCGGCATGCTGCAACTGATTGCGGGTCAGACGCCGCACGCGGAAGTGCCGCTTCCGATCCTGATCGCACGCGAATCCGGTCGACGCCTGTCGCCCTGAAAAAAAGGGCTTTGGTAACCAGCGCGTCCAGCGCAGAGCCGCGCTGCAGGGAATACCCTAATCCTGCACATTTTCACACCTCCTATAATTATTATGAAAGCGCTTTCAAGTTAGATCCTGCAAGCGTGATAGATAACCGCCGATCCGACGGCATGGGGGCGACAACCACCCAAACAAGGAGATCCGGATGCAGGAAACCAGTTGTTGCAACAGGCGAAGCCGTCGCTGGGCGGTAGCCGGGCTGTTGCTGGCCGCATTTGCATCCGCACAGGCTCAGGTCACTCTCACGGTGGCGGCGTTCCCCGCGGTCGACGAGATTGTTCGCTCCGCCATCGCGCAATGGAAACGACTGCATCCCACGGTCGACATCAAGGTTGTCAGTCGCCAATTCAACGACCACCACACAGCCATGACGACCGCGCTGTCGACGTCGTTCTACTTGCCGGATGTCATGGCGCTGGAGGTTGGCTACGTCGGTCGATTCGCTCAGGGCGGCGGACTGGATAACCTGTCACTGCCGCCCTACGACGTTCGCCGATTCGAATCGCGCTTCGTGCCCTATGCTTTTGCCCAGGCGACCAACCGCAAGGGGGCGGTGGTTGCGATGCCGACCGACATCGGTCCCGGAACCCTGTTGTATCGTGCCGACCTGCTCGCCAAGGCTGGCGTCTCCGAAGCCGAGTTGACCCAGTCCTGGGATAGCTACGTCGCCACAGGAACACGCATCAAGAAGGCGACCGGTGCCTACCTGATGGCCCATGCGCGCGACATGAAGGACATCGTCATTCGCAGTGGCATCAAGCCAGGCGAGGGCCTGTACTTCGACGACAAATCCAATGTGCTGGTCAATTCCCCGCGGTTCGAACGCGCGTTCGAGCTGGCGCGCCAGGTGCGCCAGCAAAAACTCGATGCCAAGGTTTCGGCCTGGTCCAACGAGTGGTCGGAAGGGTTCAAGCGCGGCACCATCGCCACCCAGATGACCGGCGCCTGGCTGGCTGGACATCTGAACAACTGGCTCGCCCCGGACACAAAGGGCAAATGGCGCGCCGCGCAACTGCCCGAGGGTGCCTATGCGGCATACGGGGGCACATTTTTCGCCATTGCCCGCGGCTCGCCAGCCGCACACAAGCAACTGGCGTGGGAGTTCATCCAGATGATGACACTCGATCGCGAAGTGCAGATCAATGCGTTTCGCAGCCAGGACGCTTTTCCGGCGCTGCTTGAGGTATACGACGACCCGTTCTTCGACCAGGCAATCGACTTCCTGGGTGGACAAACGGCGCGCATTGGATGGCGTGAAGCCGCCCGTCGCATCACAGCGGTTTCGGTACACAAGCAGGACGCCTTCGCCGACGAGGTGATCAACACGGAACTCGACAAGGTCCTGGACCGGGGCAAGGACATCAAGGCTGCACTGGCCGACGCGCAACGCCTGTTGGGCAAACGCGCGCACCGCTGAGGCCGCAACCGTCTGGCCTTGCAACCCCTAACTGAGCAACCGATGAAACTTCCCGCCGCGCTGCGCCTGTCACCTGTATGGGCGCCCTATGTGTTCATCAGCCCATTCGTCATTCTGTTCGGCGTTTTCGGACTATTCCCCCTGCTGTTTTCCCTGTACCTGGCGTTCCAGAGCTGGGAGCCCAGCAGCGGCATGGGCGCGATGGCCTTTGTCGGATTTGGCAACTTCGCGTTTGCGCTGCAGGACGAATGGTTCTGGAAGTCGCTCTACAACACCGGCTGGATGGCTTTTGCTTCGGGTGTGCCACAACACGTGGTCGCGATACCGCTGGCCTATTTCATCCACACCTCGTTCAAGGGCATGCGCAATGCGGTCGTCGGGGCGTATTTCATGCCCTACATCACGTCCACGGTCGCCATCGCGATCCTGTTCAGTTCGCTTTTTTCAACCGACTACGGATTGGTCAATGTGGGACTGCAAGCCATGGCCCAAGTGCCCGGGCTGGGCTGGCTGCTACCAAGCGACCCGGTTGACTGGCTGGGCAACCCGGACAACATCAAGCCGGCCATCTCGATGCTGGTGTTCTGGCGCTACGTCGGCTTCAACGTGGTTCTGTACCTGGCCGCTTTGCAGACCATACCGAAAGATATCTACGAGGCTGCCACGATGGATGGCGCCGGGCGCATCCAGCAATTCTTCTACATCACGCTGCCCAGCCTCAAGCCGATGATCTTCTTCGGTGTCACGCTCAGCGTGATCGGCGGCTTGCAGCTGTTCGAAGAGCCATTCATCCTGACCGGCGGACGCGGCGGCTCGGACCAGGCCGGCATGACCACGGCAATCTACCTGTACCGGATGGCATTCGACTTCAACGACTTTGGCGCGGCAAGCGCGATGTCGTGGCTGTTGTTCATCGTGGTTGGACTGCTCACCTGGCTGACCAATATTGCGTTTCGCCCGCGCAAGTCATCCACCTGATTGCGGGTTCATCCAATGAAAATTCAATCCGAAAACCTGGCGCCCTTGGCTGCTTATCTGATCGTCGGCGTGGGTACGGTAATCATGCTCTCACCGTTCTATTTCATGTTCGTGTTTGCGACCCAGTCGCGCACCGAGATATTCAGCCTGCCGCCGCCGATGTTCTTTGGTGATGATCTGCTGGGCAATCTGAAGATCCTCACCGACCGCCTGCCGTTCTGGCGCAACCTGGGCTGGAGTGTGTATGTGGCGGTGGCATCCACCGTGCTCACGCTGATGTTTTGCTCCATGGGAGGGTATGCGTTCGCCTTGTTCGAGTTCCGCTTCAAGAACGCACTTTTTGGCATGGTGATGGGAACCATGTTGATACCGACGTTCATGAACATGATCCCGACATTCATGATCATGGATCTTCTGGGTTGGATCGACCAGCCGCGGGCGTTGTACATCCCTGGCGCGGCCAGTGCGTTCGGAATCTTCCTGATGCGCCAGTTCGTCACGACCACCGTACCAAAGGACCTGATCGAAGCAGCCCGCATGGATGGTTGCAGCGAATTGGGCATTTACTGGCGCATCGTGCTGCCGCTACTCAAGCCCGCGCTGGGTACGCTGGGATTGATCACCTTCATCGCGTCCTGGAACAATTTCATCGGGCCTCTGGTGGTGATGCGTTCACCCGACATGTATACGCTGCCGCTGGCTTTGCGCAGCCTGCAAAGCCCGGTCGATACCGAATGGGGCGCGCTGATGACGGGTTCGGCCATTGCCACTCTGCCGCTGATCGTGTTGTTTGTTCTTTCGTCGCGTCAACTCATTTCCGGCCTTACGGCGGGCGCAGTCAAATGAACCGATTGGTCGCACGTGGACTGGGCACACGTCCGCCGCAGGATTTTCCGCCAACTTTTGTGTGGGGCGTAGCGACCAGCGCATTCCAGATCGAAGGCGCGGCGGCCGAAGACGGGAAAGGTCCGTCCATATGGGACACTTTTTGCCGTGTCGAGGATGCCATCGCGGACCATAGCGACGGGAGTATCGCCTGCGAACACTATCACCGCTGGGAAGAAGATCTGGACCTGATCGCCAGCCTGCAGGTCGACGCCTACCGTTTCTCGGTTTCCTGGCCGCGGGTGCGACCCAGTGGCTCGGGCGAATGGAACGCGCGCGGCCTTGACTTCTACGAGCGGCTGGTGGACGGTCTGCTGGACCGCGGCATCAAGCCCTATCTCACACTCAATCACTGGGATCTGCCACAGCGCCTGCAGGACAAGGGCGGCTGGGCACAGCGCGATACGGTTCATCGTTTCGTCGAATACGCAATCGGAATGGACCAGCGCTTGGGCGATCGGATTGCGACGATCACCACGCACAACGAGCCCTGGGTGATGGCCACACTCGGGCACGAAGACGGCAATTTCGCTCCCGGCATCAAAAATCGCGCGCTGGCCATGCAGGTATCGCACCATCTGATGCTCAGCCATGGCATGGCGCTGCAGGCTTTGCGCGCGAACGGCTGCAAGTCACGCCTGGGCATCGTGCTCAACCTGTCGCCGGTCTACCCGGCGTCCGACTCCGCCGCGGACCACGAGCGAGCCCAACGGGAGGACGGACGGCTGTTGCGCTGGTACATGGATCCGTTGATGAACGGGCACTATCCACAGGATATTCTGAACTATCTGGGCGCCGACGCACCGCAGACACAAACCGGTGACATGCGGATCATCGCAACGCCTATGGATTTCATGGGAATCAACTACTACTCGCGCATGGTTGTCAGCGCGACCGACAGCTGGGACAAGAGAAGTGGCGGACGCGAGGTTACCGACATGGGTTGGGAGGTCTATCCGGAAGGACTCACCGACCTGCTGGTGCGCCTGAACCAGGACTATGACATTCCTCCGTTGTATGTGACCGAAAACGGAGGCGCGTTCAAGGACCAGGTCGTGAATGGCCGCGTGCACGACACCCACCGGCGGGAATACATCGCACGCCACATCGATGCGGTGGCGCAGGCCATGCGCCAAGGTGTACGCATGGAGGGTTACATGGTGTGGAGCCTGCTCGACAACTTCGAATGGGCCTCCGGATACGAGAAGCGATTCGGCATTGTGCATGTCGATTACGCGAGCCAGCGCAGAACACCCAAGGACAGCGCCTTGTGGTACCGCGATTTCATCGTGCGTCAAAAGGCCGCGCGCGAACGGCGCGAAGCGACAACAACAGGAGCATGAGATGGGCAAGGTTTCACTGCGCGGTATCCGCAAGAGTTACGGCGCGGTCGACGTCATCAAGGGCGTGGACCTCGATGTCGGCGACGGCGAATTCATCGTCTTCGTGGGTCCCTCCGGCTGCGGCAAATCCACCACGCTGCGCATGATTGCCGGACTCGAAAGCGTGACCGCGGGCGACCTGCTGATCGACGGCCAGCGCGCCAACGACATCCGCCCGGCCGATCGGGGTGCGGCGATGGTGTTCCAGAGTTACGCGCTCTATCCGCACATGACAGTGGCCGAGAACATGGGGTTTGCGCTGAAGATGGCGGGCGTGGGCCATGCGCAACGCGATGAACAGGTCAAACAGGCCGCCACGGTGTTGCGCATCACCGAGTTGCTCGGCCGATTTCCCAAGGAGCTTTCGGGTGGACAACGCCAGCGCGTCGCCATAGGCCGCGCGATCGTGCGCAAACCCAAGGTCTTCCTGTTCGACGAGCCCTTGTCCAATCTGGATGCGGCGCTGCGGGTCAATATGCGCATCGAATTGTCACGGCTGCACAAGGAATTGGGCACAACCATGATCTATGTGACCCATGACCAGGTCGAGGCCATGACGCTGGGCGACCGGATCGCGGTCTTCAACAAGGGCATCGTCGAACAGCTCGGCGCGCCGATGGAGTTGTACAACCGGCCGGCCAACGAGTTCGTGGCAACCTTCATCGGCGCTCCGCGCATCAATCTGATCCCCCGCCCGCCCGTCACCGGCGCGGCGCCGGCGCACCAGGCCCTGTGGGATGCGCTGGCCAGCGGCGCGCCGGCTAGCGGGCAGCGCATCGGACTGCGCCCTGAGCACCTGCATCTGTCGCCAGCCGGCCAGGGTATCGCCGCCAGCGTGGTGTTGGCTGAACACCTGGGTGACTCGTCCATCATTCACCTGCGCGTCGACGGCATTGCAGACCTGCTCAACGCCAAGGTTGGCACCGAGCACAGCACGATGGAGGCCGGGCAATCGGTCGGACTCGCACCCGATGCGTCCTGGGCATTGGTCTTTGGCGCCGACGGCCGCCTGATCTGAGTGCTGCCCCGTACAGCGCATCCCCCGCAACCCATCACAGGGCAGCATGCAGCAAGCCACATCGGCGACCGCCCCCAGGACCGCCACAGTCGCCCGGTCCGGTACCACGTCCAAGGCCCGGAAAGCTATCAGCAAAGGCTGGAAGCTGGTCTGGAACGACGAGTTCGAAGGCGACCAGGTAGATCCGGGCAAGTGGGCCTTCGACATCGGCAACGGTTTCTTCGACTACCGCAACCATGTCTGGGTCGAAGGTTGGGGCAACGAGGAACTGCAGTACTACACACAGGAACCGAGCAACGTGTCAGTCAAGGACAGTTTGCTCACCATCCGCGCTGTCAAGGAGGCATTGCACGGTTGCGGCTACACATCGGCGCGCATGAAGACGCGCAAGCGCGACGGAACGCCTCTGTTTACCAAGTTGTACGGCCGATTCGAGATCCGCGCCAAGGTGCCGTGGGGCAAGGGCTTGTGGCCGGCGTTGTGGATGTTGCCGCAGGAAGACACATACGGTGGCTGGGCGGCCTCGGGTGAAATCGACCTGATGGAGATCGTTGGCGAAAAACCGCATGAGGTTTTGAACAGCATCCATTTCGGGTCAACCGGCTCCGAGGCGCGGGCATTGATCACCCATGTGCACAAGCTGCCCGCCGGCAGCCTGGTCTCCGACTGGCATGTTTACAGCGTGGAGTGGGAGCCGGGCGAAATCCGGTTCTACGTCGACGGCGTGCTCACCGCGACCCGGAATCACTGGTGGAGTTGCAGCAAACTGGTCCGGGCTGATGGCGTTCCTGCGCGACGCGCAGCTGACATCAACCCGTGGCCGGCGCCGTTTGATCAGCCGTTCTACCTTGTCATGAACGTCGCCGTCGGCGGCAATTTTCCCGGCCTGCCGAATCCGCAGACCCGGTTCCCGGCCGAGCTGGTGGTGGACTATGTTCGGGTCTACGACCGCGTCGGCGGTTACGGCGACACAAAACCGATCGGAGATGGCCGGTTTCCGTATCAGAAGCAATCACCCAGGCGGATGCAAGAGGAATAATCATGTCGAGCAGAAACATGTCGAACTCCGATATCGAGACCGTCTGGAACGCGGCCAACGCCGGCGTCCGATCCGGGGCGCTAGGTCCAATGCTGATTGCCGCGTCAGGCGGGCCATCCGCCAGCTGGGAAGAACTACCGGTGTCTGAACGCGATGCTTTGACCCTCGCGATGCGCACTGCACTGGAGCGCGGCATACACGGCCTGTGCTTCAGTCCCTACCTGGATGGCCAGGGCCCCGGCGCGCAAGTCAGCGAACAGCAGATACGGCAACGCATGCAGGCCATCGCGCCGCATGCACGCTGGATCCGCAGCTTCTCGTGTACCGACAGCAATGAACATATTCCGCGCATCGCCCATGAATGCGGTCTGAAAACCCTGGTCGGCGCCTGGCTGGGAACCGATGCCGGTATCAACCGGCGCGAGGTGGCAGGCGCAATCGCGGTGGCGCAAGCCGGCCATGCCGACTTGCTGGCCATCGGCAACGAGGTGCTGTTGCGCGAGGACCTGGATGAGGACCAGCTGCTGGCCTTCATCCAGCAGGCCAAGGATGCGGTTCCCGGCATACCGGTGGGCTATGTCGACGCTTACTACCTGTTCGAGAAACATCCACGCGTCACCGCGGCCTGTGATGTAGTGCTGAGCAACTGCTACCCGTTTTGGGAAGGTTGTCCGCGGGACCATGCCGTTGCCTACATGCAGAGCATGTTGCGCCGGGTGCAGGCTGCGGCGCCGGGCAAGCGCATCGTCGTCAGCGAGACCGGATGGCCCGACCGTGGCAGCCGGTTCCACGGTGCGGTGCCATCCACCGAGGGGGCGATGCGCTATTTTCTGGACACCATCGAATGGGCGCAGCGCGACGAGATCGAGGTCTTCTATTTTTCCGCCTTCGACGAAGCCTGGAAGGTGGGGTCCGAAGGTGACGTTGGTGCCTACTGGGGCCTTTGGGACAAGGACGCTCGTCCCAAGTTCACCGGATGACCAAGCACGCCGCACCGGCCGCAAGGGCCGCATTGCTCCGACTACCTGAAGGCAACGCCATCTGCTACTCGGGCTACCGCCATGGGCAGGACCCCGGCAGCCGTACCTATCCCTCCCATGCGCAAATCCTCGAAGATCTGCTGATACTGCGCAAGCATTGGAGCCTGTTGCGTCTGTACGATTGCAGTCCGCATGGTGAGCGCGTGCTGGAGGTTATCCACAAAGAGAACTTGCCGCTGCGCGTCATGCTTGGCGCCTATCTGGGTGCGGAGATGAACAACTTCGGCTGTCCCTGGGGCGCCACCTATAGCGAGGAACAGTTGGCGGCAAGCCAGCGGGAAAACCAGGCCGAGCTGGAACGGCTGGTCGCGCTGGCGAACCAATACCAGGACATCGTGTTCTCGGTGGCGGTCGGCAACGAGGCCACTGTCGACTGGACCGATCACTTCGTTCCCGTGCACCACATGATTGAATACGTGCGACGGGTCAAGTCGCGCATCACACAACCGGTCACCTTCTGCGAAAACTATGTTCCGTGGCAGCACAAACTGCGCGACCTGGTCGCGGAACTCGATTTCATATCGCTGCACACCTATCCGGTATGGGAATACAAGCATATCCACGAGGCGCTGGACTATACCAAGGACAACCTGCACAGCGTGGCGCACCTGTATCCGGACAAGCCGGTGGTGATCACCGAGGCCGGCTGGGCCACCAGTTCGAACGGCCGCGGCATGAATGCCGAACACGCCTCGCAGGAACTGCAACAGATCTACTACCACGACCTGATGCAATGGACGCGCGCGGTCGGCATTCTGACCTTCGTCTTCGAGGCTTTCGATGAACCGTGGAAAGGTTCGTCCGACCCGATGGAGCCGGAGAAGCACTGGGGCCTGTTCACCGTCGATCGCCGGCCCAAACTGGTGATGCAAGGCACCTACCCTGAACTGGTCGCCAGCAATTGATGTCTTCACCTGCGTCGCACCAATACGGCGCGCCGCTGCGCGTATGTCGACCCGCCTGTCCCCAATGACCCCAAAAGCCACTTTGCAAGCCGACGGCTTTCACCTCAGTCAATTCAACGCGGCGAGGCCGTTCTCCAGCTTTCTGCCAGGCATTGCCGGTGCGTACGGCAAACCCATGTGGGTTTTCTACGCCAACCGTGGGCAATGCATAGCAAGCTTCGGCGTGAACGACAAGAATAGCGCCATGCTGGAGTTTCAGCCCGCAAACAAGGCCTACACGCTCACGTCATCGCAGGGATTTCGGACCTTCGTGAATTTGACGGGCGTACAGGGCAACACACTGCACGAGCCGTTCCAGATCACTCCCGCCGATGGCGTGGTGCAGCGCCTGTCGGTGCGCGCCGAAGAGGTCGAGATCGAGGAAATTCACCCCGCGCTGGCTCTGCGTATCCGGATCGTCTATTTCACGCTGCCAGGCGAGAACATTGCGGCGTTGGTGCGCCATGTGACACTGGAAAATATCGGTAGCACATCGATCCATGCCAATGTGCTGGACGGACTGCCGCAGATAGTGCCCTTTGGCCTGGAAGAGCGCCTGCACAAGATGATGTCCCGCACGATGGAGGCGTTTGCCGAAGTGCGCCATGTCGAGCAGAACCTTCCGTTCTTCAAGCTCAAGGTCGAACCATCGGACAAGCCCGATGTTCGATGGATCGATGCCGGTTTTTTCGCCTTTACGCTGTGCCAGGGCGTTGCCGTGCCGATGATCGTCGACCCAGACCTGGTATTTGGGACTGACACCAGCCTGCGCACGCCGTTGGCGTTCGTGCAATCCGACCGGATCGACACGCTTGCTTCGCGCTGCGAAACACTGACCGCGTGCGCATTCGCGCAGCTGTCGCTGGAGCTGGCGCCCGGCCAAACCACCAGCTGGAGTTCGTTTTTCGGGCAGGCAAGCGACTGGAGCCAGGCTGATGCGTTGCGCGCCAGGGTCGGTGGCGACGCGTTGTATGTGAGCCGCAAGCGCAACGAAAACGCCGAGCTGATCCGCAGCATCGGCGCGTGCTTCGATCTTGTTGCCGGCCCGGCGCAACTCGCGCCCTATACACGCCAGGCATTCCTTGACAACACCTTGCGAGGTGGTCAACCCGTGGTGATCAACGGACCACGCGGGCCGCGCGTGTTCCACACCTTCACGCGCAAGCACGGTGACATGGAAAGGGACTACAACTTCTTCGAGCTTGCCGCCAGCTACTGGTCGCAAGGCAACGGCAATTTTCGCGACGTGAACCAGAACCGCCGCTGCGAGAACTTCATATTTCCGGACATCGACGCAACCAATGTCGAAACCTTCTTCAACCTGATCCAGCTCGACGGCAACAACCCGCTGGTCATCCAGGCCGAAAAGTTCTGCCTGCCGCAAGACCAGTGGCCAGAGTTGTTCCAGGCTTGGCCGGCGGGCAATACCCCCGAATGGCGCAGCTTCCTGGCGCAGCCCTTCAGCCCCGGACAGCTGCAGGAACGGCTGACGGACGCCTGGGCTACGGTAGACATCGCCCGGCCCTGGTTCGACCGCATCCTGGGCCTGTCCGACAAAATCCAGGGTGCAGCCCACGGCGAAGGCTATTGGGTCGACCACTGGACATACAACCTGGACCTGCTAGAGAGCTACGCGGCGGTGTATCCGGATCGGCTGCGGGCGCTGCTCGTCGAACGGCGCGACTTCACCTACTTCGACAACGACCACGTGGTGCAGCCGCGCGCGCGCAAGTATGTGCTGCGTGCGGATGGCACGGTGCGCCAGTTGCACGCGGTGGCGCAGGATGCCGACAAGACCCAGTTGATTGCGCGGCGCGCGCAGCAGCCAAACACGATGCGCAGCGGACATGGTCTTGGCCCGATATTTCGCACCAGTCTGCTGGTCAAGATCTTGAACCTGATGGCGGTGAAGGCCACGTTGTTCGACCCGTTTGGCACTGGCCTGGAAATGGAGGCCGAGAAGCCCGGCTGGTGTGACGCCTTAAACGGCCTGCCCGGCCTGCTGGGTTCGTCGAGCCATGAGGCATATGCCCTGAAGCGTTGGGGCACCTTTATCCGCTGCGTGCTGCAGGAATTGCTGGAGCCCGACCTCGCGCTGGCGTTACCGGTCGAGGTGGCAGGCTTGCTACACAGTGTCACCCGCATCCTGGCAAAAGCCGACCTGCAGGCGTTCATGGGTGCCTGGGAGCAACTGGCCTGTTGCCGTGAGGCTTTTCGGGCCGATACACGGTTGGGAATCGACGGCGAGCTTGTCGACGTCGACCGCGCCGAGATCCTGGCTTTTCTGGACGCAACGGAACGGGTGCTGGCGCCTGCGCTGGAACGGGCCATCGCCGACGACGGATTGCCAGTGAGCTACTACACCCATTCAATGGTTGAATATGCGCCTGTGGTTCCCGAGGTCGGCGACATCGCAGCCAACCGACATGTG
>JAYUQC010000036.1:0-16352 GCA_043759735.1 Rhodoferax sp.
GCACCAAGGCCGGCGAGCTGTCGGTGCGAGCAACCGTCGTGCGCCTGCTGACCAAGAGCCTGCGCCCGCTGCCGGACAAGTTTCACGGCATGACCGATACCGAACAGAAATACCGTCAGCGTTATGTCGACCTGATCACCGACGAACATGCCCGCGCGCGTTTTGTGGCGCGCAGCAAGGCGGTGAGCTCGATGCGCAACTTCATGGTCGAACATGGTTTTCTCGAAGTCGAGACGCCGATGCTGCATCCGATTCCGGGCGGCGCCAACGCCAAGCCCTTCGTCACGCACCACAACGCGCTGGACCAGGAGATGTTCCTGCGCATCGCGCCCGAGCTGTACCTCAAACGCCTGATCGTGGGCGGTTTTGACCGGGTGTTCGAGATCAACCGCAACTTCCGCAATGAGGGCATTTCGGTTCGACACAACCCCGAGTTCACCATGATGGAGTTCTATGCGGCGTACTGGAATTACCTGGATCTGATGGACTTTACCGAGGCCCTGGTGCGCGACGCGGCCCTCAAGGCGGTGGGAAGCCTGCAACTGTCCTATGGCGGCAAGGCCGTTGACCTCACCCAGCCGTTCGAGCGCCTGACCATCGTGCAGGCGATCGAGAAACACACCGATGCGGGACCGGCTGTACATGACGCGCAATGGCTGCACGGCGCCTTGCGCAAGTTGGGCAAGTCCGAAGACAAGGACCAACTTTCGCGCCGCAGCCTGGCCAGCCTGCAGGTGATGTATTTCGAGGAAACCGTCGAACATCACCTCTGGCAGCCGACCTTCATTTGCGAGCACCCGGTGGAAATTTCGCCGCTGGCCCGGGCCAGCGACCAGAATCCGGCAGTCTCCGAACGCTTCGAGCTGTACATTACCGGGCGCGAGTTCGGCAATGGGTTCAGCGAGCTCAATGACGCGGAAGTCCAGGCGGACCGGTTCCATGCCCAGGTCGATGCCAAGGACAGCGGCGACGACGAAGCCATGTTCTACGACCACGACTTCGTTCGGGCACTGGAGTACGGTATGCCACCCACCGGCGGCTGCGGCATCGGCATCGACCGGCTGATGATGCTGCTGACCGACAGCCCCAGCATCCGCGACGTGATCCTGTTTCCGGCGTTGCGCCGGGAGGCGCCCGCGGGCTGATCGCGCCATGACCTCGACATGCACAGGCGTGGCTGCACTGGCCCTTGGCTGGATGCTGGCCACCGCATCGGTCCTGGCCCAGGCGGTGGCACCCCACACAGGTCAGCCCCTTGCCCGTCAAGACGGTACGCGCGCCACGCCGGCAGACCCGTCGAACGGATTGAACCGGATCATCATCGGCTTTCAGCCGGAGAAAGCCCAGGCGGCGGTGGCGGGCGGACCGGCGCTGCAGACTGACCCTGCCGCGACCGTCCAGGCCCTGAACCGGACGCGCCAGCGCGCGACGGACTCCGGCGAACGCATTGAGCTGGCCTATCTCCGCTCGGTGTCGGCGAGCACCCATGTCGCTCTGACCAGCCGGCGCATGAACCGGGCCGAACTATCCGCATTTGCACGACGGCTGCAATCGGACCCGCAGATAGCCTTTGTCGAAGTGGACGAGCGGGTGACCGCCCAACTGCTGCCCAACGACACCGAATTCGCAGCCCGTCAATGGAGCATGCAAGCGGTCTCCAGCGGCGCCGGCGCGGCCAATTTTCCACAGGCCTGGGACCGCGCGAGCGGCGCCGGCGTGATCGTGGCGCAATTGGACGGCGGCTTTCGTCCACATGCCGACCTGTTTGCCAATATGCTGGCGGGCTACGACTTCATCGGGCCCGATCCCTCGGGTGCATTTACCACCGCCAATGACGGAGGTGGCCGCGACAGCGATGCACGCGACCCCGGCGACTGGAGCAACCAGGGAGACTGCGCGTCAGCCAATTCCACCTGGCACGGAACCCATGTCGCAGGCATCATCGCGGCGGTTGCCAACAACAACAGCGGCGTAGCCGGCGCCGCGTTCAATGCCAGGCTGCTGCCGATCCGGGTGCTCGGCGTGTGTGGCGGCTATGTGTCCGACATCGCCGCCGGCATGCGCTGGGCCGTGGGTCTGCCGGTTCCGGGCGTACCGACCAACACCCAGGTGGCCAAGGTCCTGAACATGAGCCTGGGGCGTTTTGGCAGTTGCTCGGCGGCATTCCAGGGCGCGGTGGATGAGGTCATCGCCGCCGGCAGCGTCGTGGTGGCCGCGACAGGCAACGATAGCGCGGGCGCAATCCTGCAGCCGGCTAACTGCGCCGGTGTGATTGCCGTGACCGCGCACACGATCGACGGCGACAACGCCAGCTACGCCAACGTCGGCAGCGCGACGGCCATCAGTGCACCGGGGGGTGGCAATGGCGCGGCTATTGCCGGTGACGGTCGGCCAATCCACTCCACCAGCAATACCGGGCTCACCACGCCACTGGCCGATCGCTTCGAAGGCAAGCGCGGCACCAGCATGGCCACTGCCCATGTGTCCGGGGTCGTGGCCCTGATGTTCCAGGCCAAGCCAGCCATCTCGCCAGACGAGATCCGATCCCGCTTGCTCAACGCCACCAGGCCCCACCCGCCGGGTTCCTACTGCGCCGGACGGCAGTCCTGCGGCGCCGGATTGCTCGATGCGAGCAACACCGTGCGCGATGTACTGGACGATGACGCGCCCGTCCTCACGGTGCGCAGCTCCGCCGGCGACGTTGCGCCGCGCGGCAGCACGGTGCAGTTGCTGGGAACAGCGATGAAGGGGCTGCTCGGTGTCGGTATCCATTCCGTATCGTGGAGCCAGATCGCGGGCCCCCCGGTGGCACTGAGCGGGTCCGCCGCGCCGACGGCCGCGTTCGTCGTGCCACCGGCCGGCGACAGCTTCACATTCCGTTTCCAGGCGGTCGACCTGGCCGGCAAAACCGCACGCCTGGACCTGACCATACCGGCCAACAATTCCGCCCCCGTCCTGGCACCGGTAGGAAACCTGTTCGTAGCTCTGGGCTCCCAACTCACCTTCACCGCAAGTGGCATTGATGCCGAGGGCGATGGCATCACGTATGTCGCCGCTGCATTGCCGCGCGGTGCCACGTTCGATTCCGCAACCGGCACCTTCATCTGGGACAACGCTGGGCCCCTGGGTAGCTACACGATGAGCATTACGCCCAGCGACGGCCTGCTCAGCGGCGAAACCCTGTATGTCGGCATCACGGTATACGCGCCCGGTTCTGGTGGAGGCGGTGCGACCGATTGGATCGAATCGATCGTAATGGCGCTGCTGACAGCGCTACTGGCCGTTGTCGCGCTGGCGCGTCGGCGCGGTCGGATCGCGACATCGGACAGCGTGTCCACGCAACCGCGTCGAGCCTGAGGCGAACCGCGTCTCGGACTCCTTGCAGAGTCGCTCAGGGGATGTCATCGAGCGCCTGCATGTACTGCGCTTGCAGCATCAGATCATCCCAGTTGACCGGCGCGGCGCTCGGAAGCAAGGCGAGCCTGCGCTGCTCGCTGGCGGGACGAGCCATCCAGTGCCCGCTGGCCTGGGCCTGCACCATGCCCTCGATCCAGTTGTCAATGGCCGGGTTGCCGTCCAGGCACTGGTTGCACAGCAGCACCAGGTCGCAGCCCGCTGCCAGTGCGACCACGGCGGCCTGACAAAAGTCCACGCAATGACCGTCGATCATGCGTGCGCCCGCCATGCTCAGGTCGTCGCTGAACACCGCGCCGGCAAAACCCAGCTGTCCGCGCAGGATGTCCTCCAGCCATCGGGACGAAAAGCCCGCTGGCCGGTTATCGACGCGCGGATACACCACATGAGCCGGCATCACGCTGGCCAACGCCGTGCCCAACCAGCCATAGGGCGCCGCATCCTGGGCGAGGATGGTCTTGAGGCCGCGTTCATCTACCGGCACGTCGGTATGCGAATCAGCTGCGGCAAAACCGTGTCCCGGAAAATGCTTGCCGCAGTTGGCCATGCCGCTTTGCAGCAGGCCATGCATCAGGCTTTTGGCCAGCAGTGCGACGACGGCCGGATCGCGCGCAAATGCACGATCACCGATCACGCCGCTGGGGCCATGGTCCAGATCGAGCACCGGCGCAAAGCACAGGTCCACGCCGCAGGCGCGCAATTCGGCACCCATGACATAGCCGCATGCGGTTGCGGTGCGTGTGGCGCGCATCGCGCAAGCCTGGGGATCGGACCTGCCATCACCCTGCCACATCTGGCCCAGTACACGCATCGGCGGCAGGTGCGTGAATCCGTCGGTCCGAAAGCGCTGCACGCGCCCGCCTTCGTGATCCACCATGATCAGCAGGTCATCACGCACACGCTTGATGGCCTCGCACAAGGCGCTGAGTTGCGCACGATTCGCCCAGTTGCGTGCGAAAAGCACCACGCCGCCCACCAGCGGATGCTGCAGGCGTTTGCGCTCGATGGCAGATAGCGCGAGGCCGGCAACGTCGATGATCAGGGGTGCCTGGGCTTGCATCGATGCTCTTAAATTCCGACGTTGGATGAGGCTTGTTGACATGGCGGCATCAGCGAATGGTTTCCACGACGCAGAAACTGGCTGCGTATTCGCTTTCGTCGGTCACGCTGACATGGACACGCAGGTCCTGCGCCTCGAACCAGCGCTTGAGTTCGCCATGCAGCACGATGCAGGGCTTGCCGGCATTCGGATGCCCTGCCGGTTGCTTGGCGATCTCGCACAGGCGCCAGGTCATGGGCATGCGCATGCCCAGGCCGATCGCCTTGCTGAACGCCTCCTTCGCGCTGAACCGGGTCGCAAGGTAGCGCACGCCGCGCTCCGGCCAACGCGCACTGCGCGATTGCCAGGTCGTCATTTCGCCGGCGCACAGGATTTTGCCGGCAAAACGCTCGCCATGCCGCTCCAGGCTGGCCCGGATGCGCCGGATGTCGCAGATGTCGGTGCCGATGCCGTAGATCATGGACGCACTGGCTGCCGCCCAACCGCCTCGTCGATGCAACGCAGGTAGTCCGCGACGGCTGCCGCGTAGCCCATCTCCAGCGCATCAGCGATCAGTGCATGCCCAATGGAGACCTCCTGCACACCAGGCACGGCGCCTAGAAACCAGGTCAGGTTGTCGCGGTTGAGATCATGGCCGGCATTGATGCCCAGGCCCGCGGCAAGCGCAGCGCGCGCCGCCTCCGCATATCGTTCCGTCTGCTGCTGTTGCTGCGGGCCGCCCCATGCCTGGGCATAGGGCTCGGTGTACAACTCGACCCGGTCCGCGCCCACATCACGCGCGGCGGCCATTGCGGCCGGATCGGCATCCATGAACAGGCTGACCCTGACGCCCAGGGCCTTGGCCCGGGCGATGACCGGGCGCAGGCGTTCGGCGTCCTGCGTCAGGTTCCAGCCGTGGTCGCTGGTGAACTGCCCCTCGCTGTCAGGGACGAAGGTGCACTGGTGCGGACGCAGTTCCTGCACGAACGCCATCAGGTTCTGGAACGGATTGCCCTCGATGTTGAACTCGCGATCCGGCCACCGCAACAACAGCGCGGACAGGTCATGCACATCGGCGCTGCGGATGTGGCGCTGGTCTGGCCGTGGATGCACGGTGATTCCGCCGGCGCCCTGCATCAGACAGATCTCGGCAGCCAGCGTCAGCGACGGGATGCCCAAGTGGCGGGTATTGCGCACCAGCGCGACCTTGTTCAGGTTGACGGAAAGCGTGGTTTTCTTCATAGCGATTGCAGGTCGATCATCATTTGCCGGGTCCGCAGCGTCTTGACACCGCAATGGTAATGGAGCAAGGCGCGCAACTGAGACTTGAGTTCGCCAACCACCGGCGCGCAGGCGCGCAGGGTTTCGGTAAAGACGGCGCCACCGCTATCGAGTGCCTGTTGCAATTGCATCCATTGCGCGCCGGACAGGCTGGTGCGGTCCTGCGCACCGGCCAGGCGCAAGCCACCTTCGAACACCAGGCAATAGCGGGCCTGCGGCTCAAGCGGCACCAGCGTCATGGTCTGGGCGTCGAGCAATGGCAGTAGACCGATCTCACGCAGGATCAGCAAC
Organism: Rhodoferax sp.; assembly: GCA_043759735.1. Lineage (GTDB taxonomy): Bacteria > Pseudomonadota > Gammaproteobacteria > Burkholderiales > Burkholderiaceae_C > CAISIP01. The sequence continues at coordinate 6,026 of JAYUQC010000036.1, forward strand.
TCGAACGCACGCAGCGCGGTCTGCAGGGCCTCGCCATGTTTGGAGGCGATCACGGCGACCACGTTGGCGTAGATCGCGAACAGGCCCGGGTGCGGATCGTCGCGCGCCAGCAGTGTCAGCACCAGTTCGTTGAGGTAGTAGCCCGACAGCAGCGCATCGCCCGTTGGCATCACATGCCCCCCCATCCATTCGGCACTGCGCAAGGTGCGAATCTCGGCATCACCGCCAAAGGCCAGATGCAGCGGCTGCAGCGGCAGCAGAATTGGCCTCAACCCGGAACTGGGGCGCTTTGCGCCCTTGGCCACCAGCGCCACCCTGCCATGGTTGCGGGTGAACACCTCCAGAATCAGGCTCGACTCGCTCCAGTCGTGCCGGTGCAGCACATAGGAGGGCTCGTCAGTTATGCGTGCACTGGCCACCCGTACAGACCCGCGTCAGTCATAGCCAAAGCTGCGCACCCGCGCCTCGTCGTCGGCCCAGCCGGAACGTACCTTGACCCACAATTCGATGAACACCTTGGCATCGAGCAATTTCTCGAGTTCGACCCGGGTTTCGGTACCGATGCGCTTGATGCGCTCGCCCTTGTCGCCGATCACCATGGCCTTGTGGCCGTCGCGCTCGACCACGATCGTCGCGGCAATCCGCACCAGCCGTTTGTGCCCCTTGCGCGCAGGCGGCTCTTCGGAGAACTGGTCGATGACCACGGTCGAGGTGTAGGGCAGTTCGTCACCGGTCAATCGGAACAATTTTTCGCGCACCATCTCGCTTGCCAGGAATTTCTCGCTCCGATCGGTGAGTTCGTCCTGGGCATAGAACCAGGGCTGCCGGGGCAGGTGTGGCTCGCAGATATTCAGCAAACGGGTCACGTCGCGCGCATTTTTGGCCGACATGGGTACAAATTCGGCAAAGGAATGACGCTGCTGCATTTCCTGCAACCACGGGGCAACGCTGGCGCGTTGCGCCACCTGGTCAAGCTTGTTGGCGACCAGCAGCGCCGGAATATTGGCATTCAGCAGCGCCAGCACCTTGGCATCCGCCTGGTTGAACCGACCTGCCTCGGTGACGAACAACACCAGGTCGACATCCTGCACCGCCCCGATGACCGAACGATTCAGCGACCGGTTCAGCGCGTTGGCATGCACGGTCTGGAAGCCCGGGGTGTCGACAAAAACGAACTGGGTCGCGGCCAGCGTCCGCACACCGGTGATCCGATGGCGCGTGGTCTGCGCCTTGCGTGAAGTGATGCTGATCTTCTGACCCACCAGCGCGTTGAGCAATGTTGACTTGCCGACATTGGGTTTGCCAACGATGGCGATCAGGCCGCAGCGTGTATCGGCATTGGGAGGAGGCGGCACGGCAGTTCCGGAATCGACCGGGTCCGTTGTGCCATCGCCATCGCCAACGGCGTCTGCGTCGGGATAAGGGGTCATGGGTGCGTCGAGTTCCTGAGTGTCTGCAACATGGCGCCGGCGGCAGCCTGCTCGGCGGCCCGTCGGGACCCGCCGATGCCGCGTTCGCACAAGCCGAGCTCGACAATCTCGCACTCGACATCGAACGACTGTTGGTGTGCGGCTCCCAGGGTGCTGACAACCTGATATTGCGGCAACTTCATCTTGCGGCCTTGCAACCATTCCTGCAGTTCGGTTTTGGGATCCTTGCCGATGGCGGCCATTGTGGGGTTGACCTCGACCGCCTTGAACAATCGATGCACCAGCTGCTGCGCCGCGACAAATCCGGCGTCCACATACACCGCGCCGATGACCGCCTCCAGCGCGTCTGCCAGTATCGATGGACGCTTTTTTCCACCCGAGCGCATCTCGCCATCACCCAGTCGAATGCAGGCCGACAGGCCGAGGTCCACCGCCAATTTGTGCAAGGTGTCTTGTTTGACCAGATTGGCCCGGATACGCGACAGGTCGCCCTCAGGCAGAAGTTGCAGCCGTTGGTAAAGCAGGTCCGAGACCGCAAGGTTGAGTACCGAGTCGCCCAGGAACTCCAGCCGTTCATTGTGGTCAGCGCTGAAGCTTCGGTGGGTCAGCGCTCGGCCAAGCAGGTTGGCATCGGAAAAGACATGTTGCAACCGCTGCTGCAAGGCCAGCCAGAGCGCGTCCACGTTACTTGGAGCGTCCGGCGTACTTCAGAGTCAGGTAGGCGGGCCCTGCCAAATGGATTTCGCGCTGGTAGGCGTACTTGACCACGATGTTCTCGCCGTCCTTGGTCACCTCGATGTCCTTGGCCCCGATCGATGTGATGTTATCCACTTCTGCCGCGCGACTGAAAATAGTGCGTACCTCGGCGACCGAACTGCCACTGCTGGCCTTCTTGGCCGCCTTGTCGATCGCCTGGTATTCGATGAAGGTTGGAAACACCTGCGCGCCGACCACGCCAACGACAGCCAGAACGCCACCGACAAAGATCAGCCCCAGAAAGGAGATGCCGCGTTGCCTGGATCTAGGTTGAATTGTCATGTCTCACCTCTAGCTGAAATAACCCCGTTCAATGGAAAGGCCCGATGCGCTTGAGATTGCTGAAGTTCATCCAGACCAGAATCGCCTGGCCAACGATGTTCTTCTCTGGCACAAAGCCCCAATAGCGCGAGTCCAGCGAATTGTCCCGGTTGTCCCCCATCATGAAATAGTGGCCCAGTGGCACCTTGCACACGACACCCTCGACACTGTAGCGGCAATTGTCCCGGTTCGGAAATTCCTCTGCACCCGGAATGAAGGCCGGACGGCCGTCGTCGATCAGCAACCGGTGCGGCTTTTCGCCCAGGTTCTCCTCGTATTGCTTCATATACCGCATGGAGTCTTCGTCGAAAAAATCGGCCACCGGTTTGATATCGACTGGCTGCCCGTTGATCGTCAGGCGCTTGTTCAGGTAGCTCACCTCATCACCGGGAACACCGACCACACGCTTGATGTAGTCCAGACTCGGCTTGGGCGGATAGCGAAACACCATGACGTCACCACGCTGGGGCGTCGTCCCATCGGTCAATTTGGTGTGGATGACCGGCAGGCGCAAGCCGTAATGGTATTTGTTGACCAGGATCAGATCACCGACCAGCAAGGTTGGAATCATCGAACCCGAAGGAATTTTGAACGGCTCGAACGCGAAGGAGCGCAACAAGAACACCGCCAGGATCACCGGAAACAAGCCAGCCGTCCAATCCAGCCACCATGGCTGGACCAGCAGTTCGGCGCGGGCCTTGTCGATATCACCATCGACCTGGCTGACGCCCCTTTGGCTCAGCTCATTGCGTCGGCGCACGGCGTTGGCCTGCAGCTCGACCGCGGCGCGCCTGCGTTGAGGCCAGAAATACAGGCGTTCGGCCAGCCAGTAAACGCCGGTCACCACTACGGCAAGGAACAGCATCAAGGCAAAGTTGCCCTCGACCCGGCCTGTATACCAAGCACCCGCGTACGCTGCAAATGCCGCAAGTACCAGAGACGTCAGTATCTGCATCAATCGTCCACCTGCAAAATTGCAAGGAACGCCTCCTGCGGCACTTCGACCGACCCGATCTGCTTCATTCTTTTCTTGCCTGCTTTTTGCTTTTCGAGAAGTTTGCGTTTGCGCGAAATATCGCCGCCATAGCACTTGGCCAGGACGTTCTTGCGCAGCGCCTTGATTGTCTCACGCGCAATCACGTTGGCCCCGATCGCGGCCTGGATCGCGACGTCGTACATCTGGCGTGAAATGATCTCGCGCATTTTCGCGACAACGGCACGCGCCCGGTATTGCGATTGCGATCGGTGCACAATGATGGACAAGGCATCAACCTTCTCTCCATTGAGCAGGATGTCGACCTTCACGACGTCCGCGCCCCGGTATTCCTTGAACGCATAGTCCATCGAGGCGTAACCTCGGCTGACCGACTTGAGCTTGTCGAAGAAATCCAGCACGATCTCACCGAGCGGCATCTCATACGTCAGCATCACCTGGCGTCCGTGGTAGGCCATGTTCATCTGCACGCCGCGCTTTTGGTTTGCCAGCGTCATCACGCTGCCCACATATTCCTGGGGCATGTACAGATGCACGGTAACGATCGGTTCGCGGATTTCCTCGGTCTTTCCGATCTCCGGTAGCTTCGATGGGTTCTCGACCATCACGATGTCGCCACCCATCTTGAGGACCTGGTACACGACACTGGGCGCCGTCGTGATCAGGTCCTGGTCAAACTCGCGCTCGAGACGCTCCTGGACGATTTCCATGTGCAACAGACCCAGAAACCCGCAGCGAAATCCGAATCCCAGCGCCTGCGAGACTTCCGGTTCGTAGCGCAACGAGGAATCGTTGAGTTTGAGCTTCTCCAGGCTGTCGCGTAGGCCCTCGTACTGGTTGGCCTCGGTCGGGTACAGGCCGGCAAAGACTTGCGGCTGGATTTCCTTGAACCCGGGCAGCGCCTCGGTCGCGGTGAACGCGGCACCGCCAGTGCCGCCCTTGATCAGCGTGATGGTGTCGCCGACCTTGGCCGCCTGCAATTCGCGAATTCCGGCAATGATGTAGCCCACCTCACCGGCCTCCAGCGACTCGCGGGGCTCGTCGGCAGGCGTGAACACGCCCAGGTTGTCGGCGTTGTAGCTGGTGCCCGTGGCCATCATCTTGATGCGCTCGCCCTTGGCGAGTCGGCCGTCGACGACGCGCACCAGCATCACGACGCCCACATAGGTGTCGAACCAGCTGTCGATGATCATCGCGCGCAGCGGCCCATCGGCCTTGCCGCGCGGTGGCGGAATCCTGGCCACGATCGCTTCGAGAATCTCGTCGACGCCCAGCCCCGTCTTGGCGGAGCAGGCTATCGCATCGCTGGCGTCGATGCCGATCACGTCCTCGATTTCCTTGCGCGCGTTCTCAGGATCGGCGTTGGGCAGATCCATCTTGTTGAGCACCGGCACCACCTCGACGCCCAGGTCAAGAGCGGTGTAGCAATTGGCCACCGTCTGCGCCTCGACGCCCTGGCTGGCATCAACTACCAGCAACGCACCTTCGCAGGCCGACAAGGATCGACTCACCTCGTACGAGAAGTCGACATGGCCCGGCGTGTCGATCAGATTGAGGATGTAGCGGATGCCGTCTCGCCCCGTATAGCGCAGGCAAGCGGTCTGCGCCTTGATGGTTATCCCACGTTCTTTCTCGATATCCATCGAGTCGAGAACCTGCGATTGCATGTCGCGCGCAGCGAGTCCGCCGCAGCTCTGAATCAAGCGGTCTGCGAGTGTCGACTTGCCATGATCAATGTGCGCAATGATCGAAAAATTTCTGATGTGATCCATCAACGAGAACGCTTAAGTAATTGAATTGGAAAGAGGACAAGGAAGAAAAAAGGGCGCGTCACAAAATGACGCGCCCTGAACCAACAATCATTGGCAACTGCGATAGTTGGAACTTCATTGTAGGCAAAAAGGCCCGAAAGCCCAGACCCCTCGCAGCAAAAACAAGTCGTTGCAGGGTAGCAACAAGAATCTTATGCACAGCTTATTAACAGTTTTCGAAACGAATCACTGGACAACATGTGGGTGATCTGTGGATCGGCTGTGAGAATCGGTCCGACCATCCCATATGGTGGACTTAGGGCCAAGTGATATGCCAAAAAGCATATTTTGAACCCCCGCCATTCTAACCAAACCCACAATCCAACCTGAAAAGTCAGTGTTCACAAACTTAAAAGGCGGCAAGAGTCGTCACAAAATATCCTTCATCGGTCGCCTCACGGTCGCGGCAAACCAACAAATAACCCGCCATTCGCTCGGACATTGCGGGCTTGCTACAAAGCGCCCCCAGCCCTGGCTGCGCCAGGCCCCCCGAGGGGGTGCCAGAAAACTTGGGAGCGGCCCGGCGTTTTCTCAAGATCGCCCCCAGCCCTGGCTGCGCCAGGCCCCCCGAGGGGGTGCCAGAAAACTTGGGAGCGGCCCGGCGTTTTCTTGGGACGTGTCAGGTTCAGCCTGCCAGGCGAATGACCGCGTACTGCACCCAGTCACCCCGGCGATAGAGGATATTGATGGGCTTTGCACGATCCGACTTGGCTAGTGCGGCCTCGAAATCCTTCATGTTCTTGACCTCGAGATTCGCGATCGCGGTGATGATGTCTCCCTCGCGAATGCCGGCGCGCTGCGCCGCATCGGTTGCGGCATCGACTTTGACGCCGCCCTTGAGTTTGAGCTCCTTCTTCTGAACCTCGGACAATTCGCTGATCGTGAGGCCCAGGGCCTGCACGGCGGCCGATGCCTTGGGCTTGTCGATCTTTTCGGGCGCGCTTTGCGCCACCTTGTCGGCTTCTACTTCACCGATCGTGATCGTCAACTCCTTCGTGCCGCCGCGGCGGAAAACGGTCACGCTGCTGCGCGCGCCTGGCTTGATGCTGCCCACCAGACGCGGCAGATCACTGTGGCGCTCGATCGTCTTGCCTTCGAACCGCACGATAATGTCGCCGGCCTCGATGCCCGCCTTGTCTGCCGGGGATCCGGCTTCGACACCGCGTACCAACGCGCCAGAGGGCTTACCCATGCCAATGGCCTCGGCCACATCCTTGGTCACCTGGTCTATCTGTACGCCAATGCGCCCGCGCGACACCCGCCCTGAGGTGCGCAACTGGTCACTGACGCGAATCGCCTCGTCCATCGGAATGGCAAACGAGATTCCCATGAATCCACCCGAACGCGAATAGATCTGGCTATTGATGCCAACTACTTCCCCGCGCATGTTGATCAAGGGCCCGCCCGAGTTTCCAGGGTTGATGGCTACGTCGGTCTGAATGAACGGCAGGTAATCGCCAGTGTCGCGCTGCTTCGCACTGACAATGCCCGCGGTGACCGTGTTCTTCAGCCCGAACGGCGAACCGATGGCCATGACCCATTCGCCGACCTTGAGCCGGTTCACGTCACCCACCTTGACGGCGGGCAGCCCGGTAGCCTCGATCTTGACGACGGCGACATCGGTGCGCTTGTCCGTACCGATGATGCGCGCCTTGAATTCGCGGTCATCGGTCAAGGTCACCAGCACTTCGTCGGCACCGTCGACCACATGCGCGTTGGTCATGATGTAACCGTCGGCCGTCAGGATGAATCCGGACCCGACCCCACGCGGCTGCTCTTCTTCCTGCGGCTGCGGTCGGTTGGAACGTGGGCCGGGCTGCCGCGGAATGTTCGGAATGGGCACCCCAAACCGGCGGAAGAACTCGAGCATATCCTCGTCGATGGCACCGCCACTGCCCTGGCGTGGCCGAGCCGCCACCTTTTCCAGCGTGCGGATGTTCACCACCGAGGGGCCGACCTGTTCGACCAGTTCCGTGAAGTCGGGCAACACCCGCACTTGCGCGCTGGCTGGAGCCACTGGCAAAAACCCCATTGCGGTCGCAGCCGTCAATGCGGCGAGCCAACGCCGTGCGCGATCGTCATTCCATTTCATGTTCATTCACCTTTCATAAATATTGCTCCAGCATCTGCCGAGCCGGCCCGCAACGATCCGCGCCGCGCTGGACGCCTTCAATCTAGTTGGGGGCTTATCGTGTGCGCTCAAGGCCCAGCGCGAAAGCGGCCAAGGTGCTGCGCGGCACCTCGCCGATCACCGTCAGCCACCAGTCGCCAGTCTTGTCGTTCAGGCGCCGGGTCAAGGTCTGGGTTGCACCCATCGCCATCGATCCTTCGAACGCGTGCCGACGCCGGTCAAAGGTTTCCACAAACATCGACACCGAGGCCAGTCCGTCCGAGAAAACCCACTGCATCGCGCCATCTACCTTGCCGCTCTCCGCCCCCGGCGCGGGCCGCTTGTAGCAACTCATAGAACGAAAGCCAGCTACCGGGCTCCTCATCGCCCAGCCTTCCGCTTCGGCGGTTGTCTTTTGCATTTCGGGCTTGTCGACCCGGTAGCCTTCGGTATTGCCCATCATCTGCGTCAGCTTGGCGACGCTGACCGGTGCATCCATCTGCAACTCGGAGAAGGCCGCCTGCTCCAGCACCCGCCCGTCTACGTCCAGCGTCTGGAGTTTCATGACCAGGCCCGATGCCTTTTCGCTCCAGATCCGGTAACCGAACCGCAGGTTGTCCTTGGGCTGCAGTTGGACCACATCTGCCTCGAACCCAGCCACTCGCTCCGCACCGCGCTGCTGGGCGCTATAGAACTGGCCAATCGATGAATCGGCGGCCTGCAGCAATTGCGGAAACAACCCCAGTGATTCGCGCTTTTCGGCCACCGCGGTACGGCTGGCCGGCAGGAACGTTATCACCTGGTCATTGCGGCGAAATGTCGACCGTGGCTGGCCGCTGAGGGACTCGACCCGCTCCAGCTGCAGATCGCCACTGCAGACATGCCAGATCTTTGCGCTGGAAATGTTGCTTCCAGCCGAAACCACGAATGTGCCGATGTAGGTCCGCTGCCGCGATGCCCCATGCATGCGCGTCAACCACTCCGAAATATCCAGCTCGCCCGAGCCTGCAGGCGCGCCAGCCGGCGTGCCGCCCTGGGCCGGCGCCGGCGCCAGCGCCAGCACCAGCGGTACCGCCAAGGCCACTGCGATGAGCCAGCGCAGGCCTGAAAGATGCCGGTGGCGACAGGTGACAATCATCAACGGCCCGGCTGCTCGAATGTCGCATTGCGCAAAAAGCCGGCCGGCGCCTGCAATGCAGACGTGCCACCAAACTGCCGATGCGCCGCCAGCAACTCGTCCAGCCTCGGATCACGCAGCATCACGGGCGGCTCCGCCGCAGCCGTTGCAGTTGCGCCAATCACCGGCGCCAGCGCCGGTGGCGCAGCGGCCAACCGTGCCGACGCATCCGAACTGACCTGGCCAGCATGCCAGCCCAAAATGGCCACCGCCGCCAGCGACGCCGCCGCCGCGAGCCACTTCCATCGCACCGTTGCGTCATTGGCGCTGGGTCGGTCAACGGGCGAGGTTGCCTTCGCGCTTGCGCGGATCAAAACCGGCTCGCGTAACGCCACTTCCTCGTTGCGCCCGCTATCGACGCGCAAATCCGGCTGCTCCGCCTGGGAAAGGCGTTCGCGTAATCGCGCGACAAAAACCCGGTCCCGGCCGCAATCAGCCAAATCGGCGCAGCGCAATACATCGCCCAGCACGTGGTAAGAATGCCAGGCGGCACGGGCATCCTCGGACGTTGCCAGCAAGGCCACCGCCTGCACGATTTCGTCGCTGTGCAACTGGCCGTCGGCTAGTGCCGACATCCATTCGCGCTTTTCCAGTTCCTTGTCGTCCATCTTAGATTTCCTTGCAATCCATCACCAACGCTTGCCGCCTTGGTTTTCCAACATGGGGCGGATACGGGCCGATACAGCTTCCCGAGCGCGAAAGATCCGCGAGCGCACGGTCCCGATCGGGCAGTTCATGGCAACCGCAATTTCCTCGTAACTCAGTCCTTCAATTTCACGCAGAATCACGGCCTCTCTCAAATCGGGTGGCAATGCCTCCATGGCGGCGTTGACGACCGCGCCGATCTCCTTGGCTGCAAGCACCGATTCGGGCGTGTCTTCCGCTATTGGTTCATTTCCGGGACGGGAAGTTTCATCGTCGTCATCAACTGATCGCCAGGCGGCCTCCGATACGGTCGGATCGCGCTTCATGTCCATCAAGGCCTTCTTGGCGGTATTGACGGCAATACGGTACAACCATGTGTAGAACTGGGCGTCGCCGCGGAACTGGTGCAGGGCCCGATAGGCCCGGATGAAGGTTTCCTGCGCAATATCCTCGACCAGATCGACATCCCGCACCATGCGCCCGATCAGGCGCTGGATGCGCCGCTGGTACTTGATCACAAGCAATTCGTAGGCACGCTGGTCGCCCGCGACCGTGCGCTCCACCAACAGACGATCGCTGTCCGGCGCCGGCGCGCCGACGCCGTCGTCGTTGATTCCTGGATCGGCAATCATGGCAGGGCCGGTTGCCGCGATCGATCTGGCGTCGGGTCACCACGCTGCGCGCAAACCGCAAACACCGCGCGGCGCAATCCCAGCCAGTGCTCGGGGCAGGAAGACCGTTCGAGCCAGAACCAGCGCGTGGCTCCGGCAAGAGATACGAATCGGACCAGCAGTCCGGTTTGGGTATCGAGTCGTACGACGAGATCGCCCTGGATTCTGCTCGTCGGCTGTTGCCAGCCCCATTCCGCGCCATCCCAGCTCAGCGTACCGGCATGCGTCAGCGGTCGCCAGCGACTAGCCGATACTCCTACCGCCACCGTGAGCAATAGGGCAAGCCATGGCCGCCAGTCGGCAGGGCCGACCGACCACAACCAGTACAGATCGATCGCGAACGCGCAGAGCCAGCTGAGCCACAATGATCCGGACAGCAGCACGGGGTTACCCAGCGGGTAGTCCACCGCCG
>JAYUQC010000037.1:0-16341 GCA_043759735.1 Rhodoferax sp.
CGGGCGCCGGCTTCTTCTACGAACCGACCGTGGTGGCCGGCGCGCGCCAGGAAGACGAGATCGTCAAGCGCGAAGTCTTCGGTCCGGTGGTCAGCGTCACCCGCTTCACCGACACCGAACAAGCCATCGCCTGGGCCAACGACAGCGACTACGGCCTGGCCTCCTCCGTATGGACGCAAGACGTGGCCAAGGCCATGCGCGTGGCCAAGAAGCCGCAGTACGGCTGCACCTGGATCAACACCCACTTCATGCTGGTCAACGAAATGCCGCACGGTGGCCTCAAGTCATCGGGCTACGGCAAGGACATGTCGATGGTTGCGCTGGAAGATTACACGGTGGCGCGCCATGTGATGGTCAAGCTGCACTGAGAAGGCATCAGAGCGCGCGCCGCGCCGCGTGCGAACCGGCCACTCAGGCGGCAATAGTGTCCACCAGGATCGGGCGCTCCGTTGGCGCCTTGTCCCCGATCGTGAAGCATTGGGCTGCGCGCGTGCAGGCCGATGCGGCGGTGGCCGCATCGGCCGTGTGCACCTGCGCGATCCGGTCACCCGCCGTGACCCGGGTGCCTACTCCGACCACCGCGTCGAGCCCGACACGATGGTCGACCGGATCGCTGGCGCGCCTTCGCCCTCCGCCCAGTTCGATCACCAGCAGGCCGATATCGCGCGTCGCGATATCGGTGATCCAGCCATCACGCGTCGCCAGCACCGGCTGCAGCACCGGAGCGGCAGCCAGGTACTGCGCGGGACGCTCGACGAAATCGCCCGGGCCACCCAGTGCTGCGACCATGCGCGCGAAATGCTCCAGTGCCGAGCCGTCGTCGAGCACCCGGTCGAGCCGTGCGACAGCCTGCTGCCGGTCGGCCGCCAGCCGGCCCAAAACCAGCAACTCGGCGCACAAGGCCCGCGTGACTTCGAGCAGCCGCGGCTCGCGGCGTTTGCCATTCAGGAAATCAAGCGCCTCGCGCACCTCCAGCGCATTGCCGCAACTGTGGCCCAGCACCTGGTTCATGTCGGTGATCAGCGCGCGTGTCGGCAATCCGGCGCCATTGGCCACCGACACCAATGACTGCGCGAGTGCACGCGCCATCGCGGTGGACGCGGCGAATGCGCCATTGCCGGTCTTGACGTCCAGCACCAGGCCCTGCAACCCCGCCGCCAGCTTCTTGGACAGGATGCTGGCCGTGATCAACGGGATCGATTCGACGGTGGCGGTCACATCGCGCACCGCATACAGCCGCCGATCGGCCGGCGCAAGCTCGGCGGTCTGACCCACGATGGCGCAGCCAGCGGCGCGCAGGGCCTGGCGCAAGGTGTCGTTGGACGGTGCGCTCTGGTAGCCGGGAATGCTGTCCATCTTGTCCAGCGTGCCGCCGGTGTGGCCCAGGCCGCGGCCGGAGACCATCGGCACGAAGGCGCCGCAGGCCGCCAGCATCGGCGCCAGCATCAGGCTGACCTTGTCGCCGACGCCGCCGGTAGAGTGCTTGTCCAGGATCGGGCCGCCAAAGTTCTCGCCGCTCCAGTCCAGGACGCTGCCCGAGTGGGTCATCGCGCGGGTCAGCGAGACGGTCTCCGCGGTGTCCAGGCCATTGAGGAAGGCCGCCATCGCCATCGCGGCGGCCTGGCCCTCGCTCCAGCTGCCGTCGACCAGGCCTGCAACAAAGGCCGCAATCTGCGCCTCGTTCAGCGCACCCCCATCGCGCTTGATGCGAATGATTTCCTGGGCCAGCATCGCCATGGCGCGGGCGCCCCGATCAGGCCAGGTGTTCGGGACCGAAACTGTGCGGCAGCAGCTGCTCGAGCGTAAAGCTCGCCCGCACCTGTTGCGGATTGGCGATCAGGATCGGCGTCTGCGGCCCGGCGAACTCACGGATCTTCTGGCGGCAGCCGCCGCACGGCGTGACCAGGCCGTCGCCCAGGCCGACCACCAGCACCGCCTGCACCGCGGCGCCACCGGCCAGCACCATGGCGCTGAGCGCGCCGGCCTCGGCGCACACACCCTGCGGATAAGCCGCGTTCTCGACATTGCATCCGGCATGGATGCGGCCCTGCGCATCCAGCACCGCCGCGCCGACAGGAAAATGCGAGTACGGCGCATGCGCGCGCGCCATCGCGGCGTTGGCCGCCGCCAGCAGCGCATCGCGTTGCATTGCGGTAATGGCGCTTGTGACGCCGGTGGTGTCGCGGACAGACATGGAATCAACGCTCCTTCAGGTACGGCCGACCCAGCGCCTGCGGCGCCACGGTACGCCCGATGAACCCGGCCAGCAGCACCACGGTCAGCAGATACGGCAGGGCCTGGATGGCCTGCACCGGCACCTGGCCGATGCCCGGCAGCGGCACGCCCTGCAGCCGGATTGCCACCGCATCCAGGAAGCCAAATAACAGGCAGGCCCAGAACGCGCCCACCGGATGCCACTTGCCGAAGATCATCGCGGCCAGCGCCATGAAGCCCCGGCCCGCCGTCATGTTGGGCACGAAGGACGCGTTCTGCGCCAGCACCAGGTAACTGCCGGCCAGGCCGCACAGCAGGCCGTTGAGCGTCAGCGCCGCATAGCGCATGCGCGACACCGAGACCCCGGCCGCGTCGACCATGTGGGCGTTCTCGCCCACCGCGCGCAGGCGCAAGCCGAAGCGGGTGCGGTACAGCAGCCACCAGACCGCCGGCACCAGGGCCAGCGCCCCATACACCAGGATGTTGTGGCTGAGCAGCCCCTGGCCCAGCACCTGGCCAACCACCGGAACGCCTTGCATGGCCGCGACGACGCCCGGCATCAGCGCCTGCATCCGCACCTCGGTCGACACCGGTGGCGTCTGGCCGCCTTGCGCGAACCAGGCGATGCCCAGCACCGCCGTCATGCCAACCGCGATGATGTTGATGGCGACTCCCGACACCACCTGGTCACCGCGATGGCTGACGCAGGCCAGCCCGTGCAACCAGGACAGCAGCACGGTGGTGCCCATCGCGATCAGCAGCGCCAGCGTCGTGGAGCCGAAAGTTACGCCTGCGGCGCCTGCCGCAAAGGCGGCGAACAGCATCTTGCCTTCGAGCCCGATATCGATCACGCCCGCGCGCTCCGACAACAGCCCGGCCAGCGCACACAGGATCAGCGGCGTCGAGACCCGCAACGTCGAGGCGATCAGCGAGCCGATCATGGCTTCATCCATGGGCGGCTCCTTTCGTCGCGAGCGAGCCGCCACGCAGGGCGTTCACCGCCCATGCGAGCGTGGGCGCCAATACATACGCCATCGCGCCCGAGAACAGCACGATGAAGCCCTGCAGCATCACCACCATGTCGCGGCTGAAGCCGCGCACCTCGAAGCTCACCTCCGCCCCACCCTGGAACAAGGCGCCAAACAACACGCTGGCCAGCACGATGCCAAACGGATGGCTGCGCCCCATCAACGAGACCGCGATCCCGGTGAAACCGGCGCCGCTGACATACTCGAGCATCAGTCGCCCGCTGACGCCGGCGACCTCGTTCATGCCGACCATGCCGGCCAGCGCACCCGATACCCCCATCGCCAGTATGACCTGGTGGTTCGGGTTGATGCCTGCGTACGCGGCGGCACGGGCGCTGGAGCCGGTGGCGCGCAGGTCGTAGCCCAGCCGGGTATGCCAGAGCAGCAAATACACGCCGACCGCGGCCAGCAACGCCAGGAAGACGCTGGTGTTGAGTGGCGAATTGGGCCACTCCATACCGAGCCATGCCATGAAGCTGTGCATGCTCGGCAGCTTGGCCGATTCGGCGAAGGAAGCGGTTTCGACCGACATGTTGCCTGGCACCTTGAGATGGTTGACCAGCAGGTAGACCAGCAGGCTGCTGGCCAGGAAGTTGAACATGATGGTGGTGATCACCACATGGCTGCCGCGGTAGGCCTGCAGGTAGGCCGGCACCGCCGCCCAGACCATGCCGAACAGGGCGCCGACCAGCAGCATCAGCGGCAGCATCAACCAGGCCGGCAGCATGTGCGACAGCCACAACGCGACCAGGCCCGTGCCCAGGCCACCCAGGATGGCCTGGCCTTCGCCGCCAATATTGAACAGGCCGCCGTGAAAGGCCACCGCCACCGCCAGCCCGGTGAAGACGAAGGTGGTCGCGTAGTACAGGGTGTAGCTCAGGCCGCGCGTGGTGCCGAAGGCCCCATGCACCAGCACCTGGATAACCTCCAGCGGATTCTGGCCGACCAGCCAGACCATCACACCGGCCGCCAGCAGAGCAACCGCCAGGTTGATGACGGGCAACAGGACGAGGTCGGCCCACCGCGGCAAGGGTTGATTCGTCAAGCGGGCGCTCCCGCGGCCTTGGCCTTGGCAGCAACGCCCTCTTTGGCGCGCCCGCCACCGATCATCAACATGCCCAGCGTGTTCTCGTTGCATTCGCCGATCGGCAGCTCGCCGGCGACCCGGCCCTGGTTCATCACGATCACCCGATCGGACAGCGCCAGGATTTCGTCCAGCTCACTGGACACCACCAGCACCGCGCAGCCGGCATCGCGCATGGCCCGCAGCTGGCTGTAGATGAATTCGATGGCGCCGATGTCCACGCCGCGCGTCGGCTGACCGACCAGCAGCACCGTGGGCGACTGGCCCAGCTCGCGCGCCAGCACCAGCTTTTGCTGATTGCCGCCGGAAAAACTCGCACACGGCAATTGCGCGTCGCGCGGGCGCACATCAAAGCGTTCCATCATGCCGACGGTGGCCCGCTGCATCTGTGGATGCTGCATCCAGCCGGCCCGGCAATACTGCGGCAACCATTCGTAACCAAGCACCGCCGATTCCCAGGCCTCGAAGGCCATCACCATGGCGCGTTCATGCCGGTCCTCCGGCACATGCGCCACACCCAGGTTGCGGGCCGTGCGCGGGTCGATCCAGGCACCGGCACGAAAGGTCCTGGCGCCGACCGACAAGCTGCCCTCGCCCGGCGCCAGCAGCCCGGACAACACCTCCAGCAGTTCGCTCTGGCCATTGCCCGATACGCCGGCAATTCCGACGATCTCGCCGGCCTTGAGATCGATGTCGAGCTTGTGCAGCCGCATCACGCCCATCAGGTCGCGCACATGGATGTCGCGCGCCTGCATCAGCACCGCTCCCGCAGGCTTGCTGCTGTCGCCGACGCGGCCCATGTGCACCTTGCGCCCGACCATGGCCTCGGCCAGTCCTTCGATCGTGGCGTCGGCAATCGCGACCTCCTGCACCACGCGCCCGGCGCGCATCACCGTAACCCGATCGCACAGCCGCATCACTTCCTTGAGCTTGTGGGTGATCAGCAAGATCGTCGTGCCCTGCTCGCGCAACAGCGCCAGCACGCCGAACAGCTGCTCGGTCTCCTGCGGCGTCAGCACCGCGGTGGGTTCGTCCAGGATCAGGATCTTCGCGCCGCGGTACAGAGCCTTGAGAATCTCCAGCCGCTGCCGATCGCCGACCGACAGATCGCCCACCAGCGCGTCGAGCTCGACCTTAAGGCCGGTCGAGGCCATCAGCGCGATCAAACGGCTGCGCACGATACCCTCCGCCTTGTGCAGCAGCACATGCGGCTCGGCGCCCAGCATCACGTTTTCGAGAGCGGACAGGGTTTCGACCAGCATGAAATGCTGGTGCACCATGCCGATGCCCAGCGCGATCGCCTCATGCGCGTTGCGGATCGTGGCGTCCTTGCCAAACACCCGGATCGAACCACTGTCGCAAGTATAGAACCCGTACAGCACCGACATCAGCGTGCTCTTGCCAGCCCCGTTTTCCCCCACGATGCCATGCACCGTGCCACCAGCCACGGTCAGGTTCACATCCGCATTGGCCTGCACCGGGCCAAACCGTTTGCTGATACCGAGCATCTCGACCGCTGGTGCGCCGGACAAAGCGGTCGACCTTTATGCGATGGAAGTGATCCAGAAACCTTGAGATGGTGCAGATTCCGTAGCGAGCGGGTCAAGGTGGCGTCGAGGAGCGCAGCCGTACATTCGTACGGCGAGCACCACAGGCGCCAGATTGGCCCGCGCAGTAGGAAGATGCACTATCTCAATATTTGCAGGCGTTGCTGGCCATGTAGTCGGCCACCTTGATCTTGCCGGAAATAATGTCGGCCTTGGCGGCGTCGACCTTCTTCTTCATGTCAGCGCTGACCATTTTTTCGTTGTGCTTGTCGATCGCGTAGTCGACACCGGCCTCTTTCAGGCCCAGCACAGACATGCCGGGCTTGTGGTTCTTGGACACGTTGTAGACCGCCACATCGACGCGCTTGAGCATCGAGGTCAGCATGGTGCCGGGCTGCAGGTGGTTCTGGTTGCTGTCGACACCAATGGCCAGTTTGCCGCCGTCCTTGGCAGCCTGGTAGACGCCCATACCAGTGCCGCCCGCCGCGGCAAAAATAACGTCGGCACCCTTGGCGAACTGGGCCTTGGCCAGCTCACCGCCACGGGCCGGGTCGTTCCAGGCCGCACCGGTGGTGCCGGTCATGTTCTGAAACACCTCGGCCTTGGGGTTGGCGAACTTGGCGCCCTGCTCATAGCCGCATTCGAACTTGCGGATCAGCGGAATGTCCATGCCGCCCACGAAGCCGACCTTGCCGGTCTTGCTGGCCATGGCCGCCATCATGCCGACCAGGAAGCTGCCTTCCTGCTCCTTGAACACCACCGACTGCACGTTGGGCAGATCGACGACCATGTCGATGATGGCGAACTTGAGCTTGGGAAATTCCTTGGCGACTTTTTCGATCGCCGAGGCCTGGCTGAAGCTCATCGCGATGATCGGGCTGGCGCCTTTCTCGGCCATGCGGCGGATGGCCTGCTCGCGCTGCGACTCGTTGGACACCTCGAATTCGAGGTAGCTCTTGCCGGTTTCCTTTTTCCAGCGCTCCATGCCGTTGAAAGCCGCTTCGTTGAACGACTTGTCGAACTTGCCGCCCAGGTCGTACACGATGGCGGGCTCCGCCATGGCCTGAAAACTGGCTGCGAGGGCAACGGCAAGAATCCCGAGTTGAGTCTGGAGTTTCATGGTGAGTTTCTTTCGAGGTTGATAAGCAAATTACAAGGCACCGGCAAGCCTAGGCCTGCGTCCGCCCGTTCGCAATCCGGGCTTTCCCGATAACGCGCAATCGACGGTTTTCGTTTACCTGGTCGCCGGGGTGGCACTACGCGGATCATAACCACCGATCTGGCCAAATTGCACCGCGATCGCGCTGGCCAGCCGGGCATTGTTCAAAACCAGTTCGATATTGGTCGCCAGGCTGTCGCCGCCGGTCAACTCCGACACCCGTGCCAGAAGAAAAGGCGTGACCCGTTTGCCGGCGACCTGCTGTCGCTGCGCCTCCAGCAGCGCTTGCTCGATTGCGGCGTCCATGCGCGCGCGCGGCTGGGCGAACGCCTGCGGCACCGGGTTGGCCACCACCAGCCCGCCGCGCAGGCCCATGGCCCATTTCGCGTGCATGGCCCGGGCGATCTGCAGCGCACGGTCGAGCCGGTAATCCACGGCGCAATCGCTGTCTGCGGTGAAGAACGCCGGCAGAGTATCGGTGCGGTAGCCGATCACCGGTACACCATGGGTTTCCAGGTACTCCAGCGTGAGCGACAGGTCCAGGATCGACTTCGCGCCCGCGCAGACCACCGCCACCGGTGTGCGGGCGAGTTCCTGCAGGTCGGCCGACACATCGAAACTGTGCTGCGCGCCGCGGTGCACGCCTCCGATACCGCCGGTGGCAAACACCCGGATGCCGGCCATCGCGGCGATGATCATCGTCGAGGCGACCGTGGTTGCGCCCATGGCGCCGCTGGTCACGGCGAACGGCAGGTCGCGCCGGCTCACCTTGGCCACCGCCGGGCCGGTTCGGCCCAGGGTTTCGATCTCGTCGGGGGTCAGGCCGGCTTTCAGGCGGCCGCCCAGCACCGCGATGGTGGCCGGCACCGCACCGTGGTCGCGGATCTCGGCCTCCACCCGCAGCGCCGTTGCCACGTTGTCCGGATACGGCATGCCGTGCGAGATGATGGTCGATTCGAGCGCGACGACCGGCCGGCCCTCGGCCAGAGCTTGTGCGACGTCGGGATGGACGTCCAGATAGGGTTGGGTGGTCATGTCGTGCGTTCTCGGTCTTGATCGATCTGGCCCACCGGGTCCGCCGCGTCCAGCAAGCGCAGCACCGCCGCAATCGACAGGTTCGGATGGTTGGCCTGGGGCGCGGTCATTGTCACGGCCGCGCATCCGGCGGCAAAACCAACCGCGTCCTGCAAAGAAGCGCCTTCCAAAAATCGGTGCATCAGACCCGCCATCAGCGCATCGCCGGCACCGGTGGCGTTGACGACCTCGGTCGAAATCGCCGGCTGCCAGCCACAGCCCGCTGCGCGATTGCTCCAGTACAAGCCGCGCCCGCCCAGGCTCAGCACCACCTGGCGCACGCCGCGGTCATGCATCCAGCGGGCGGCTGCGACCACGTCGTCATCCGTAGCAACGATGCGTTCGGTGAGCGCCTGTGCTTCCAGCCGGTTGGCCTTGAGCGTGTGCACGTGTTCCAGCCAGGGCAACAGGCGGCGACACTTGAAAGCCGACACCGGCTCGGCAAACAAGGGCGTCGTGCGCACCTGCGCAAAAATCCAGCCCAGTGCCGCCTGCGGCAGATTGCAATCGACCAGCACCGCGCTGGCATGGCGCAGGCGGTCAAGCTGGGCGGTCAGCCGCTCGGGCGTGATGTGCTCCAGGATCGCCATGTCATTGAGCGCCATGGCCATGTCGCCGTCGAACCCATGCAATGAGAGATACGTTGACGTCGCCTGACCCGCCAGCACCTGGCAGCCCTGTACATCGACGCCTGCGCGGCGGGTGTGCTCCAGCACGCTGCTACCGAACAGATCCTCGCCGACCGCACTGACCAGCCGCACGTCATGCCCCAGCCGGGCCAGGTTCTCCGCCACATTGCGCGCTACGCCGCCCGGCGCGCAACGGATGCGGCCCGGCGTCGAATCCTGCGCTACGAGGGGATGGGCCGAGCTCCCGGTAATGTCCATA
Organism: Rhodoferax sp.; assembly: GCA_043759735.1. Classification (GTDB taxonomy): domain Bacteria; phylum Pseudomonadota; class Gammaproteobacteria; order Burkholderiales; family Burkholderiaceae_C; genus CAISIP01. Next base: position 8,995 of record JAYUQC010000037.1, read on the forward strand.
GTGCAGGCACCGACGGCGACCACGAAGCGGTCCGCCGCCAGGACATATCCGCGCCCGAGGATTTGCCCCTTTTGCGTCAGATGCATGATGTGACCGGCTACGGCGGCGCGAGGCTGATGCCGAGCCGGTCTGCCAGCGCTTGCTGGGTGATCAACGGCTCGTCACGCAGTATGTCGAGGATTTCCTGTTCCCGGCTGGCCATTCAAACACTTGTTTGGTTGGTTGTTGAGTGTTTGAATTGTAGGCATGGTTCGAAGTCAGCAAGCAACCGGGGCCCTTTCGACCCGCAAGAGCCGCGCACCACGCTACCGGTCGGATGCAGCATTGAAGCGCGGACAATAACGCCATGCATGACTCTCCTCTGTGGCACCCGGTCATGCCGGGGCATGCGCTGCGCGCCGGCGACAACGTACTCGCCTGCAGCGTGCAGGGCCAGGACCTGGCCCTATGGCGCAGCGCGGCAGGCCAGGTGCAAGCGTGGGAGGACCGCTGCCCGCACCGCGGCGTGGCGTTGAGCCTGGGGCGGGTTCAGGGCGACCGGCTGGCCTGTGCCTACCATGGCTGGGAATATGCGGCCGGCAGCGGACGCTGCGTCGCAATTCCCGCGCTGCCCGATTTACCGGTGCCCGGCAAGGTGCGCGTCAAGGCTTTCACGGCGCTGGAGCGCCAGGGCATGGTCTGGGTCCACGTCGGGGCCGACCCGTCCGACGCTGTGCCGCCGGCGGATGCGGTGACGTCGGCGCGGTTTCTGCGCACCATCGGCCTGCGTGCATCGACGCAGCAGGTCGACCACGCATTGACCGCGCACGGCTACCGGCGTTGGTCGCCTTGTCATTGGCGCGGCGAACTGGCCCGGCGCCCAGTGCACCTGTTCGTCCTGTCGGCCCAGGCAAATCTGTGCCTGCTGCATCTGGCTTGCGACACCGAACCACCCGCAGCGTCGCTGACCGCGCTGTTTGCCGAAGCCCGCATGTTGCGTGGCGCCATCGAATCCGGCGCGCCTTGAACACCATGCCGTTTTGCACCCGAGATCCCAACCTGCGCGACGACTGGCTCACGGTCGGATCGTGCGACCGGCTGGCCAGGTCCAGTGCCACACGCCCGATCGAGACCCGCCTGCTCGGCCAGGCCGTGCAACTGTGGCGCGATGCCGATGGCGCGCCCCGCGGCCGCGCCGATGGCAGGTACCTGCCGGCACAAGAAAAGTACGGATACCTGTGGGTCCACACCGGCGACGGCACGCCACCTGCGCTGTTTGATCTGCCGCAATACCGGGAACCCGGCCGGCGTATCGTTGACTGCGGCGGCATCGGCGTCGCGACCTCCGGGCTGCGGGTCGTGGAGAACTTCCTGGACATGGGCCATTTTCCCTATCTGCACACTGGCACGCTGGGTAAGGTTCCCCATACCGCCGTGGCGCCCTACGACGTTGCCATCGACCCCGATTCCGGCGAGATCTGGGCCACCGGTTGCCGCTTCTTCCAGCCCCGCGCGTCGGCGTCGGCCGCCCAGGGCATCGACGCGCACTACCGCTATCGGGTGATGCAGCCCCTCACCGCCGCGCTGTACAAGTCATGCCCGAATCGCCAAGGCGCGCAGGATGTGATCGGCCTGTTCGTGCAGCCACTGGACGACGAGCAGGTCATTGCCCACGTGCTGCTGGTCTGCTTCGAGGATGCGTTGTCCGACGCCGAGATGATCGCGTTCCAGCACATGATCTTCGGCCAGGACAAACCGATTCTGGAAAGCCAGCGGCCGCGCCGCCTGCCACTCGACGGGCCGCTGGAATCCCATATGCGCTGTGACCTGACATCGGCGACCTATCGGCGCTGGCTGCGCAAGCGCGGCGTGGTCTTTGGCGCGCACCCGACGCACGACGCATGATCCGGCTGTACGACTACGAACTTTCCGGCAACTGCTACAAGTTGCGGCTGCTGCTGCACTGGCTGGGCCTGGCATACGCGCGCGTGCCGGTTGATTTCCACCCGGGGCGCGCGCACCAATCAGCATCGTTCCTGCGCGACGTCAACCCGCTGGGCCAGTTGCCGGTGATCGACGACGACGGTTTTCTGCTGCGCGACGCCCAGGCCTGCCTGGTCTATCTGGCCAGCCGATACGACCCCGGCGGGCAATGGTATCCCGACGATGCACACGACCGTGGGCGCATCGGATTGTGGCTTGCCACCGCCGACGACCTGAACCGCGGCATCGCGGCGCTGCGGCTGCACCACAGCTTCGGCACCACAGCCGATGTTGCGCCTTGCGAGCGCATCGCGCATGCGGCATTGCGGCTGATGGACGACACCCTGGCCGAGAACCAATACCGTGGCCAACGCTGGCTGGCGACCGGTCGGCCCAGCATTGCCGATATCGCCTGCTTCCCGTACGCCGCGCTGGCCGGCGAGGCGCGCATCGATGTGCGGCCTTATCCGGCGCTGCAAGCCTGGATCCGCGAGCTGCGCCATCTGCCCGATTTCATCGCCATGCCGGGCATCCTGGACCCGGCCCTGTGATCGGCCCGGACCCGGCCGCCGTACACTGGCTGATCCAACTTTTCTGAAAGCTCTTTTGCCATGAAATTGCTGATCACCGGCGGCGGCGGATTCGTCGGCGCACGCCTGGCCCGGACCCTTCTCGCACGCGGCGAACTGGCCGGACAGACGATCAAGACCCTGGTGCTGACCGACCAAGTCGCGTCACCGGCCGATCTGATTGCCGACGCCCGGGTGCAGGATCGCACCGGGCCTTTGCTGTCACAGTGCGAGGCGCTGAAGGCGGAGCCGTTCGACGGCGTGTTCCACCTGGCCTCGGCAGTGTCGGGCGAATGCGAACTCGACTTCGAACTGGGCATGCGCTCGAACCTGGACAGCACCCGCGCCCTGCTCGACGCGCTGCGCGCCGCCGGCCAGGTCAGCGGCAAGCCGGCACGCTTCGTGTTTTCCAGCTCGGTCGCGGTGTTCGGCCCCGATGCCGCCGTTGCGATGCCCTCGCCGGTGGCCGACGACACGCTGCCCGCACCGCAGTCGTCCTATGGCATCCAGAAACTGATCTGCGAACACCTGGTGTCGGACTACACGCGCAAGGGCTTCATCGACGGCCGCGCGGCCCGGCTGATGACGGTCTCGGTGCGACCGGGGCGCCCCAACGGCGCGGCGTCGTCGTTTTTCTCCGGCATCATCCGCGAGCCTCTGGCCGGCGTCGATGCGATCTGCCCGGTGGACGACCAGGTGTCCCATCCGCTGGCATCGCCCGGCAAGACCGTCGAGGGCTTGATCACGGTTTTCGAGGCCAGCCGCGAGGCATTTCGCGGCCGCCTGGGCATGAACCTGCCCTCGATCAATGTGCGGGTCTGCGACATGCTCGATGCGCTGGAGCGGGTGGCCGGCAAGTCGGTACGGGCGCGGGTGCGCTTCGAGCGCGACGAACGCATCGCCGGCATGGTCGCCAACTGGCCCACCGGTGCCACCGCCGCGCGCGCAGCCGCTCTGGGCTTGCATCCGGACGATAGTTTCGACGCCATCATCCGGCAGTACGTCGATGACTGCCGCAAGACTCCCGCAGGCGAAGCCGCGCTGCTGGGTTTTTCAGGCTGAGGGCGTGAGAGGCGGCAATCGCCGGCGCAATCCGCAGGCAGCGCGACAAGGTTTCAGACCAGTTTCCACTGCATCCATGCCGCCGAATTGAAGAAACTGGCGACCACGCTGCCCGGCGGCACCAGCGCGTCGCAGGCCGCGCGCAGCTCATCCGACAACACCATGTCGGCCACCGGCAATGCCTGGCGCAGTTGTGCCAGCGTGCGGGGTCCGATGATGGGCGCGGTCACACCGGGCTGGTCCTTGACCCACAGGTAGGCCAGCTGCGCCGGATCATGGCCGTGTTGGCGCGCCAGGGCCGTGAACTGCTGCCCCACCGCGATGCCACGCTCGGTGACCCGTGCGGCGTAGATGCCTCCCCGCAGCGCCGCGCGGCTGTCCGTCGCCGGTGCGCTGCCCGCCGCATAGCGCCCCGCGAGCATGCCCATGGCCATCGGTGACCAGGTCAGCAACGCCAGACCGTAGCGCTGGCAGGCCGGTACCAGTTCGTTCTCGATGCGCCGCTCCAGCAGGTTATAGGGTGACTGCTCCGACACAAACGCCGCCAGACCGTGCTGCGCACTGGTGTGCTGCGCCTGCGCCACCTGCCATGCCGGCGTGGTGCTGGAGCCGATATAACGCACCTTGCCCTGGCGCAGCAACAAGTCCAGTGCGGACAAGGTTTCCTCGATCGGCGTGTCCGGGTCCGGCCGGTGCGTCTGGTACAGGTCGATGTAGTCGCTGCCCAGGCGGCGCAGCGAATCCTCGCAGGCCCGCACGATATGGTGGCGGCTCAGGCCGCGGTCATTGACGCCGGGACCGGTCGGATAAAACACCTTGGTCGCAACCAGTACGTCATCGCGCCGTTTGCGCCGTGTCAGCCACTTGCCGATCAGGCACTCGGCCTCGCCACCGGCGTAGCTGTTGCTGGTGTCGACCAGGTTGATGCCGCCATCGACCGCGGCATCCAGGAGCGCCAGGCTCTCCGCCTCGGGCGTCGGGTTGGCCAGGTTGTCGGTGCCCAGCACCAGCGACGACAGCTTGAGGCCGGTACGGCCGAACGGACGGTACTGCATGGCCTATTGCGTGCTGAAGCCTCCGTCGACATAGACCATCGCACCGGTCATGTAGCTGGCCGCGTCGCTGCACAGAAACACCGCAACCCGGGCGATCTCCTCGGGCTGGGCGAGTCGCCCCAGCGGCACGACCCGCTCTGCAATCTCCTGCGCCTGCGCGTCGGTCAGCGGTGTGGCGCGCCCGGCCGCGCGCAGCATCGGTGTGTCGACCTCGCCGGGACACACGCAATTGAAGCGCACGCCGTCGCGCGCCAGCTCCAAGGCAAAACTGCGCGTGACCTGCTGCACCGCGCCCTTGCTGGCTGCATAGGCCAGCGCGCCCTTGCCGCCAAGTTCACCCCAGATGCTGCCGAAATTGACAACCGCGCCGCCACCGTGGTCGCGCATGTGGCGCGCCGCCGCGCGGCTGAGGTAGAACACGCCACCGGCGTTGACGCCCATTGCGCGCTCCCAGTCGGCATCCAGCGTGTCGATACCGCTCTTGCGCGCGATGATGCCGGCGCAATTGACGACCGCATCCAGGCGCCCGGTCTTTTCAACGGCGCCGGCTACGGCCCTGTTGCAGAACGCGGCGTCGCTGACATCGCCCACCACCGCGGTCGCGCCAATCTCCTGCGCGGTGCGTTCGGCCAGGGCCGCATTGGCGTCGACGATGAAGACATCGGCGCCGGCACCGGCGAACAGGCGTGCGACCTGCGCCCCCATGCCGCTGGCCCCGCCGCTGACCAGCGCCGTGCTGCCATGAAAATCGAACCGCACCTGTCCCATCGCGAACTCCTCGTCATGCTCAGGCAGCTACCGTAGCCTCGGCGCCCCAGCGCGCGCACCACGGGGCCAGCTCCTCGGCCGGCATCGGTTTGGCCAGGTGGTAACCCTGCACCTCGTCGCATGCCAGCGCACGCAGTTGCTCAAGTATCACCGCGTTCTCGACGCCTTCGGCCACCACCGTCAACCCCAGGTTGTGGGCCAGGTCGATGGTCGAGCGCACGATCTTGGCGTCGTCGTCATCCTCCTGCATGTTCATCACGAAGGACTTGTCGATCTTGAGCTCGTCCACCGGCAGGCGCTTGAGATAGGCCAATGACGAATACCCGGTGCCGAAATCATCGATCGACAGCGCAAAACCGCGCCGCGACAACTTGTCGAGCGTGGCCAATGCGCGCTGCGGATCGTCCATGATGGCGCTTTCGGTGATCTCCAGACAGAATGCGCTGGCATCGACCGCATTCTTCTGCAGGATTTCCTCCAGCCGCGCCGGCAGGTCGATGTCCAGCATGTCGCGGGTCGACAGATTGATCGACAGACGCAGCCGCAGGCCTTGCGCCCGCAGTTCACGGCACAGGCGCGCCGAGCGGTCGAACATCCACAGCGTCAGCTGGCGCACGAAGCCGGTCTGCTCGGCAAACGGAATAAACTGCAATGGCGGCACCAGGCCGCGCGTCGGATGCTGCCAGCGCACCAGGGCCTCGGCCGCCACCACCGCATCGTCGAGCAGCCGGATCTTGGGCTGCAGGAACAGACGCAGCTCGTCGTGGTCGATGGCATGGCGCAATTCGGTCAGCAGCGACAGGGTCTGCGTGCTCGACGAGTCCAGCGCCGGGTTGTACAGCTGGATGCCGGTGGTACGGCTCTTGGCCGCGTACATCGCGACCTCGGCGCGCGACAGCAGCGTGTCGGCGTCGTCGGCGTGCATCGGCCAGCAGGCCACGCCAATGCCGGCGCTCAGGTCCACCGTCTGGTCGTCGAACGCCAGCGGCAGCTCGAACGACTTGGCTATCCGCTCGGCCACCGCCAATGCGGCGGGTGCATCGCTGATCGTGAGCAACACCGCGAATTCGTCGCCACCGAGCCGGGCCACCATATCCCCGGTGCGCAGGTCCTGCTGGGTCAGACGCTTGGCCACCGCCATCAGCAGCATGTCGCCAAACGAGTAGCCCAGTACATCATTGACATGTTTGAAACGGTCGATGTCGAGCATCACCACCGCAATGTTGCCGCGGCCCATTTCCGCAACGGCTCCCTGGCTGTCGATCTCGCTTTGCAGCGCCTCGCGAAAGCGCGCCCGGTTGGGCAGGCCGGTCAGACGGTCCCAGTAGGCCAGGGTGCGGATCTCGGCCTGCTGGGCGCCAATGTTGATGCGCATCTGGTCGAAGGCCTTGGCCAGGCCGCCGATTTCGTCATGCCGGTCCATGTGCTCCATCGGCACGTCGTACTGCCCCAAGCCCAGGCGCCGGGTCGCATCGACCAGCGAGCGCAGCGGCGTGGTTACGCGACGCGCTGCAAATATGCTGCCGATGCCAAACAGCACCACGCCCATCGCCGTGATCCAGGCCAGTGCCACCTGGGCCTGGCGAAACGGCGCCACCACCTCGTTGAGCGAACGCAGCAGCAAGGTACGCACACTGCCCGAACTGCCGGTATCGAGCTTGACACTGCGCGCAACCAGCAGGTCACCATGGTCGGCCAGCTCCACCACGTCGCCCTGGTGATCCTTCAGCGTCTGCAAGGCCTCGGGCGACAGGGTCGTGACGACCACGCGGCCCTTGTCTTTGCCAACGTCGCTGATCAGCGCCAGGTGCATGTCGGAGATCGCCCGCATGTCATCTACCAGCTTCTGGTTGATCGGAAAGCCCATCAGAACATACCCAACCAGCACGGGCGCCTTCATCGGCACCATCACGAACTGGTGCGGAATGCCA
>JAYUQC010000038.1:0-5611 GCA_043759735.1 Rhodoferax sp.
GTCATTGAAGGCGCGGTAGTTGGGCACGATGTGGCGCGGGTAGGGTGCCTTGTGGCGGAAGCCGCCGGGCCGGTCGATGGTGCCGAGCAGGCTCATCAAGATGGCCAAGGCACGCACGGTTTGAAAACCGTTGGAGTGTGCTGCCAGGCCACGCATGGCGTGAAACGCCACTGGCCGCCCTTGCGTGGTCTGGTGTTCCTTGCCCCAGGCGTCGGTCCAGGGGATCGGCAACTCGAAGGCTTGCTTGAAGGCGGTGTCGCCGAGCTCGCGGGCTAAGGATTTGATGCGCGCAGCGGGAATGCCGGTGATGGCGGCGGCCCATTCGGGGGTGCAGGTTTTGACGCGATCCCGCAGCAGTTGGAATGAGGGTAGAACTTTGGTGCCATCCGCCAGCGTGTAGTGACCACCAAGCGGGCCTTCGAGCGCCGGGTCGCAGCCCTCCTCTATGCCTTGGGGGTAGGCGGCTTTGATGCTGTTGCTGGCCTTGTCGAACACCAGCTTGTTGTGCGGGTTGCGGCCATCACCGGGCGGGCCGGCCGCCGGGTCAAACGCGAACAGGCCTTCGCGCTCGCCTTGATCGAGCACCACCAGTTGCGGCGCGTTGGTATTTCTTTTCAAAAACGCGTGGTCGATCTGGTCGTTGGCGATGACTTCGTGCAGCAGCGCCATGAACAGCGCGCCGTCGGTGCCCGGCTTGATCGGGATCCACTCATCGGCAATCGCCGAGTAGCCGGTGCGCACCGGGTTGATCGAGATGAAGCGCCCGCCGCTGCGCTTGAATTTCGACAGCGCGATCTTCATCGGGTTGCTGTGGTGGTCTTCGGCGGTGCCGATCATCACGAACAGTTTGGCGTGGTCGAGGTCGGGGCCGCCGAACTCCCAGAAGCTGCCGCCGATGGTGTAGATCATGCCGGCGGCCATGTTGACCGAGCACAGGCCCCCGTGCGCCGCGTAATTGGGGGTGCCGAACTGGCGCGCGAAGAGTCCGGTCAGCGCCTGCATCTGATCACGCCCGGTGAACAGCGCAAACTTCTTCGGGTCGGTCGCGCGGATCTTGCCCAGGCGTTCGGTCAGGATGGCATAGGCGCGATCCCACGAGATGCTCTCGAATTCGCCTGCCCCGCGTTCGCTGCCGGCCTTGCGCAGCAGCGGCTGCGTCAGCCGCGCCGGCGACACCTGCTTCATGATGCCCGACGATCCCTTGGCGCAGATCACGCCCTTGTTCAGCGGATGTTCGGGGTTGCCGTCGATGTAGCGCACCTCGGGGCCGTTCTCGCCCTCGCGCAAATGCACACGGATGCCGCAGCGACAGGCGCACATGTAGCAGGTGGTGCACTTGACGTCGGAGCTGCCGTGCGATGCGCGCGCCAGCGGGTTGTGCACCGGTTCGTCCGACAGGAGCTTGAACATGGCGGGGTGGACTCCGGATCTGTGTGGTGTATGGGTCGCCAGCGCATGGCAGCCGCGCAAGACGGACCATGGTAACCAGCAACGCTCAAAAGAAAAAACGGATAATCTGATTCACAATGATCGATAAAACAGATCAGCGCCTGCGCCTGAACCTGCGCCAGCTGGAGGTGTTCGTCGCCACCGCACGCGCCGGCTCGACCCGCGCCGCCGCCGGGCGCATTGCGCGTTCCCAGTCGGCTGCCAGTGCCGCGTTGGCGGAACTGGAGCGGGTGCTGGATGGCAAATTGTTCGATCGGGTCGGGCGTGGCCTGATACTGAACGAGAACGGTCACGCGCTGTTGCCGCGCGCCCGAGCGCTGCTGGAGCAGGCGACGGAGCTGGAGTCGCTGTTCTCCGACGCACACGCTGTGCCGCTGCGGGTGGCGGCGAGCTTTACTATTGGCGAGTACCTGTTGCCCGAGCTGGTCGCCAGCTGGACACGCGACCAGCCGCAGAGCCAGTTACGCCTGCGCATCGCCAACACCAGCGATGTGATTGCGGCAGTGGCCGGCTTCGATGTCGACGTCGGTTTCATCGAGGGCCTGCAGACCCATCCAGACCTGGTGGTGCAAGCCTGGCTGCGCGACGAACTGGTCATCGTCGCCGCGCCGCAGCACCCGCTGACCGGGCGCAAGGTCACCGTGCGACAGTTGTCCCAGGCCACCTGGATCCTGCGCGAACACGGCTCCGGCACGCGCCAGGCGACCGACACCTGGCTGCTCGAGCACCTGGACCGGCAACAGGTCGGGTTCGAGCTGGGCAGCACCGAGGCCATCAAGCGGCTGGTGGCTGCGGGCACCGGTCTGGGCTGCCTGTCACGGCATGCAGTGGCGCAGGCACTGGAGGCTGGCTGGTTGGTGGAGTTGCGCACGCGGCTTCCCAGCGCCGAACGACGGCTGGCAATGGCCGTGCATCGCAACAAGTCGCTGGGCAGGGCCACGCAGGCATTCATCGCCCATTGCCGGGATGCGTATCGACCACCGGCCATCACAGCGCGGGGCCGAGGCTGACCGTACGCTTGGACGACGGGCTTCTTGTGCGTGCCGTCGCCGCGCTCCTGGCAGCAGTTCAGTCTCCGTACGCCACCACGCAGTTGCGGCCTCGATGCTTGGCTGCGTAACAAGCGCTGTCGGCCGCCGCAAGCACGTCCTTGGCGGTCTCGAAACCCGCGTCCACGCGCACCAGGCCGATGCTGGCACCCACACTGAATGTATTGCCCTCCCACTCGAGGCGGTAGTCGACAACCGCAACGCGGATCTTCTCGGCGATCGTGCGCGCGTGGTCGAGCGGGCATTCGCTGAGCACGATTGCAAATTCGTCGCCGCCCAGACGCGCTACCGTGTCGGATTTGCGCACCTGACTGACCAGGGCCTTGGCAATATCGCGCAGCACCGCGTCTCCGGCGGCGTGGCCGCCGGTGTCGTTGACCTGCTTGAAATGGTCCAGATCGATGAACATCGCGCAAAATGGTGTCGTGGCGGCCAGCGCGGTTGTGTCTACCAGCAGGGTGTCGAAGGCGGGCCGATTGGCCAGGCCCGTCAGTGCGTCGTGGCTCGAACTCCAGGTGAGCTTTTCGCGCTGGGAGCGCACATCGGTGACATCCTCGAAGGTCCAGATCGTGCCTTTGGACAAATCGCCAGCGACGACCGCGCGCCCGCGCATGTGCGCCCAGAAGATGTCGCCCGACTTGCGCATCAGCTCGACCTCACCGTCGAAGAAACCCTGCTCCATGAACTGCGGGCGCGCGCGCGCGGCCAACGCCGCATACGCCTCGTCGCTGGCGTAGATGATGCGTGTCGATTGGCCCTCCATTTCGCTTTTTTCCCGGCCAAAGGTTTCGCGGAAATGCTGGCTGACCAGTTCGAAGTTTCCGTTGCGTGTCAGCGCTATGCCAATCTGGGCATGGTCCATCACCGCCTCGAGTTGCTGCAGCAAGGCCTGGGTTTCGCCCTGGCGGCGCTCGCGCTGCTCCTCGACCTGCTGGAACGCACGGGCCAGGTCTCCCAGTTCGCCACTGTCGGTCGGCCAGGGACCGGCCGGACCGCTATCGGCGCGCAGCACGGCATCGGCGCGCGCGCGCAGTCGGGTGATCGGACGGGTCAGGAACCAGCCGACCAGGCCGGCCAGCAGTGCCGCGCTCAGACCTACCCCGGCGGCAGATAGCCATGCCGTACGCTGGGCCGCGCGCAACGGCTGCAGGGCGATTGACTTGGGCGTCAAGCGCACCAGCACCCAATCGGACACTGCAATGCCGGCCATTGAAATAAGATAGTCGCCCGACAGGGTGGCCGAGCCGTCGGTATCGATCGGGCTGCCGGAGTCGCGCCAGCGCTTGAATACCTCCGACAGACCGGGCTCATCGGCGGCCTTGCCCATCACCCGTTCGGGATCGGGATGCGCCAGCAGCAGACCGGACCGGCTCATCACGATTGTGCGAGAGCCATCTCGGCCGTCGCCCTGGCCGAGGTCGGACAACAGGCTGGTCGATCCGAGCGACAGAGACCCGGCAATAATGCCGGTGGCTTGTCCGTCCCGGGGTGGTGCCGCCATGGCCAGCAATACCAACGGCGTCTTGCTGGCGCGACCGACGATCGGCTCGGACATCACGATCTGGTCCGTTCGCATGGCCTTTTGAAAATAGGGCCGGTCCGCAATCTCGGGCAGATCCGTCGTCGGTTTTCCGCGCACCAGCCTGACGACCACTTTCCCGCCCGCATCGGCTGCGATCACGATGTCGAACAGCGCATGGGCGGCGGGCTTGTCCTCCAGATAGCGCGACAAGGCGGCATGGTCGCGCCACAGTTCCGGCCGGGTCTTGCGCGTGATGGCCGCCAGCGTGGCATGCAGCAGATTGAGCTTGTTGGCCATCAGTGCTGCATTGCTCTGCTGGTTGGCCGCGCCGCTGTCGAGCAACAGGCGCTCGATCTCCGCCTGGGTGGTTCGCAGCAGCAACTGGGCCGTGCCAACGGCGGATAACACGCCGGTTGCCACCGCCAGCGCGACGATCTTGAATTTGATGGTGTGGACCCAGCTCATTGGCCTACTTTCATGCTGCGTGCCACGCCCTGCGGGTTTTGCCTTGGGACCGGCCCGGCAGCCTATGCACGCGGGCTGGTCTCCATCAAAGACAGGGCCGTGACGTGCACCCGGAGCCAACCTGGACTGGAGCAAGTCGAACGACAAACCGGGAACATCATGATGGAGCCTGTGCCCCAGCGCGTTCAACGATCATGGCATAGTGTTCCGGTCGGCGATGCAGAGCGAAGTTGAACGTGGTGTTGCGATAGGACTGCCCGAGATCGAGGTCGCAACGGGCCACGATCACCTCGTCGCCGTTGCCGCTGCTGCGCGCCATGATCTCGCCGGTGGGCGCAATGATGCAACTGCCGGCGATCATGTCCACACCTTCCTCGACACCCGCCTTGGCGATACCGATGACCCAGGTGCTGTTCTGGTAGGCGCCCGACTGCATGCACAGCTCATTGTGAAACTGACCCAGCCGGTCATGGTCCGGTGCGCCAGGGTGGTGCACCGGGGTGTTGTAGCCGCAAAAGACCATGTCGACCGACTGCAGGCCCAGTACCCGGTAGGCCTCGGGCCAGCGCCTGTCGTTGCAGATCATCATGCCGGCGACGCCGCCCCAGGCGCGCCAGGCGCCAAAGCCCAGATCGCCAACCTCGAAGAAACGTTTTTCCAGGTTCTGGAACGGCGTGCCGGGGCGATGTTCGGAGTGACCCGGAAGGTGGATCTTGCGGTACTTGCCGATGATCTGGCCTGACGGGTCGACCAGGATGGCGCTGTTGAAACGGCGCTTGCGTCCGCCGCTGGTATCGAGTTCGCAATATCCCAGGTGAAAGCCGATCCCGAGCCGGTGCGCCTCTTCGAACAGCGCAACGGTGTCGGGCCCGGGCATTTCGCGCTCGAACCAGGAATCGAGCTCGGCTTCGTCATCGATCCACCAGTGTGGAAAAAAGGCGGTCAGCGCCGCCTCTGGAAAAGCCACCACTTGCGCGCCCAACGATGCCGCCTGTCGCAGCATGTCGATCAGTCGGCGCACGACGTGCGAGCGGGAGTCCGAGCGGGCAATGGGGCCCATTTGCGCGGCGGCAATGGTGACGGTGCGTGGCATGGCAGTCAGGTTTGGACGGTGTTGATCAACGGT
>JAYUQC010000039.1:0-16326 GCA_043759735.1 Rhodoferax sp.
ACGCGGGACCCGCTCCCGGCCACCCCGGCACGCGTATTACCAGGTTGCCGTGCCCCACAGGCGTCGCCCACTCTCGTTGACGCACAGCGTGCCATCGCCGACCTGGGTGGTCCCTGCGACCGGGGTTGCCGCCAACACGAAAGTCTGCCCGGACGCGGTGGCCGCTACCAGGGTGGTACAGCCGTCGACCAAGGCAATGTTGTAGCGCCCGTCCTTGCTGCGCCCGGAGGTACGCCCCAGCCCACCGGCAGCGGTGCCGTTGTACGCCGCCATGACGCTGAACGAATAGGCGTTCGAATTGAGGAAAATCTTCTCCTGCAGGCTGGCCAGTTCCAGCAACTCGGTTTGCGTTTCCACCCGGGCCGCTCGAATGATGTAGCTGCGGTAACTGGGCAGGGCGATCGCGGCCAGGATGCCAATAATCGCAACCACGATCATCAATTCGATCAAGGTAAAGCCCGCAGGGCGTCTGGTCTTGTTCACGGCAAAGCCTTATTTTCTCGAGTCGCAATCACTGCCGGACCCCGGCATCCATCCGCACCCGCCCACTGGCCGTCAAGGCGCAATCAGCTCACGCCAGGAGATGCGCCCCGTTCGCGCCTGCAGGCCGCGCTCGTCGCCCCCGGTCTTCACCGAGCCCGCCTTGTTGGCGCGCCTCTCGGTTGTCGTCGTGCCGTCGGTATCGGTGGTTGCGATCGTGATCGACCCATCGGCGTTCGTAGTCCGGACAATGCGCGCGGTCAAGCCACTGGCAAACACGATATCGGTGGTGGTGACATTGCCCACCACGGTCGTGGTGATCGACTGCACCGCGCTTCCACCGCCGATGTTACCGATTTTCGGATCGGTGGCAGTGCCCGGGTCCAGCGCAACGGCGCACCTTTTCGTGGTGGTCGAATCAACGGTTCCGCAGACCCGGGTATCAACCGGCGGGCTCTTGGTCCAACCTGCTTCGCCGTAGCAGACACCCAGATGCTTGGTGTGATGAAACATGCTGTATTCGGCCAGCACATAGGTCGAGAAGTTGGCCGCCGTCACACGCCAGCCGTACTCGGGGCGACCGGGCACGCTCAACTCGATGGCCGAGTTCGGCGTATCCGCCCGGATGATTTGCAGCGTGATCGCCCCGTTATGACGCACCCCGGTCGCGGTAAGCTGGGTCGTGGTGGCGGAGTATCCCCGTGTACCGTTGCCGGTAGCCGTTACCGTTGACGGCGGGATGACCGGCTGGTACATGTTGCCATCCAGCGTGGCAGACGCGCTGGCCACGACGCACCGGTATTCCGTCGGGTGCAGTCCATCGCGCAGGTCGACCGGCAATCCGTTCGCACCTTGCCACCAATCCCGGTTGTTGAACGCATCGGGCGGCAGATTGATGGCCAGGCTGCCGATCGTCGCGCGGGTGTAGGTGGTTACCGTGGCCAGCTCGAGCGTGCTGGTGGTCTGGTAGGTGCGCAGTGGAATATAGCCCACATCGAAGTTGAACAGATAGCCGGCGTTGCCAATGTGCAGCCGGGCAGCCGGACTCAGATACTGGTTCTGGGCCAGCACCTTGAACGGGGTCGCCGTCGACGGAACGGCAAGCGCCAGGTTGAAGTTGACATTGCTCGCGTTCAGAAAGTTTACGCCCGTGCGGTCGAAGATGTCGTCGTACTCATGGTCGTGCTCCCTGAAGGTGCACCGGAACGTGCCGTTGTTGCAGGTGTTGCCCGACACCGTCGCGTCCGCCGCACCGCTGAATGCGGTCGTGGTCAGCGCCGGCCTGAGGTTGGTCCAACCGGATGCTGGCGTGGTAATCACGGGATTGGTGCCGCCGGTCGGGCCGCTATTGGTCGCCCCGGCAGTCATGCGGCGCAACGTAAAGCTGGTGCATGCCGACGCGCCGATCGGAGCGGCAATCGAGCAGGACAAGGAACCGGTTGGCGAGCCAATCTTGCTGCAGCTCGTCGTGTAGCCATTGACGGTGAACCCGTTGATCTTGTCGAAAAGATTATCCAACCGGCTGGCGCCGTTTGTGGTGTTCAACGATGTGATGTCGCCAGGCGCGCCCGTCACATAGGTTCCGCCGCATTGGATCGACACATCGGTGCGGTTGCGTTCCACGTCGGCGATCACGAGGCTTCCGGGCGCGGGCCCGGTCCCTGGCGAGCTGACGGCCGGCACCAAGGCTTGCGACGTACCGTTGGCAATGTCGACCGTCATGCCGTTGAAATTGGTGCCCACAGGTGCCGTGATCGTGATAACGCTGGCCGCGCGGGTGGCGGTAAATCCGTTGCCAACCCTGCTGCGGATGGCTTCGGCATTGGTTGACGTGGCGATGCCATTGGTGATTTCGGCCACCGTGAGCGCCGGCACCACCACGACCCCGTTGACGGAAATCGCGCCCAGCGTCGCCGGGAATGGCGCGGTCTGCCCGGCCGTGCCCACGGTGATGGTGGCGGTCGCCGCAGCCGCACTGGCGCGCGGCCCATAGTAGATCTCGACGTCGAAGTGCCCGCCTTCAACGCCGCGATCGAGGTTCGGAATCGGCACGATGATGTCCGGATTCTGATTGAAGAATGTGTCGTTGAGCGTCGTCAACTGCACCAGGATCGGCTGCGACAGCAAGCCGATCGAGATGAACTTGCCAACGGCAATGCCATCGGTCGTCAAAATCGGATCCCCCGCCACCGAACCGGTCGGAATCGTATCGGTGGCGATGTACTTGATCCGGTCATCGTTATTGAGCTGGACGTTAGCGCTCAGGTCCAGGAACGGAAGGTTCTTGGTGCCACCGGTCAGGTAGTCGAGTTCCATCAACCAGGCTTCGCCATCCACGATCGACGACGTACCGGGAATGGTATTGGCGATGGTCGGGTTGAAGGCGGTGAAATAGAAGCGCGCATTCTCGATAAAGCTGCCTTCACCGATCACCCGCTCACCTGCCGGCAATGCCGCGCGCCATCCCTTGTGATTGGTGGCGCCGCTGGTCCAATCGGGCTGGTTGGACGTTACACGGCGAACACGCGTCGTCACGCCACCCAACACATACTGCCGCTCGGTGATGGTCTGGTTCAGCAGCACGGCATTGGCCGCAGGCGCTCCGTCCCACACGCCATACGCATAGTGCACCGTTGCATCTATCTGGTCGGCGGGCGCGAGCATCTTGCCGGTTCCAAACGTCACCATGAAGCCACCCGACGGATGCACGGCCACGCCCGGCGTGGCGGTGATCGGCTGTGCAGGTGACGTGGTCAGCAAAGCGGTCGTCACGCCGGTCGCCAGATTGAATTTCCACATGGTTCCGTCCAGATCTCCCGCGTAGATGCGGTCGACCACGCCGTCGCCATCGGTATCGAGCGCAGCCGGCGTCCACAAGCCGTTTGGACTGAGCGAGGTACCGTCGGTCCCCGCCTTGATGGCCTGAATCAGCTCACCGGTATTGGCGTTGATGATGTACAGATAGGCGGCGTAGTTGCCGCCGCAATTGACATAGTTGGGCGTTGCGTGGGTACACCCTGCGTAACTCCCGACACCGTCGTTGTAACCATTGCCGACAATGACGGCATCGACAGCGGTGCCGCTCACATTCACCTTGGCGATGTTGACCGTGCCGTAGGTGTAGCCAAGATTGATGTATGCATTGGTCGTCGCGGGGTTGGCGTAATTGAGCTTGGTTGGCGCTATCTCCCACATCACCTTGGCTGCCACGTCGGCCTCGGTGGCCGCCGTCAATCCGGCGCTACCGGTGATGTTCAGCGCGTACAGGCCCTTGCCGCCCGCGCCCAGGGCACCGACCAGCACGCGCTTGGTGCCCGCCAAAATGCTGGCCACATTGATCTGGCCGTCGACATAGTAGTCGTGCACATACGGATCCAACGTCAGCTGGCGCATCTTGGGCAACAACATAGACGGCACATAGGCCCAGCGTTCCCTGCCGCCACCACCGGCGTCGTTGGCCGCGTTGACAGCGTGCAGCATGCCATCGTTGGCGCCCGCGAACACGGTCGGGTTGGTGGCGTCGGCGACGAAATAGGGACGCGAATGGACGATATCGCCCATCACCGACACGCGCTGGCGCATGGTCTTGCCAGCGGCCGGCTTTTCGTTGCTGCGCTCGCCGCGCAGGAAATTGATCTCCTGCCCGGCCAGCACCGCATTACCGCCGCCAAAAAAGGCCTGCTGTGCGGTGGAGAGATCGGCAAGGCGAAACGCGACCTTGCTGCCGTCATCCTTCATGGTGGCAATCAGGCGTCCGGTGTCGAAGTTCTGCGCGCTGACAAACTCGCCGGCGTCCTGCGCCCACCAGGACGTTCCACCGGTCAAGTCTCCGTTGTCGCTGGCCCGGTAGGCCAGCAA
This sequence comes from Rhodoferax sp., assembly GCA_043759735.1. GTDB lineage: Bacteria > Pseudomonadota > Gammaproteobacteria > Burkholderiales > Burkholderiaceae_C > CAISIP01. Next base: position 4,339 of record JAYUQC010000039.1, read on the forward strand.
GGTACCGCTCCAGAACTCGCGCTCGTACTGGCCGCGGAACAGCACCTCGTTGCCAGACTTGAGGTTGAAGTTGGTCATTTCGTCCTGCGCGACATACCCGATGGGTTGCGCCGCCGGATTGAAGGCGGCCAGCGCCAGCACAACCCGGTAGGCGATCACCATGGCAATCACCAGGGCAAAGGTCGCTATTGCGGCAGGTTTCAAGAAGGATTTGGTCATGGTGTACCTCGATCAGGCTGGGCAACTGAGCACGCTGTAGTAGGACTGCACGAACTTGGTTGCACCGCGGGCGCTGATGCCCCGGCCGGTGATCAAATAGGTGTTGACCTGGTTGCAACCGCTGCTGGCGCGCCCGCCGACGACCTGGCTGGAACCCTGCAGGCGGCTGTTGAGCGACATCAGTTCGATGGTGTAACGCTGGGCCGTATTTCCGCCAGCAGCGGCGGAGTTGGTGTCGGCCCAGGTTATTGAAAACGGCCGGTTGACACGGGCGGCGCGAATCGCATCGACCGTCGTGCGCGGCAACAGTTCGGGCGTCGCCACATCCGATCCCGGGTCGGGATTCGTCGCCGGATCGATGCCCGTGAACGCAGCGTTGCGGAAATTCGTGCCGGTGGACAACCATCTCTCGGCCGTGCTCATCGCGGTCTCGGCATTGTTCAAGGCACTGTCCTCAAACTGCAGGTTGCCGGCCAGCTTGAACTGCGTGTCCGAGGTACTCACCGCAGTGATGCCGATCATCATGATCAGCACCAGCACCAACAAGGCAATGACCAGGGTGGCGCCGCGCTGGCCGCGTGGTGTTGAAGCGAGTATGCGTCGGCGCATGGTGATCATCCTCAGTTACGCAGTTGGACGACGGTGGAAAACAACTGGCGGCGGAAGTTGTCGTTGACAACATAGTTCTGATTGCCCATGGCATACGTGTTGGTATTGGCGTAACCAGGCTCCGGCGTGGCGTTACGCGCCAGCAGCCAGATACGCGCGGAATTGACATCCGTCCATGCCGTGGCCAGGGGATCGGACGAACTGCCTGGCAAGGTATCGACATACTGGGTGTTGGGGTCAGTGAACTGACCATACTGGACCTGCATATGCTCGATGCCGCTGGCGACCAGTTCGCGCGCCATGGTTCCATCGGCGCGCAAACCCATCCGGACCAGGGCCGGCACCCGTGGCACTTCGGCAGCTGAAACCGTGAACGGGCTGATGTAGTACACATACACCTGCACCTCGAAACTGGCCAGCGGCCTGGACGCACCGAAGTCGGGCGGCACCGGTGCCCCGCCGGTGGCCCGAAACAGCTGTCCGCGTTCATAGGTGGTGTGAAAGTACACCGTGTCGGCCGCCAATACGGCGCTCGGTGTGACCGCCAGGCGGCGTATCACCAGCACATCATCGCCATTGGAGTAGCTTGCGGCAGGGATGCAGCTGCCGGCGAAAGGGTTGGCGTTGTCGCCGCCCCAAACGCCCTGCACGATGTTGGAGACAAACGCGCCCGCGGTGGCCCCGGCTTCGGCGCCATAACAGCCTGTTGCATCGGCAGGGGCGGTCCAGGGGCCCGGCGTTCCCGGAAAGTCCCATGTGTAGGCCCGAAAACCGGCCTCGCGCAACTCCTGCTTCATCGCATTCAGGGCATAGCGCCCATTGGTCATCAGTTCGGAAGTGCGCTCGTTGCTGCGCGAATTGCCCGCGTTCGACGCCAACACCCCCACCAGGCCGGCCAGAATGCCCAAGCCGATCGTGATGGCAATGAGCATCTCGATCAGCGTGAAGCCAGCTTGCCGCTGCCGGGGCACGCTACGCGCGCCGGACGATCCAGGTTGAGTCTTGGTCATGGCGTCAATTGAGAATGGTGCGGGTGGCTGTGTAGAAAAACCGCTCGCCGGTCCCGGTTGCATTGCTGCCCACGTCCGAAGTGGCATCGAATGCGGCGTTCGTGGTGTCGACCATCCGGTCCACCCAGCTCACGCGGATGGTGTAGACCGACGTAGCGCCAGCGGTGGGCTGCAGCACGGTCCAGGAACTCTGCGGCAATGCCGCAGCCACCGCAGTCTGCCATTGCGACAGGTCGAACAGGGCCAGGTCGCCGGCTGTGCAAGGCACAGCCGCACAGTTGGTACCCATCACAACCGGGACACTGGATGTTGCTGTTACATAGGTGCCTGCCACCGCCGCCGCCTTGTTCGCCTCCATGCGTTCTGCCAGGTCCGCGACCAAGAACACCGCCTGGGTTCTGAACTGACCACCCTGGTTCAGGCGCATCGAATAGGCCTGCAAGCCGGCAGTTCCCAGCAGCGCCAGAGAAACGATGAGCAAGGTGACCAGCACCTCGATCATCGAGAAGCCACGCTGACCTACGCCGCATCCACCTCGGCTTGCTTTCGCATCAGGACCGTACAGCATGTCGACTCCTTGCCCTACTTCGAGATATTGCCGGTCGCGGCAACCGCGACGGTACGGGTTGATCCGCCGTTCAGCGTCAATGTCAAACTAGCCGCTACCGCCGAACTGTTGGGGTTGAATCGAATGGCCGTCGCAGAACCGGCCAGGGCCAGGTTCGGATCGAGCGCCGGGCGAACGACCAGCGGGTTCGGATCGGTAGCGGTAGCGGCTGCGCAGGTGTCGGCTCCGGCGACAGCGATGCATACGACCCAACCTGCACGCCAGTCGAGCCCGGCACCGCAATCGGTCCCCGCCACATTGCGCACGCACGCCACAACCCTCGCATTGCGTTTGATCGCTTCGCCCCGCGCCAGATTCAGATCACTGACGATCAGACCCAGCGCCGAGGACTGTCGGGTGGTGTTGAGCATGCCGCGCATGGACGGCACCGCGATCAGCGCCAAAACGCCGCCGATCATCACGACAATCAGCAATTCGATGATCGTAAAACCTCGCTGCAGGAACGGTCGTGACTTCATGGCCCACAGACTAACCCGCTCCGGCGCGTTTTTGGCGGTCCGGGTGACGGGCGGTCGGAATGGGCCGCCAGACGGCATTGGGCGTGCCTGACAACCGCCCAGAATAGGCCTGTCGAATGACCTATCGCGGAGGATACGTGGAACGTGCGCGGCTCTTGACAATCCTGGTCCTGGCGTCCGCGTTGCTGGGCGCCGCTGGCCGCAGCGGGGCGGCGCAACCCAGCGACGACCCGGCTGCCCGGTGGCGGGCCCGTGTGGAACAGGCCAAGTTGCTGTCGGTTCCCAAACCGCCTGCCGGTGTGCGTGCTATCCGGTGGGACGCGCTGGCGCCGGCGGGCTGGGACGCCCAGGCGATCTTGCGCCAGCATGACGCACACGAATTGCAGCGCAACGACCCGCGTGCGGTCGAGGCCCGCGCCCGGCTGAGCCGCGCCTGGGAGGCTGCGCCCACGGTGACGTTCACCGACGACGCGCCGGTACGCCTGGCCGGTTTTCCCGTGATGATCGATTCCGGCCAGGGTCTGTCCAGCACCATTGTGCTGGTGCCCTACCACAGCGATGGTGATCGCCGGCCACTGCCTCCCGCCAACCAGATGGTGCTGGCCTATCTCAAGCCAGGTGTGCCGCGCAACCTGGGCAACGACCCGATCTGGATCACCGGTCGCATCTACCCGGTGCGCTCGCCGACTCCGAACGGAGTCGCCGCATACCTGATGCCCGAGGCCCGCTGGCAGAAATACCCCTACCCCGCCTATCCCCTGCCCCCGTACAGGCTACCGCATTAGCGCGTGCGGCTCAAACCACCAACGCGTGCCGCCCGATCTCGATTACGCTCTGGCCCATGGACGACCTGGCCCTGACCGACGAGCGACGCATCCAGCAGGCGCTGGACCAGGCGGCGCTTGCCGTTGGCCTGTGCGAACCGAATCCTCGGGTTGGCTGCGTGCTGATCGGCGCCGATGGCGACCTGCTTGGCCAGGGACACACCCAGGCGATTGGCGGCCCGCATGCCGAGGTGATGGCGCTGCGCGATGCACGGGCACGCGGCAAGGCGACCGGTGGAGCCACGGCCTATGTCACGCTGGAGCCCTGCTCGCACCAGGGTCGGACCGGGCCGTGCTGCGACGCCCTGATCGCAGCGGGGGTGCAGCGGGTCGTCGCCAGCGTCGCGGACCCGAACCCGACGGTGGGCGGTCAGGGGATCGCCCGGCTGCGGGCTGCGGGCATCACGGTGACGGTCGGTCCCGGCGCCAACGCGTCACGTGAACTCAATATCGGGTTTTTCAGCCGGATGCTGCGCAACATGCCATGGGTGCGGCTCAAGGTGGCCGCATCCCTTGACGGTACAACCGCGTTGGACAACGGTCAAAGCCAGTGGATCACGTCGCCGCCGGCGCGCGCCGATGGCCATGCCTGGCGCGCCCGGGCCTGCGTGATCCTGACCGGCGTCGGCACGGTGCGTGACGATGATCCCCGCCTGGATGTGCGGCTCGGGACGCCGCGCCGACAACCTCGCCTGGTCGTCGTGGACAGCCGGCTTGAAACGCCCGTGCGGGCGCGGTTGTTCGACGCCGAACGCGGTGTGGCGATCTATGCGGCCGACGCAGACCCTGTGCGAGCGCGGGCCCTGGGCGAACGCGGGGCGCAGATACTTCGGCTGCCCGGTCGCGCGCCGGGCACCGAATCGAAGGTCGACCTGCAGGCCATGCTGGCGGACCTGGCCGGCAACGAGACGAACGAGGTGCATGTGGAGGCAGGATACAAGCTCAACGGTTCTCTGGTGCGCGCGGGACTGGTCGACGAGCTGCTGGTCTACCTCGCCCCCAGGCTGATCGGGCAGGGCCGTCCGATGGCGGAGTTCGGCCCGCTGGCCGTGCTGGAGCGCAGCGTCGGGCTGCAGTTCCTGTCTGCCACGATGCTCGGTCCGGACCTGCGCATTCTGGCGCGGGTAGCCGGTCGGGCCGATTTTTGACCGGCTCGCGCCCCACTGCGCAGCCGGTGCGCTTGGGCGCAACTAAAATGCGGGCATGTTCACTGGAATCATCACCGGCGTTGGCCGCATCACGGCCACCCAGGCAGCGGGCAGTTCGTCGGCCCACGGCAAACACCTGACGCTCAACTGCCCACCGGGATATCTGGACGATGTGGCGCCGGGGGACAGCATCGCGCTGAACGGCGCCTGCATGACGGTCACGCAGTTCGATCGGTCGGCGTCGACTTTTTGCGTCGACATATCGGCCGAATCACTCGACAAGACGGCGGGCCTGGACGCACCCGGACCCGTCAACCTGGAAAAGGCGCTGCGCGCGCACGACCGGCTCGGCGGCCACATCGTGGCCGGCCATGTGGACGGCGTAGGTACCGTCATGGCATTGGCTCCGGTCGGGGAAAGCTGGGAGTTGCGCATCGCCGCTGCGCCATCGCTGGCCCGCTTCATGGCGTTCAAGGGATCGATCACGGTCAACGGGGTGAGCCTGACGGTGAACCAGGTGCGCGACACGGAACGCGGCTGCGAGATCAACATCAACCTGATACCGCACACCGTGCACAACACTGCCCTGGGATCGCTGGTAAGCGGATCGCGGGTGAATCTGGAGGTCGATTTGATTGCTCGATATGTGGAACGCATGCTGGGCAGCGATGGCGTCCATTCAGCGGGCACGCCTGCGGGCACGCATGCCATGCCTGCGAATGCAGGAGCGCGCGCATGAACGGGCGCATTCCCGCACCGATCTCCCCGGTCGAAGACATCATCGCCGATTTGCGCGCGGCCCGGATGGTGATCCTGATCGACGAGGAGGATCGCGAGAACGAGGGTGACCTGATCCTCGCGGCCGACCATGTCAGCGCCCAGGCGATCAACTTCATGGCCCGGTTCGGCCGCGGCCTGATCTGCCTGACCCTGACCCGCGAACGCTGCACGCGCCTGCAGCTGGCGCCGATGGCGGCGCGCAATGGGGACAAGAAAGGCACCGCATTCACCGTGTCCATCGAGGCCGCGGAAGGGGTGACCACCGGCATTTCGGCCGCCGACCGCGCACGCACGGTGCAGGCAGCCGTTGCGCCCGATGCGGTATCCGACGATCTGGTGCAACCGGGACACATCTTTCCGCTGCAGGCAGTGGACGGCGGCGTGCTGATGCGTGCCGGCCATACCGAGGCCGGTTGCGATCTGGCGCAGTTGGCCGGATGCAGCCCTGCGGCGGTGATCTGCGAGATCATGAAGGACGACGGCACGATGGCGCGCCTGCCCGACCTGCAGCTGTTCGCAGCAGAACATGGCCTCAAGATCGGCACCATCGCCAGCCTGATCGAATACCGCAGCCGGGTCGAATCGCTGCTCGAAAAAATAGGTACCCGCACCATCGATACCGCTTACGGAAGTTTCACCGTGCACGCGTTTCGCGACAAACCCGGCCACGGTGTGCACCTGGCGCTGGTGCGCGGACAGTGGGCCGAGGACGATGCCGTCCCGGTCCGGGTCCATGAGCCGCTGTCGGTGCTCGATGCGCTCGAGGTCAATCGCGCCATGCATTCCTGGAGCCTGGACGCTTGCCTGGCGCGCATGGCGCAGCTCGGCAAGGGCGTTGCCGTGCTGCTCAATTGCGGCGAGAGCGCCGATCAGCTGCTGGCCCAGTTCGAAGGCAGCGCCCGCGCCAGCCACGGCCCCGAGCGCGGCCGCATGGATCTGCGCACCTATGGCATCGGCGCGCAGATATTGCGCGATTGCGGCGTGCACAAGATGGCGTTGCTGGGCAATCCGCGCCGCCTGCCCAGCATGGCCGGCTACGGGCTCGAGATCACCGGCTACATCACCCACTGAACAACCGGCAAAGCAAGGAACACAACAGTCATGTTTGGCGCAGACAAGGGAAAACTGGAATCCTCCGACAAGCGGCTGCGCGGCAAAAAGCTGCGTATCGGCATGGTCCAGGCACGCTTTAACGAAACAGTCACCCATGCGCTGGCGCTGGCCTGTGAAAACGAGTTGCGGGCACTCGGTGTGGCCGACGACAACATGGTGCGGGTGCAGGTGCCCGGCGCGCTGGAGGTGCCGGTGGCCTTGCAGGCACTGGCCGAAACGGCCCATTACGACGCGTTGATCGCATTGGGATGCATCATCCGTGGCGAGACCTACCACTTCGAGCTGGTCGCCAACGAGTCGGGCGCCGGTGTGAGCCGCATTGCACTGGACTACCAAATACCGGTGGCCAATGCGATCCTCACAACCGAGAACATGGAACAGGCAATCGCCCGCCAGACTGACAAAGGTCGCGACGCCGCACGGGTTGCGGTGGAGATGGCCAACCTGATGGAAGATATCGGATGAATGACGACACGGTGGTTCCCTTGGGCGCCCGCCCGCCCAAACAGAGCCGAACCGGCCTGACCAGCACCGGAGCACGCAAGGCGGGCAGCAAATCGGCGCGTTCTCGCTCGCGCGAGTTCGCGCTGCAGGGTCTGTATCAGCACCTGATCGGGCGCAACGCGCTTGACGAGATCGACCTGTTCACACGCGATCTGTCCGGCTTTGGCAAATGCGACCGCATGCATTTCGACGCGCTCTTGCAGGGCTGCGTGCGCGATGCCGCCGCGCTCGACGCATTGATACTGCCACTGCTCGACCGACCGATGGCCGAGATATCGCCGGTCGAACGCGCAACGATGTGGATCGGCACGTATGAATTGCAGCACTGCATGGACGTCCCCTGGCGCGTCGTACTCAACGAATGCATCGAGCTGGCCAAGGAGTTTGGCGGCACCGATGGCCACAAGTATGTGAACGCCGTGCTCAACGGCATTGCGCCAGGTCTGCGCGCCGCGGAGGTTGGCGCCGACCGGGGCCGCAAGACCCCGAGCTGATGGATCAGGCACTGCGGATCTCCAGCCGGGCCCGGCGGGTCGAGCCGTTCTACGTGCTGGAGATGGCCAAGGCCGCTGCCGATCTGGGGCGGACGGCGGCAGATTCCGATCGGCCGATGGTTTACCTGAACATCGGCGAGCCCGATTTCACCGCGCCGACGCTGGTGCAACAAGCGGCCGACAGGGCCATCCGCGACGGCCGCACCCAGTACACGCCAGCCCTTGGGCTAATGCCCCTGCGCGAGCGGATCAGCCACTGGTACGGCAGCCGCTTTGGCCTTGACATACCGGCCTCGCGCATCGTCGTCACCGCCGGGGCTTCGGCTGCGTTGCAGCTGGCCTGCCTGGCGCTGATCGAATCGGGCGACGAAATCCTGATGCCCGATCCCTGTTACCCCTGCAACCGCCAGTTCGTCAATGCGGCCGACGGCCGGGCGGTACTCATTCCCACCACGGCGGCGCAACGCTTTCAACTCAGCGCGGACAGTGTGGCCGCGAACTGGAAACCGGGCGTTACCCGCGGGGTGCTGCTGGCCTCGCCGTCCAACCCCACCGGCACATCGATCCACCCGGACGAACTGCGGCGCATCCATGCGCTGGTGGCCGGGCGCGGCGGCGTGACGCTGATAGACGAGATCTATCTCGGTTTGGGCTACGACCCGGTGTTTGGCCACAGTGCGCTGGCCATCGACGAATCGGTGATCAGCATCAACAGCTTCAGCAAATACTTCAGCATGACCGGCTGGCGGCTGGGCTGGCTGGTCGCACCCGAGCCGCTGGTGCCGGTGATCGAGCGTCTGGCGCAAAACCTGTACATCTGTCCCAGCACCATCGCCCAGCATGCGGCTCTGGCCTGTTTCGAGTCCGATAGCATCGCCGAATACGAACGCCGGCGCCATGCGTTTCAAGCGCGCCGCGACTACCTGGTGCCGGCGCTCAACGCGATCGGGCTCACGGTGCCCGTCATGCCCGACGGCGCCTTCTACGCCTGGGCGGATTGTTCGCTGGCCTGCGCGCGGCTGGGCGTGGCCGATAGTTGGGAGCTGGCGTTCGCCCTGATGCAACAGGCACATGTGGCGGTGACGCCCGGGCGCGATTTCGGCCAGGCACAGACCGGACATTTCATCCGGCTATCGAGCGCCAGCGCCATGGCGCAACTGGAACTGGCAGTGGGCAGGCTCAAGGAACTGCTCGCATGACGGTCCGTGCGCTCAGCCCTGCCGGCGTCTTTCCTTGGACGCTATGGGTCGATTGGGAAGACACCGACGCCAGCCGCGCCTGCATGACAATCGGGCAGCAGGCCCGTCACGGTACCGATCCGGGCGGCGAGCACCTGTGCGAGGCGTCCATCCGCATCGGCTGGGTGCTGGCCAATAGCTTCAAACCCACACGCATTCCTTTATCGATTGTGAAAGCCCTCTCATGAACCAAGACATGTCGATACTGCATCTGGTGCTCGGGGCCAGCGTCGTGGTTCAGCTTGTCATGTTGCTGTTGCTGGTGGTTTCGGTGTCCAGCTGGGCCGCAATCTTTCGCAAGATGTTTGCGTTGAAGCAGGTCAAATCACTCAATGAGACGTTCGAGCGCGAGTTCTGGTCCGGCACCAGCCTGAATGACCTGTTCGCCGCCGCAGCCAAAAACGCCCGCCAATGCGGTCCGATGGAGCGCATTTTTGCCAGTGGCATGCGCGAATACCAAAAGCTGCGCGAACGGCGTATTGTCGATACCGCCAGCCTGATGGACGGCGCACGGCGCGCAATGCGCGCCAGCTTCCAGCGCGAGATGGACGAGGCCGAGTCCAACCTGTCGTTTCTGGCGTCGGTCGGTTCGGTATCACCCTACGTCGGGCTGTTTGGCACGGTGTGGGGCATCATGCATGCGTTCACCGGTCTGGCCAACCTGCAACAGGTGACGCTGGCGACGGTGGCCCCGGGCATTGCCGAAGCGCTGGTCGCCACCGCAATCGGCCTGTTCGCCGCAATACCCGCTGTGGTGGCGTACAACCGGTTTGCGCGCGACATCGACCGCATCGCGATCCGGATGGAAACCTTCATCGAGGAGTTCTCCAATATCCTGCAACGCAACGTGGGTGCGCAATCGGCATCCGGGCACTGACTAGGGGGGGGTTCGAACATGCCATCGACCATGGCCCGCGGACGCGGTCGGCGCACCATCAATGAAATCAACATGGTGCCGTTCATCGACGTCATGCTGGTGCTGCTGATCATCTTCATGGTCACCGCACCCCTGATCACGCCCAGCATGATTGCGCTGCCCAAAGTCGGCAAGGCGCCCAGCCAGCCACAAAACCCGGTGCAAATCCAGATCAGCAAGGACGAAAAAGTCCAGATCAAATTCAAGACCGATTCGGTGCCCAGCAGCGTGCGCAATGTGGCGGCAGACATCGTGAAGATGGAACCAGCCGTCAAAGCCGGCGCGCAGGCGGTGCCCGTCGTGATCAGCGCTGACCAGGCCATCAAGTACGAAACCGTCGTGCAGGTGATGGACAACCTGAACAAGGCCGGTGTGTCGCGGGTCGGCTTGTCGGTGCAGACCGGCGCCAAGTAAGTTCTGCCGCCATGACGTCCATTCTGTTTGGCAGCAACGAAGGCATCGAGTTCGGGCCACCGCCTGAAAAGCGCTCGCTGCGCGCTTTCATGCTGGCCATCCTCGCCCACCTGCTGCTGCTTGGCGCACTAACCTGGGGCGTCAACTGGCAGCGCACCGACAAGGCCTCATCGTTTGAAGCCGAGCTGTGGTCAACCGTTGTGCAACAGGCAGCGCCTCGCGCGGTCGAGCAACTACCCCCGCCCCCCGCACCGACGCCACCGGCTCCGACGCCGCCAGAGCCCAAACCTGCGCCCGAGCCGCCCAAGGTAAGCCCGGCAACGCCCGACGTGGAAATCGCCCTGGAGCAGGAGAAAAAGCGCAAGCTCGTGGAGAAGCAGAAAGAGCTTGACGAGAAAAAACTGGCGGAGCGCGACAAGCTGGAGAAGGCCGAACTGCAAGCCAAAAAAGAAAAAGAGCTGAAGGCGAAGGAAGAAGTCGCCAGGCGCAAAGCCGCAGAAGACGTCAAACAGGCGGAAGCAAAGCAGGACGCCAGAGACCTGGAAAAGCTCCAGCAACAAAAGCAGGCAGAGTCCGCAGAAAAACGGCGCCAGGAAAACATGGCTCGGCTCAACGCGCAACTGGGCGCGACGGGCGACGCCAATGCGACCGGCACAGCCCAAAAATCAAGCGGGCCATCGGCGAGCTATGGCGGAAAAGTCAGAGCCAAGGTTAAACCGAACGTGCTTTTCACTGATGACATCGTCGGCAACCCGAGCGCTGAAGTGGAGGTTCGCACAACGCCCGACGGCACCATCGTCGGCCAGCGGCTGGTCAAATCGAGTGGCAACAAGGCATGGGATGACGCGGTGATAAAGGCGATTATTCGCACCGAAACCATGCCGCGCGATGTTGACGGCAAAGTACCGACACCGATGATTCTCGAATTCAAGCCCAAAGAGTTGCTATGAAATTAATAGCTACTTACGCAAGTAATACGCTGGCTAACGGCCTATTTCATTCATAAACCACCTGCGCAAGGCCTCTGTCGGCCTGCGCGGTCCAGCTGGCCAATGCAGCATCTGTCGGAAAGAATTTGGCCCCCTCGCCCAGGTGAATTTCCGCAGCCGCACCATTTCGTCGAAAACTCAAACGAACCGGCAGGCCGCGACTGAACTCGCCTTGCTCCGACATCTCCTTGCGCGGCGGAAAGTCGCGCACCAGCCGCGATATGTCTGGTGCCGTGCCATTCACGGCAACCCGCAAATACTTGCCAAACTTGCAGCGCGCAGATTCCAGATCCCACACCTGCGTGACCTTGAAGCGCTCGCCAAAACGCTCTGACGCGCGCTGCAGCGTGCCCTGCACAATTACCAGCTCATCGTCCTTGAGCAGGTTGCGATTCGCGTTGTAAAGGTTTTCGTCGACTGACGCCTCCAGCATCTTGGTCTTGTCATCGAGCTTGAAAATGATGACCTTGCCCCGGTTGCCGTTGATTACCCGAAGGTCACTGACGATGGCCGCGAGCAACTGGGTGTCGCGCGAATCAATCAAGTCTTCCAGCGCGAGCTTGGCAAACTTGCGCACTTCAGATTCCACCTCATCGAACAAATGCCCTGACAGGTAAAAACCGATCGCCGTCTTCTCCAGCACC
>JAYUQC010000040.1:0-5579 GCA_043759735.1 Rhodoferax sp.
TGCACCGCCGTCGCGCTGCGCAACGTAGAGAGTTCCGCCGAATCCGATATCAACGGAATCTGGGGCGGCCTGGGCTGATGCCGGCAAACGACGGTCGAAGCCGGCCGGTTCGATCTCGATCCGGCCGGCCCGGCGTTCGGTCAGGCGACTTCGAACAACCCGGCCGCGCCCATGCCGCCGCCCACGCACATCGTGACGACGACAAACCGGGCGCCACGGCGCTTGCCTTCGATCAGCGCATGCCCGACCAGACGCGCACCGGTCATGCCGTACGGGTGGCCGATCGAGATCGCGCCACCGTTGACGTTGTAGATCTCGGGATCAATGCCAAGCTGGTCGCGACAATACAGCGCCTGGCAGGCAAACGCCTCGTTGAGTTCCCACAGGCCGATGTCCTTGACCGACAGGCCATGCTGCTTGAGCAGCTTGGGTACCGCATAGACGGGGCCGATGCCCATTTCTTCAGGTGCGCAGCCGGCCACCGTCATGCCGCGGTAGATACCCAGCGGCGTCAGACCACGGCGCTCGGCCAGCGCCCTGTCCATCACGACGCAGGCGCTGGCGCCGTCCGATAGCTGGCTGGCATTGCCGGCGGTCACAAGGCCGCCTTCGATCACCGGCTTGAGCGAGACCAGACCCTCGATCCTGGTGTCGGCGCGGTTGCCTTCGTCGCGCTCGAGCGTGACATCGCGGTAGCTCACAACACCGGTGGCCTTGTCGGCTACCGCCATCTGGGTGGTGAACGGCACGATTTCCTGATCGAACCGACCCTGTTGCTGTGCCAGCGCAGTGCGCTGCTGCGACTGCAGCGAATACAGGTCTTGTGCCTCGCGGCTGATCGCGTATTTCTTCGCGACGAACTCGGCTGTCAGCAGCATCGGCATGTAGGCATGCTCCACATGGGCGGAGACGTTCGGGTCCTTGGCGGCCATCACTGCGTCGAAATAGGGTTTCTGCTCGGCAGTGATGTTCTCGTGCCCACCGGCGACGACGACCTGCATGCCGTCGACCATCACCTGCTTGGCGGCGGTCGCGACTGCCATCAGACCGGACGCGCATTGCCGGTCCATGGTCTGGCCGGAAGCCGTCACAGGCAATCCCGACGCGAACGCGGCATTGCGCGCAAGGTTCATGCCGGCAGTACCCGAGGTCAGCACCGTGCCGATCACCACGTCTTCGACTTCGCCGCCCTCCACACCCGCGCGCTGGACGGCGTGCGCGATCACATGGCCCAGCATGCTGGGGGACTTGGTATTGTTCAGTGAGCCCTTGTAGGCGCGGCCGATGCCGGTGCGCGCAGTCGAAACGATGACGGCTTCTCTCATATCTATCTCCTGGGTGGATGGGTCAAAAAAAAATGGGACGATGTCGAAGGGGAAACCAGCTTCAGGGCGCGCCGGATCGCGGCTGTGCGACAGTGCCGGGTCGGCGATGCAGTTCGAAACCGATGACGCCATACACAAGGTCGGCCAACACGTTGGCAGCAGGCACCAGCTTGCCCTGACTCAGCAGGCCATGCATCTGGTCATTGCAATGCAGCGCCACCACGCGTACGCCGTCGCGGTCCAGCCGGGCCGCATAGGCACGTCCTTCGTCGCACAGCGGATCATGGGCGACGGTCAGGACCAGGGCCGGTGGCGTGTCCGCCAGCGAGCCGGCGCGCAAAGGCGAGGCGCGCCAATCGAGCCGATCGGCCACGCGCGGCGCGTAATGCTCGATGAAATAGTGCATCGTGGCCGCAGTCAAGGGCAGGTCTGACGTGACGCTGCGGTAGGAGTCGCTCGTGGCCGTCAGGTCCAGCGCCGGATAGATCAGCGCCTGGTACCGGCTTGCAGGCAGCGCACCATCACGCCCCATCAGGGCCAGCACCGCAGCCAGGTTGCCACCCGCGCTGTCTCCGCCCACGCCGATCGCAGCCGGATCGATGCGCTGTTCCCGCGCGTGGGCATGCACCCAGCGCCACGCGGCCGCGGCGTCATCCAGGGCCGCTGGAAACGGATGCTCCGGCGCCAGCCGGTAATCCACCGCCACGACGCAGATGCGGGCCACGGTTGCCAGGCGCCGGCACATCCGGTCGTGGCTCTCCAGGCCCCCGATCACCCAGCCGCCGCCATGCAGGAACAGCAGGCAGGGCAGGAGCGTTTGCGGCTCGGTGCCCAGACCGCGGTACATGCGCAGTGCCAATGCGCCGGCCGGCCCTGCGATCGCGATGTCCGACACCGACGCCACTTCGCCGCCCGGCGATTGCATCGCATCCCAGCTGGCGGCGTAGGCGGCACGGGCCGCGGTCGGCGACAGGTTTTCAAATGGGGGATAAGCCGCCTTGCGCGCCAGCGCCAGCAACCGCGCGGTGTCGGGATCGAGCGGGTGCACGGCGCGCGACGGGGTGGCCGCCCAACCGGCGGCGTTGGTATTCTCGCTGGGGTCCATATCTCAGCTGCCGGTCCAGCGCGGGGCGCGCTTCTCGCTGAACGCCAAGGCACCTTCGCGGGCGTCATTCGAATGGATCACCTGCTCGAGCAAATCACGCTGGCGCGCCCACACCTCGCCGGGAGCCCAATCGGGTGCCTCGGCCATCACGCGTTTGGTCATCTGCACCGCCATCGGTCCATTGGCGGCGATGGTCCGGGCCAGCGCACGCGCCCCATCGAGCGCGCCGCCAGGCGCCGTAAGCCGGTTGACAAGACCCCATTGACGCGCCTCGCCGGCCGGCATCAGGGCACCGGTCAGCGCGTATTCGAGCGCGATCTGGCGCGGAATGCGCTGCGGCAGGCGGATCAGTCCGCCCGAACCGGCAATCAGGCCGCGCTTGACCTCGGGAATACCGAACTGCGCGTTATCGGCGGCCACCAGCAGATCGCAGGCCAGCGCGATCTCGCAGCCGCCGGCCAGCGCATAACCCTCGACCGCGGCGATCAGCGGCTTGCGTGGCGGCGTCTCGACAATACCGGCCAGGCCGCGGCCGTCGAGCTCGACCCGCTCACCGCGCAAAAACGCCTTGAGGTCCATGCCAGAGCAGAAGTGGTCACCGGCGCCGGTCAGGATACCCAGGCTCAGCGCCGCGTCGGCGTCCAGTTCGTCCATCGCCTGCGCAATGGCCTGCGACGTCGCGCGGTCGATCGCGTTGCGCTGGGCCGGACGGTTGATCGTGACGACCAGCACTGGCCCTTCGCGGGTCACAAGCACGGTCGGTTCGCCGGTCGCAGTGTCATGGGCGTTCATGCAACCCCCTTTTGCAGCAAGGCCGCGCGCAGTCCGATCCGGTCGCGGATGACGCGACCCGAACGCACCCGCCCATCGTGCACCCGCACGATGCCATTGCAATGCAACACAAAGGTCTCGGTACGGGCATCGATGCCCGGCAATCCAGCACGGTACAGGCCGCTCTGGCGCACATGGAACGCCACCTCGGGACCCGACGAGAACAACTCGGTGATCGCGCCCGACCGCACGTCAAAGACCAGCGGCACACCGGTGATGTGCTCATCGTCGCAGCGCACGGCGGAGTCGGCGATCGGCCAGGACTGCGCGAGCCAGCGGCGCACCACGGCTTCGGCCTGCGGATCGGCCGGCAAGGCTGCGGTGTCCCACGGCGCAGCGGCCGGTGGCTCGACCGGGTCGACCACGCCGGACTTGAGCTGGCGCAGCCGCGTCAGGTAATCCTCCTGGGCTACGCAGCCGGTGAGTTGCGACCCGATGCTGCGGTAGATGCCGACGCCGGACCAGACCGCCATCCGTCCGCCGACGCCACCCGAGGCGCCATGCTCGCTGAACAAGGTCGCCACACGGTCGCTGCCCACCAGCACCTGGTGCACCGTCATGCCCATGCCCGGGAAAGTCTGGAACTGCTTGTCCACCGCCGGCAACCACTGTGCGTCGCGTCCGGTGAAAACGGTTTCACCGATGTGCAGGGTGTAGTCGGGCGCGATGAACTGCGCACACGCACTGGCATCCTGGCGATTGAAATAGTCCACTACCCAGCGTCGCATCAACGCCAGCACGGTCATCGGCGCGTCGGCAGCAGCGGTCATGGCGCTGGCTCCTCCAGATAGACGCGCCGCAGCTCACGCTTGAGCAGCTTGCCCGACGCATTGCGCGGCAATGTGGCGGCAAATGCGATCGAGGTCGGGCATTTGTAGCGTGCCAGATTCTCGCGCGCAAATGCAATCAGCTCCTGCTCCGACGCCTGCTGACCCGGCTTGAGCACGACGATGGCCTTGGGTGTTTCGACCCAGCGCGGATGCGGCACGCCGATCACCGCCACTTCCTGCACGGCCGGATGCCCGTACAGCGCGTTTTCCACCTCGGCAGGATAGATGTTCTCCCCGCCCGAGATGATCATGTCCTTGAAGCGGTCGAACAGGTAAATATAACCCTGCTCGTCCAGGTAGGCGGCGTCGCCGGTGCGCAGCCAGCCGCCGTCCATGATGGCCTCGCGGGTGGCCTCGGGCTGGTTCCAGTAGCCCTTCATGACCATGCCCGAGCGCAGCCAGATCTCCCCGACCTTCCCGGTCACCACGTCGTCCAGCGTCGTGGGGTCGATGACCCGCAGTTCGACCCAGGGATAAACCCGGCCCACCGAGCGCAACAGCCCGGCGCGCGGACTGCCCGGCGCGTGGTCCTCGGGTGGCAGGGCCACCACGGTGCCCGAGGTCTCGGTCATGCCGTAGGCCTGGATGAACTGGCACTGAAGCACGTCGAGCGCCTGGCGCAGCAACACATCGCCGATCGGCGAGGCCCCGTACATCAGCAATTGCAGGCTGGACAAGTCGGCCTGCGCAATGCCCGGGGTTTGCAGTAGCGACTGCACCACGGTCGGAACGAAAAATGTATGCGTGACCCGGTAGCGTGCGATCAGGTCGATCGCCAGCGCCGGAATGACCTCGCGCATCAGCACCGTATGACCGCCGACCAGCATGGTGCTCATGCCGTACCCGCTGCCACCGATATGGAACATCGGCATGGCGACCAGATTGACGCTGTCCGGACCCATGCCCCAGGCCTCGGCCAGGCGGTGGGTGTACGACAGGCCCTCATTGGTCAGCATCACGCCCTTGGGCAGGCCCGTAGTGCCCGAGGTATAGAGCAGCATCGCCACGTCGACCGGTCGGCCGACATGGCCAGGATCGGTGTTGCTAGCCGCGGCGCGCCACGCGTCAAATGCCTCACCCAGTACCACGACACGGCACGCGCGATCGCCCTGGCTTGACGGCTCCCCAAGCAGCGCAGCTTCTCCCGCGCCTGCAATGATGATCGCGGGATCGGCGTCCGCAACGATGGCCGCGATCTCCCCTGGCGCCAACCGCCAGTTCAGGCCCACCAGAATGGCTCCGATCTTATTGCAGGCGAAGATCAGTTCGTAAAACTCGGCCTGGTTTCTCGTCAGCAGCGCGACCCGGTCGCCGGCGCGCACGCCGGCCGCCGACAGCGCCTGGGCCGACTGCGAACTCAGCGCATCAAGCAGCGCGAACGACCAGGTCACACCATTGAACGTCAACGCGCTCGCCTGCGGCCGGTCCAGCGCATGCTGGCGAATGATCTGCGCGAACGTACTTGTCATGGCATCCCCCTGGCGGTAG
>JAYUQC010000041.1:0-16192 GCA_043759735.1 Rhodoferax sp.
CTCCGCTTCGGCGCGCGCTTCCTGCGTCTGCCTGAACATCTTCGCGTTCTGGATCGCGATCACCGCCTGGTCGGCGAAGGTCTTGATCAGCGCGATCTCGCGCGCATCGAAGCCCGGTGGTTGCTTTCCCACTGCCGGATAGCGTGTCACATGAATCGCGCCGACGCCCTGGTCGCGCCACATCATCGGAACCACGATGCAGGAATAATTACCGCGCTCGGCTGCGGCAATTTCCTTCAAGCCCCAGGGCACCCCTGCGCCATGCAGGACATCGGGGTAGTTCAGCACTTCACCTCGCCGCACGGCCAGACCCTGCATCGATTTGCCAACCGGGACTGGGTAGTACCCGGCAACCTGCTGCGTGGCCGCCTCGTTCGGCCCCAAATGGGATCCGAGTCGAACCATCCCATCCTCATCGATGACGCCAATACCGGCGTCCGTGATGTTGAAGAGCGTGTGGCAGCTGTGCATAATCGCATCGAACACCGGTTTTGCGTCGGACACCGAACTGCTGATGACACGCAGCACCTCGGCGGTGGCGGTCTGTTGCTCCAGTGCTTCCCTGGTCTCGTTGAAAAGGCGCACGTTGTGGATCGCAATCACCGCCTGGTCGGCGAATGTCGCGAGCAGTTCCATCTGCTTGTCGGTCAGCGCGCCCGGTTGCGGCGAGGACATCGAGATCACGCCAACCGCCTTGCCACCCTGCATCAGCGGTGCCGAGGCTATGGAGCGAAAGGCCAGGGCACTCGGGTTCTCCATCAGCAGCACCGCCGATTCCGGCGCCTGCACATCGGCCACCTGGATTGCCCGTCCGTCCAGTACCGCGCGACCAACGATGCTGCGCCGGTCCACCGGCACCAGATCGGCGCCATGAAATTCGCCGTCGGTCAGCGGATAGCTGCGTGCGCGGCGCAACAGTCCTCCCGTCTCCACCGTGCGCAGCGCGGTCTTGCGCCCGAACAGCTTCGCCGCGCTGTGCACGATGGCGTCGAACACCGGCTGCACGTCGGTCGGCGACTCGCTGATGACACGCAAGATGTCGGCCGTCGCCGTCTGCCGCTCCAGCGCCTCGCGGGTCTCGTTGATCAGCCGCACATTCTCGATTGCGATCACGGCCTGGTCGGCGAAAGTCTTGAGCAGGTCGATCTGGCGCTGCGGTGTCTGGCCCGCGTCCGGCCAGGCGACGTGGATGGTGCCCATCGGCTCACCGTCCTTGAGCATCGGCGCGGCGATCATGCGCCGCCAGCCACCGACCTTGGCCAACGGAGCGAGCGCATAGTGCCGACCGTCCTGGGTGTCATCGACCGCGATCGTCTCGCGGCCAAGGATCACCCGTCCTGCGAGCGAATGCGCATCGGCCGGCATCGGGTACAGGGTCTGCGCCTGCCGGGCGGCCTCGATCGACCAGTTGCGGCTGGCAGCCATGTGGATCAGGCGTCCGTCATAGCGGAAGATGGCCATCGTCTGCGGATGGAACAGGCGCATCGCGCAGTCCATGATGACCTCGAACACCGGCGCCACGTCGGTCGGCGATTCGCTGATCACGCGCAGCACGTCGCTGATGGCGGTCTGGTAGTCCAGCGACTCGGTAAGTTCGCCGGTGCGTTCCTCGACCTTGTGCAGTGCGTTGTTTGTTTCGGTGAACAGCCGCGCGTTCTGGATCGCGATCACTGCCTGGTCGGCGAAGGTGGCGAGCAGCGCGATTTCCTTGACGGTGAAGGCAACGGGCGGTTGCCGCATCACGCAGATGGAGCCGATGCCCTGCTGCTCCCACAGCATGGGCGCGAACACGCACGAATAGTTGCCTGCCCGCGCCACCGCGTCGCGAATCGTCTGCGGCAGGTCGGGCTCACTGGCAGCATCAGCGATGTGGACCGCGCCAAGTTGGCGGAATGCGCGGCCAGTCGCGCTCTGTTCGATAGGCTGCGGCAGCACCGACATCATGTTCCGGATGGCCGCTCCGCGCACCGCGCGCGCGTGCACCTGAGCGTCTTCGTGCACCATGCAGACGGCCACCTGGTCGGTAGCGAACAGGCGCTCGCAACTGTCCAGGATCCTCTCGAACACCGGCGCGGTGTCGGCCACCGAACTGCTGATGACGCGCAGTACGTCAGCGGACGCCCGCTGCTGCTCCAGCGCCTCGCTCAGTTCGCGTGTTCGCTCCGCAACCCTGGTCTCCAGGCCCTGCGACCATTGCGCGTTGTCCAGCGCCACGGCGGCCTGGCCGGCGAGCATGGCCAGCAGGTCGCGGTCGGCATCGTGCAGCCGGCCGAAGGCGCCGTCGATGTCGGCATAGACGAAACCCAGCACGCGGTTTTGCGCCACCAGCGGCGCAACCAGACAGGAGCGCTGGTCCACCGAAGCGGCAGCTTGCGGCCCGTGCCTCAGCCGTGCGCCACGGGTAGCACGGGCCTCGTCCAGCCAGGACGCAATGGCGCGCAGCAGTTCCGGCGCGTCTTCACCCGCGGGCAGCTGCGCGCCGGCGATGCGCCGCTTTCCCGCTTCCTCCAGCACCAGCAGCACACGCTCGGCACCCGTGAGCTCGGTCACTTCGTCGATCAGAAAGTCGTGTAGCAGATCGGCACTGCGCAGCTCGTTGAGCCGCATGCCGGTGTCAACCAGGCGCTTGAACGGTTCGACCAGGTTGCTGTCCATCGACAAGTGGGCCAGGCGCTTTTCGTCAGGCAATCCACGCCGCACCGATTCGCGCAGCCACGCCGCCACGATGGCACGGTTGACCTCGACCTTGTTCAGGTAGCTGCGCCGCAGGCCTTCGTCGCGCACATTGCCCATGACCTGCAACATGATCGCACGCGCACGCTGCAACGCCGCCCACGCCTCGTTGTCACGACCAGCCGCCGCCAGCGCGCGGCTGTGCCACCACCAGATGTCCTGGCTCTGGCCAAAGCCGGTGCGCGCGAAACCACGCTCGCCATGCAGCCCGGTCCCACGCCGCGTGGCGCGCAGGGCGCCGGCGACATCGCCCTGCAGCAGCAACAGCCTGGCAAGCGGAATCAGCACATAGAGCTCGAAGCCCGGATTGTTCGCCCGCACCTCGCGCAGCAAGGCGCGCAGGCGCTTCTTTGCGGCCGGCGCGTCGCCCTCGGCCAGCGCCAGTGCGCTGGCCCACAACTCCCGGTCGCTGCGCGTGCCCGGCTCATTGAGTGCAGTCACCTTCGCGTCAAAGGCTGGCCAGAGCGCGCGCGCGTCGGCCAGTTGACCCAGTGCGAGCTTCCAAACCAGGATTGCGCCCTGTTCCAGCGCAAGATTCAATGGCGCGCCGATGCGCTCGGCCAGCTCCGAGCACTGGTCCCCAAGCCGGCAGGCATGGCGATACAGACCGAGTTCGGCAAACGCCAGCGACAGGTTGCCAATCACCAGCATGCGGCCAAAGACATAGCCGGCGCGCTCGAACGCCTGTTCGGCCTGACGCAGGATGCCCATGCGTTCGGCAATGTCCTGGCAGCTGAAGCTGAGCGCGTTGAGCGCGTTGGCCAGGCCTTGGGTGTCACCGCTGCGGCGCGCCAGATCCACGGCCTGCAGCGCCGCGAGGCGCGAGGCGTCGTTTTGCGACAGACGGGTTTGCGCAAAAGCCTCGACCCAGCGTGACCGGCCCAACCGCACCGGGTCGCCCAACTGCGCAAACATGCCGGCGGCCCGCCTGGCGGCAGCAACGGCCGCGTCGGGCTGCGCCGCGCGCAACAGCGCCTCGGCCTGGCACAGCAGGGATTGCGCCAACAGCGGCAGCTGACCCATGGCGCGAGCCGTGTTGACGGCGATATTGGCTGACGCCAGCGCCAGCTGGACCTTGCCCAGGCGCATCAGCACCAGGGCCTGCCGAATGTGTGCGCGGATCACGGGTGCCGGTCGGGCTCCGGGCGCGCTGGCGATGGCCAGCATCGATTGCGCATCATGCGCGGCTTCGAAGAACCGCCCTTCGGCCAGCAGCGACTCGGCGCGCAGATCTAGCAGCGCCAGGCGGTGCACAGGCACATGGCGCGCCTGCGCCAGCGACTCGGTGCACAGGGCCATGGCCTGCGCATGCCGACCTGTCCAAGCCAGGCCCTCGATTGTCGCCAGTGTGTCGATGGCGCGACGCCCGTTCATGCGGGCAGTCCGGCCTTGACCAGGGCCTCGCGGTGGTGCGCAAGATCGGAATCCCTTAAATAGTGCAGCAAGGGCAGGCAATGTTCAACGACGCTGAATCCCGCGATGCGCTTGTGCACCTGTGCACAGTGCTGCAGCGCTTCGAATTGCTGGCCCAGCTGCGCGTGGCAGGCCGCCATCAGCGCATGGTGCAATGCATCCGGTGCGGTGATATGGCGCATCGCATCGATCGTCTCGGCGTAGCGCCGCGCAGCAAACTGGCCCCGCGCCAGGTGAAACCAGAATCGCTCCGGATGGAACGGATTGAGGCGCATCGCCTTGCGCACCCATGCGATGCCCTCGTCCGGCTGCCCCAGCCAGGTCAGCAGTTCGCCTTGCTGCACCACGATCAGGTCGTCGTTCGGGTTCAGCGCCAGCGCCCGCTGCTGGTGAAACCGGGCCTTGTCCAGGTTGCCCTGGATCACCGCCACTGCGGCCAGAATCCGGTGCACGTCGCTGTCGTTCTCGTCCAGCCCCAATGCCGTCTCAAGTT
This sequence comes from Rhodoferax sp., assembly GCA_043759735.1. Taxonomy (GTDB): domain Bacteria; phylum Pseudomonadota; class Gammaproteobacteria; order Burkholderiales; family Burkholderiaceae_C; genus CAISIP01. The sequence continues at coordinate 4,640 of JAYUQC010000041.1, forward strand.
CCTGCGTGATCATGTCCTCCGTCGCCGCGCGGTCCTCGCACCAGCCGTAACCCCATTGCTGGCCCAGGATGCAGGCGCGCCAGGCGTGCGCATGGCCATAGCGGGGATCGAGCGTGATCGCGCGCTCGACCAGCTCGATCGCGCGCTGGTTGTCGGGCCGGTTCGAGCGGTGGTGCAGCACCTTGGCCTCGAGCAGGCACTCGTAGGCCGCCATGCTGGCCGGTGGCTTGCGCTCGGCGCGGCTGCGCGCGTCGGCCTCCAGGCGGCCGGGCAGGACCGCGACGATCGCCGAGGTGACCTCGTCCTGGATCGCGAAAATGTCCTCCAGGTCACGGTCATAGCGCTCGGCCCAGATATGGCGGTCGGCGGCGGCGTCGATCAGCTGCACGGTGATGCGGACCCTGTTGCCTACCTTGCGCACACTGCCCTCGACGACATAACGCACGTCCAGGTCCCGGGCGACCTGCTTCACATCGACGACCTTGCCCTTGAACTTGAATGAGGTGTTGCGCGAGATGACGAACAGCTCGCGAAATCGCGACAGGTCGGTCAGAATGTCCTCGGTCAAGCCATCGGCAAAGAACTCCTGCTCGGGCGCGCCGCTCATGTTGGCGAAAGGCAGCACGATGATGGACGGTTTGTCCGAGGACGCGCCGGCAGGGGACCCCAACGCTGCCGCCACCGCCGCTGGCACCACCTCCTGGCCCGCTACCGACGCGTCGACCCTCACCCGGTAGGCGCGAATCGGGTAATCGATGTTCTTGACCGCCAGCTCTCCCAGGTCGACGAACACTGCGCTCACCTTGCCCCGGACTGCGCCATGCACCGCGTCCGACACCAGGATGCCGCCGGGTTCGACCAGGCTTTGCAGCCGCGAGGCGATATTGACGCCGTCGCCGTACACCGTACCATCGGATTTTTCGATGACATCGCCCAGATGCACGCCGATCCGGAAGCGCAGCCCGCCAGCGTGCGGGGTTTGCGCGAACTGCACGTCGATGTCAGCCTGGATTTCCAGCGCGGCGCGTACCGCGCCAGCAGCAGTCTCGAACACTGCCAGCACGGAATCCCCGGCCATGTCGATGACCCGTCCCTCATGTTGCCCGATCCGACGTCGGAATATGCTGCGGGCGCTATCGAGCGCCCGCACCGTGCCATCCGCATCGATCGAGATCAGGCGGGAAAACCCGGCCGCATCTGCCGCCAGCAGCGCGGCCAAACGTTGTCGGCCCAGGTTCTCGGGCATGTTTGTCGCCTCCGGTTGAACCGGGAATAGTACAGCCTGCCCACAACAGCGGCAATCGCGCCGATGACCGTTGACTCATCTGGCAGGACGGTTGCTGTCGCGGCAGGGTTGGCGCGCGCCGGGCAACATGTCGCCGCCGATGGGCCCGGATGCACAATGCCAGATCACAGACCCTTCCAACCCGAACAGGAGATACCCCATGGGCAATACAGTCAACTTCAAGCGGCCCGACGGCAAGGATGTCAGCGGCTATCTGGTCAAACCGGCGGCTGGCGCGCACGCGCCCGGCATCGTCGTGATCCAGGAATGGTGGGGCCTGAACGACCAGATCCGCGGTGTTGCAGACAAACTCGCCGTCGCCGGCTACAGGGCCCTGGTGCCCGACCTGTACCGTGGCAAGGTTGGCCTGGCGGCCAACGAGGCCGAGCACTTGATGAACGCGCTCGATTTTGCCGATGCCGCCAGCCAGGACATCGCCGGCGCGGTAAATTACCTCAAGTCCAGCGGCAGCGCGAAGGTGGGCGTGACCGGCTTTTGCATGGGCGGCGCGCTGACACTGCTGTCGTCGGTGTTCGTGCCCAACATGGACGTTGGTGTTGTCTGGTACGGCTACCCGCCGCTGGATTTCATCGACGCCAGCAAGATCACGGCACCGTTGATGGCCCATTTTGCAACCGAGGACGTGCCGTTTCCGATCGCCAAGGTCGCCGAACTGGAACACAAGCTCACGGCGGCCAAGGTGCAGTTCGAGTTCCACCGTTACCAGGCCAAGCATGCATTTGCCAACGAGGAGGCCGACACCAAGGGCCTGCCGTTCCTGAAATACGACGCTGCGCTGGCCGAGCAGGCCTGGACCCGCACCATGGCGTTCTTCGACCAGCATCTGAAATAGACGCGGCACGGGCACCACCGGGCCCGAGCCGCTGTGCCGATGCGGGCCAGGGCGGCTACAGCGACTCCCGCGGACAATGCAACCACCTCCCTTCCCCCGCACCATGACTTCCCCCAGCGTTCCACGACGTGCCCTGTTCTTGCTGCTCGCCCTGACTCTGGTCTGGGGCACCAACTGGCCGCTGTTCCCGTATGCGGTACGCGAAGTGTCGGTCTGGACGTTTCGCGGGGTTGCGATGGCCGGCGCCGGCGCGGCATTGCTGCTGTTTGCCGGCATGCGCGGCGTGCCGCTGACGATCCCGCGCCGCTACTGGAAGACCGTGGTGTTGGCCACCTTCTTCTACCTGGTGATCTGGAACGTCGCCAGCACCTACGCCGCAGTGCTGATCCCTTCGGGCCAGGCCGCGGTGCTCGGGTTCACGATGCCATTGTGGGGCGCCCTGATCGCCTGGGCGGTGCTGGGTGAGCGGCTGAGTCCGCGCCTGCTGCTGGCAGTGCTGCTGGGCGGCGTCGGGGTCACGCTGCTGATGGTGCCCAGCTTCAGGGCCTATGCGGCGGCGCCGCTGGGCCTGGCGACCGGACTGTTGTCGGCCATCGGCTGGGCGATTGGGACTTTGATCCTCAAGCGCGGCAACCTGCAGGTGCCGGTGCTGGTGCTGACCGGCTGGCAACTGCTGCTGGGGTCGGTCCCGATCAGCATCGTCGCGCTGGCCATCGGCGATGGTCAGTGGTTCATGCCATCCTGGCAGTCGATCGCCGTGATCGCCTGGATCACGCTCGTTCCAATGTGCATCGGCAATGTCTGCTGGTTTTCCATCGTGGGTTTGCTGCCGGCCAACATCGCGGGTTTGTCCTCGGTGATGGTGCCGGTGGTGGCCATGGTGTCTGGCGCCATCGTGCATGGTGAGCCGCTCGGACCGTTGCAGCTGGTGTCGATGATCACCTGTGTCGCCGCACTGGTACTGGCATTGGGCCCGAAGACCCGCACTGCAGGGGTCGGTCGCTAGAATGCCAATTTGCCCCTGACGCGCTGCAACGGCGTGAAAATCGCCATGACGCCTGCCATCGACTACCTCAGCCCCGACCTGCCCGCCAATCTGCGCATCGTGTCCATGCCCGTAGTGGACGCGACCGCCGAAAGCCTGGAGGGTTATGGCCAGCTGGTCAACCGGCCGCAGGACTGCCCGATCGAGATCGTGCGCTGGCCGGCCACCGGTTGGCGCCCGGTCGACCCCGATACCGGCGACGAGGGTGGCACGACCGAAGGAATCTTCGTCAGCGAATGGAAAGGCGACGTGTTGTACGGCCGCAACGACGCCGTGGGCGGGCACTACATCCTGGCCTACGCGGAGCCGCCCGAGCTGGCGGACGAGAATCACCGGCGCGACCCCAAGCGCGTGCTGCTGTGGCACGCCAACTATCACCCCGACGGCGGCCAGTTGTTCTTTCCGCAGCAGAAAAAGCCCTTCCTCGTGCCCCTGGCCCTGCCCGGCGACGACATCATGCCCGACAAATTCACTTGTTTCCGGTTCGACGGATCGCAGGGCCTGTACATCCATCCCAACATCTGGCATGAAGGCGTGTTTGGTACCGCGGGCACACAGAAATTCTTCGACAAGCAGGGCGCGGTGCATGCCCGGGTGTCGGTCGATTTCGCGCGTGAATTTGGTTGCCTGCTGGCGGCCAATATCAGCTGAACGGCGCCACAGCCTCGCTGTGCGATATTCGCACTGGCAGCTCGATGATCGCGCGGCCCGCCGTAGCCGGGAATAGTGCCTGGGCGCGTGTCCGCATAAGCTTGACCCAGGTCATTTGCGGAGACACATACCATGCGTACCCAGGTTGCCATCATCGGTGCGGGCCCTTCCGGCCTGCTGCTCGGCCAGTTGTTGTTCAAGGCAGGCATCGACGCCGTCATCATCGAGCGCCAGAGCGCCGACTATGTGCTCGGCCGCATCCGGGCCGGCGTGCTGGAGCAGGTCAGTGTCGACCTGCTGGACGAGGTTGGTGTCGGCAAACGCATGCACCTGGAGGGCCTGGTGCATGCCGGATTCGACATGTTGTTCCGGGGCCGGCGCCATCGCATCGACCTGCATCGGCTCACCGACGGCAGGAACGTGATGGTGTATGGTCAGACCGAGGTCACGCGCGACCTGATGCATGTGCGCAGCGCGGCCGGCTTGAGCACGGTGTACAGCGCCGCCAATGTCAGCGTGCATGATTTCGATGGCACCAGCCCGGTGGTGCGCTACGAGACCGATGTCCCTGGCGGTAAACGGCAGCACGAACTGCACTGTGACTTCATCGCCGGCTGCGACGGTTTTCACGGTGTGTGCCGTGCCAGCGTGCCGCCGAATGCGATCACCCATTTCGAGAAGGTCTATCCGTTCGGCTGGCTCGGCATCCTGGCCGACGTGCCGCCGGTATCGCATGAACTGATCTACGCCAACACGGAGCGCGGTTTCGCGCTGTGTTCGATGCGCAGTGAAACGCGCAGCCGCTACTACCTGCAGTGCGACCTGAGCGACAAGGTCGGGCAGTGGTCGGACCAGGCCTTCTGGGACGAGCTACGACTGCGGCTGGATCCAGAAGCACGCGAGCATCTGGCGACAGGCCCGTCGATCGAAAAGAGCATCGCGCCGCTGCGCAGCTTTGTCGCCGAGCCGATGCGATTCGGCCGCCTGTTCCTGGCTGGCGATGCGGCGCACATCGTGCCGCCGACCGGCGCCAAGGGCCTGAACCTGGCCGCCAGCGATGTCAAATATCTGTCGGGTGCATTGATCGAGCACTACCGCGACAAATCCGACGCGGGTGTCGACCATTATTCCGAGCGCTGCCTGCGCCGGGTCTGGAAGGCGGAGCGGTTCTCCTGGTGGTTCACCTCGCTGATGCATCGCTTTCCCGACTCCGCTGGCTTCGGGCAGAAGTTGCAGGAGGCCGAACTCGATTACCTGGTGCATTCCCAGGCGGCGTCGCGCGCGCTGGCGGAGAACTATGTCGGGCTGCCGCTGGATTTTGCGCAGCCGTGATGGACAAAAGCACGAATTGATCGCCATGCGGTAAATTGCGCTCCACCATGCCTGCACCCAAACCCCCTGCCCCGTTCAAGCCGCTGCGCGGCGTCCGCATCCTGAGCCTGGCGCTCAACATACCCGGCCCGGCGGCGCTGATGCGTCTGCGCGCCCTCGGTGCCAACTGCAGCAAACTGGAACCACCATCGGGCGACCCGATGACGCTGTACAACCGCGCCGTCTACGCAACGCTGCACGAGGGCGTGAAGGTGTTTGGCGCCGACCTGCGCACGGACGCGGGGCAAAGCAGGCTGCACAAGGCACTGGCGAGCACTGACCTGCTGCTGACCTCGTTTCGCCCCTCCGCGCTGGAGAAGCTCGATCTGGGCTGGAAGCGGCTGCACAAAGCCCACCCCTTGCTGTCGCATGTGGCCATCGTCGGTTCTCGCGGTGCGCGGGCCGAGGAACCTGGCCACGATCTGACCTACATGGCCGAACATGGCCTGGTGCCAGGGCTGGACTTGCCGCCCACGCTGTATGCCGACATGGGCGGCTCGCTGATGACGGCCGAAGCCGTATTGGGCGCGGTACTGGAACAGCGCCACAAAGGCAAGGGCGTACAGGTCGAGGTAGCGCTGGCCGACGCCGCCGCCTATCTGGGCCTGCCGCACAGCTGGGGGCTGACGGTCCCCGGTGCTTCGTTGGGCGGCGCCCACGCTGGCTACCGCATCTACCGGTGCCAGGACGGGCGGGTGGCGGTGGCTGCACTCGAACCCCATTTCGCGCTCGCGCTGTGCAAGGCCGCCGGCATCCAGGGGGTGGACCGCAGCACCCTGCTGGCACCGCAGACCCACACGACCATCGCCGCTTTCCTTGCCGGCCAGACCTGCCGGCAGCTCGCCGTGCTGGGTCAACGGCAGGACATACCGTTCTGCACGCTACCGGATTGAGACGCCTGGCGCGACCGACACGGCCACGATTTCACACGACGAAACGGCGATCGGCGGCCGGCGGGCGCCCTTATGGCTAATATCGGACCATTGCCACAACCTGTTGCGCGACCTCGGTGAGGTACCGCGGCGCAGCAGCATGAAAGAGATCTCCATGTCCGACTGGTATGCCATCTCCAACGCCCCTGCCATCAGCACCCCTACGGTCCTGGTCTACCCCGACCGCGTCGAGCAGAACCTCAAGCGCATGATTGCAATGGCGGGCGGCGCTGCGCGCCTGCGCCCCCACGTGAAGACGCACAAGCTGCCGCAGATCGTGGCGCTCAAACGCAAGGCCGGAATCCACAAGTTCAAGGTGTCCACCATCGCCGAGGCCGAGATGACGGCCACCGCGGGTGGTGAAGATATCCTGCTCGCCTACCAGCCGGTGGGGCCGAACATCCTGCGCCTGGTGGCGCTGATGCGGCGCTTCCCCGACACCCGGTTTGCAACGCTGGTGGACGACGCGGCCAACCTGGCCGCAATCAGCCGCATTGCCGTCGCACAGAAGCTGCAGATCACGCTGTACCTGGATCTGAACGTGGGCATGAACCGCACCGGCATCATTGCGGATGCGGCCGCCGCCGACCTGTACCGTGCCCTGTGCCAGGCGCCGGGCATCACGGTTGGCGGCCTGCATGCCTATGACGGCCATCTGCGCAACACCGACAGCCAGGCGCTGTCCAGGGCGGTGGAGGCCGCGTTTGCGCCGGTATGGCAACTGCGTGACCAGATGCTGGCCGAGAACCTGCCGGTGCCGCGCACCGTCGCCAGCGGCACGCCCACCTTCGCGCTGCTGGCGCAACAGCCCGACACCGAAGTTGGCGCCGGCACCACCGTACTGTGGGACTTCGGCCAGGACGAGGTCTGCCCCGATCACCATTTCCTGAACGGCGCGATGCTGATGACCCGTGTCATCAGCAAACCCACTGCTGACCGGCTGTGCCTGGACCTGGGCCACAAGGCGGTGGCCGCCGAGATGCCGCAGCCGCGGGTGCGCTTGATGGGCCTGGAAGACGCCAGCCTGGTGACGCACAGCGAGGAGCACCTGGTGGTGCAGACGCCGCGCGCCGCCAACTACCAGGTTGGCGATGTGGTGTACGGCATCCCACGCCATATCTGCCCGACGATGGCACTGCACAGCGATGTGTGGGCGGTGCACCAGGGCGTGGCCGACGAAAGCTGGCCCGTGGTGGCACGGACCCGCAAAATCACGATCTGAACCGGGCGCGGCAGAGTCGGCGCGATGAAGGCCTCGCTGATTGCAGCGGGTGCACAAGGCGCTGGCAGCGGACGAGGCAGGACGCTGACCGGCGCGCACGTAGGTCGATGCCTACACTGCCACGGGAAATGCGCCGATGGTCGGCCCACGGTGGCGCGCCGACACTGTTGACATTGTTGTACCGGAGATCGATTCCATGTCGTTCGCACTCTTTATGCTGGGTTTCATCGTATTCCTCGGCGGCATGATCTGGGGCGCTGTCGTCGCGGGCGTGCCGCATGTCTACATCGGCATCGGCACACTGATCCTGCTGGGCATCGGCATCTTCAGCGCCGTGAGCAAGACGCGCACCAAGGATCCCTCCTGAGCGCCCCCAGCCCTGGCTTCGCCAGGCCCCCCGAGGGGGTGCCAGAAAACTTGGGAGCGGCCCGGCGTTTTCTTGTGAGTCGGCCGGCGCAGGCCAGGCGACTCGACACCGTTCAACCGTAGTCGATGCGCGGATCGATATACGCATACAGCACATCCACCGCCAGGTTGATCAGCACGAACACCACCAGGATGAACAGGATGCAGCCCTGGATCAACGGATAGTCACGCGTGCTGATGGCCTGGATCAGCAGCCGGCCCAGCCCGGGATAGGTGAACACCGCCTCGGTTACCACAGTGCCGCCGATGAAGGTGGCCATCATCAGGCCGACGATGGTCACGAAGGGCAACAAGGCGTTGCGCATCACGTGGCGGCCGATCACATCGCGTTCCGGCAGGCCCTTGGAACGCGCGGTGCGAACATAATCCGCCTTGAGTTCGCCCAGCAGCGAGGCGCGCAGAAAACGCGCGAAGATGCCCGAGACGTAGACACCTAGCGTGACGGCCGGCAGCAGGACGTTGCGCAGCGCCTGCCATGGCGACTCCAAGAAGGACACGTAGTTGGACGCGGCCGGCAACCAGCGTAGTTGCACCGCGAACAGCAGGATCAGCAAAATGCCGAGCCAGAACGTCGGCACACCCAGCGCCAGCGCGCTCCAGCCACTGAGCACGCGGTCGATCACGGAGCCGGGCTTTAGCGCGCTGACCACGGCCACCGGCACCCCCAGCAACAGGCCGACCAGCGTGGCCGCCAGACCGAGCTGTATCGTGGCGGGGATGCGCAGCGCAATAAGGCTGCCGACCGATTCGCGGTTCTGGATCGACAGGCCGAAATCACCCCGCACCGCGTTTCCGAGCCAGGACAAATACTGCACATGCACCGGGCGGTCCAGCCCCAGGCGCACAGTGACCTCCTGGATCTGCTCGACGGTGGCATTTTCGCCAACCATCGCCGCGACCGGGCTGCCGGGCACGGCGTAGATCATGGCCCAGATGCCGGTGGAGGCGATCAGCAGCACCGGCAGCAACTGCAACAGGCGTCGCACGATGAAACCGATCATGGCCCGATCCCCGGTGCATCGGCGATCTCGTGCCGGTCTTCCAGTACCCGCGCCAGCGTGCGGCCCAGCGTGTCGAGCGACAAGATGGTGAAGGTCAGCACCAGGCCCGGGAACACCGCATAGGTGGGCGAGTCGTGCAGGAACGACTTGCCGGTGCGCAGCATCTCGCCCCAGCTCGGCGTGGGCGGCGGAATGCCGATACCCAGGAACGCCAGCGAGGCCTCGATCAGGATCGCCACCGACGATAGGATCACCACCTGCACCAGGATCGGGCTCCAGGAGTTGGGCAGCACGGTGCGGAACATGTTGTAGCTCGACGACCCCCCCAGCGCCTCGACCGCAGTGACAAAATCGCGCTTGCGCAGCGACAACACCTGCGCGCGCGTGATACGCGCAAAGCTGGGGATGCCGGTGATGCCCACCGCCACCAGCGCGGCCATCTGGCTGCGCCCGAGAACCGCGATCATCGCCATCGCGAACAGGATGCCGGGCAGCGACAACAACACGTCGACGAAACGCATCAGCAGCATGTCGCGCCAGCCACCGAAAAAACCCGCCACCAACCCGATCGGCACCCCGACCAGGGCCGCGATCGTCACCGCGCCGGCCGCGGTCAACAGGGAGGTGCGCGCGCCGAACACCACGCGCGCCAGGATGTCGCGGCCGAGCTCGTCGGTGCCGAGCCAATGCACCTTGCCCGGCGGCTGCAGCATGTTGACGTAGTCCTGGGTCAAGGCGTCGAACGGCAGGATCCAGCGCGCCAGCATCGAGGTCAGGATCAGCAGCAGCAGGAACAAAACGCTCAGCAGCGCGCCCTTGTGCGACAACACGCGCACCACAACATCGCGGGTACGACGCAGCCGCTGTGTCACTGCAACGGCCCCGCGTGGTGGCAGGCGACATGCGTCGGCGAACCGGGGTAGGCCAGGTACGCGGGAGCCTCGCGCCGGCACAGATCGGTGGCCTTGAAGCAGCGCGGATGGAAGTGGCAACCGCTGGGCGGCGACGCCGGGTTGGGTATGTCGCCCTCGAGCAGGATGCGTTTGCGCGTGGCGCGCGCATCGGGGTCCGGCACCGGCACCGCCGACATCAGCGACTGGGTGTAGGGATGTGTGGGCATGTCGTACAGCGTGGTCTTGGCGCTTTCCTCGACGATGCGCCCGAGGTACATCACCGCGACCCGGTCCGAGATGTGGCGCACCACCGATAGGTCGTGCGCGATGAACAGGTAGGCCAGCGAGAGTTCGCGCTGCAGGTCCTGCAGCAGGTTGATCACCTGCGCCTGGATCGACACGTCCAGTGCCGCCACCGGCTCGTCCAGGATCAACAGGCGCGGCTTGAGTGCCAGCGCCCGCGCGATGCCGATGCGCTGGCGCTGCCCGCCGGAGAACTCCTGCGGATAGCGGTTGACCATGGTGCTCGACAAACCCACCAATTCGAACAACTCGGCAACCCAGCGCGCGCCGCCGAGTTCGTCGTACAGGCCGTGGATGCGCAGCGGCTCGGCCACGATGTCTCCGACCGACAACACCGGGTTGAGCGACGAATACGGGTCCTGGAAGATGTACTGCATGTTGCGCCGCACGCGGCGCATGCCGTCACGCTCCAGCGCGGTGATATCCTGGCCATCGAACAACACGCGCCCGCCCGACTTCGGGATCAGGCCCATGATCGCGCGCCCGGTCGTCGTCTTGCCGCAACCCGACTCGCCCACCAGGCCCACGGTTTCACCAGGATGCACAACCACGCTCACGCCGTCCACGGCGCGCACCCAGCCAACGCGGCGGCGCAGCAGGCCGGCCTTGACCGGGAAAAACACCTGCAGGGCCTGCACCTCCAGCAGGGGCCGCCTCGCCGGAACGGCGGCCGGCCCCGTCGGATGCGCGGCGGCTTGCGCCCCGGGTTCGGTGTCGGCGAGCAGTTGCGCCACCTCATCCGGGAAATGGCAGGCGCTGGCATGGTCCTGCCCGACCGCACGCAACGCCGGGTCCTTTTGCGCGCACACCGGGCGCTCGCGCCCGATCGCGCAGCGCGGATGAAAGCTGCAGCCGGTGGGCAGTTTCGCGGGCGTCGGCGGCTGGCCGATGATCGGCACCAGGCGCGCGTCGACGGTGTCGATGCGGGGAATGCTGCGCAGCAACCCGACCGTGTACGGATGGCGCGGCCGCTTGAAGATGTCGCCGACCGGGCCCGACTCCACGATGCGCCCGCCGTACATCACGGCCACCTTGTGCGCCACCTCGGCCACGACGCCAAGGTCGTGCGTGATCAGGATCACCGCGGCGCCGGTGTCGGCCTGGCGCTTGGCCAATACCGCCAATACCTGCGCCTGCACGGTCACGTCGAGCGCGGTGGTGGGTTCGTCGGCGATGATCAGGCGCGGGCGGCCCGACATCGCCATCGCGATCACCGCGCGCTGGCGCATGCCGCCGGAGAACTGGTGCGGGTAATCGTTGGCGCGGCGCTCGGCGTCGCGGATGCCGACCAGGCCGAGCAGTTCCACGGTACGGCGCCGCGCATCCCTGGCTGAAACTCCGGTATGGCGGCGCACCATGTCGTCGATCTGCGCGCCCACCGTCATCACCGGGTTGAGCGAGGTCATCGGGTCCTGGAACACCATGGCGATGCGTCGCCCGCGCAGGCCCAGCATGTCGCGCTCGGACAGCTGTAGCAACTCCTGCTGCTTGAAGCGGATCGAGCCGCCCCACCGAACCGATGAGCCCTCCGGCTCCAAGCGCATGATGGCGCGCGCCGTCACGCTCTTGCC
>JAYUQC010000042.1:0-45377 GCA_043759735.1 Rhodoferax sp.
AGGTTGGCGGCATCGGCTTCTTCGCAGATCGCGGTGAGTTCGCCGATCGAGTATTGCGTGCCGTCGATCGGGTCGGTGGGGCTGGCCACACCGCCGCCGGCCATGACCTTGATCTGGTTGGCGCCGTTGCGCACCTGCTCGCGCACCGCGCGGCGGACCTCGGCGTCGCCGTCTGCAATCGCGCCGAAGAGGCCCAGGCCGGCGCAGGTGCAAACCAGCTCTTGCACGCCCTGCGGCCGGATATCGGCATGGCCGCCGGTCTGCGTCAGCGGGTGCGCAGCGATGTGCAGCCGGGGGCCGGCAAAAAGGCCGCGGCGCACGGCTTCTTGCAGCCCGAAGTCGGCACCCGCGGCGTCGCGCACGGTCGTGAAGCCGCGCGCCAGCATGGCTTCGAGAATCGGCTTGCTTTGCGCCGTGATCAGCGACGGCGGTTGCGCCGCGAGGCGCCAGACATCGTGGGTGACCGCCATCACATGCACATGGGCGTCGATGAGGCCCGGCACCGCGACACGCCCACCGCCGTCGATGACCAGCGCATCGCCGGCGTCGCGCGGCTCGGGCGTGACTTCGACAATCCGCTCAGCCTCGATGACGATCGTCGAACGTGGGCCCAACGTGGCCCGCTGGCTGTCGAACGGGATCACATTGGTGATGAAGGTGCGGCGGGTCATCGGGCTCTCCTCAACGGGCGCTGTTCAACGGGTTCACTGCGGGCTTTGCTGCGGGCTTCACTGCGGGCGACGCTGGCAGGCTACCGCATGAGACTCAGCTTCAGCCTCGGGACTGCCCCGCTGTTTGTGCGATCCACAAATTGCCACGACGGCGACACTTGTCGCCGGTGAAACCCGTCGTCATCCATCTGCACCACGGCGCGCCAGCCAAGCCGGCCGTCGGTACACCGTGCAACGGCTGCGGCGCGTGCTGCGCGGTGGCGCCCTGCCCGGTGGGCATGCTCGTGAGCATGAAACGGCGCGGCCGCTGCGTCATGCTGCGTTGGGACGCCGAGCCCAGCCGCTACCGCTGCGGCATGCTCGCCACCCCCGACGCCCGCGGCATGTTCGCGCGCTGGCGCAGTCGCGTCGCCGCGCGCTGGATCGCCGCTGGCATCGGCTGCGATGCCGAGATCGAGGCGGCACCTCCGTCGCGCTGAGCAACGCCCGGCGCGCGCAGAGCCGGCACGGGGGCGGCCCGGCTCCGTTTATGGAATTCTTATGCTCTGCGCCGGGCCACCCCCGCACCCGGCTCTGCATGCGGCTGCGAGGGTGTTTCAAACGCGAAAGGCACCGGCCCCCAACGGATCGGTCTTTTCAGCGCCCAAGCTGCCACCGGCCCAGCCGGGATTGGGGTCGCCGGCGCAGGGCGTAAGAATTCCACAACCGAAGCCGGCCACCCCGATCCCGGCTGCGAGGACAGCCCGGGCCCGGGCACGCCAATCTCAGCGCGACGTCAAACCGCGACGCCGGCCGGGGAGGCCAGCAACCGCCGCTGTGTCGCTTCGTACTCGCCGCGCAAGCGCGCGATCAAGGTCGCCGCCGGCAGCACCGCCTTGACCGCGCCGATGCCCTGGCCGCAGCCCCAGATATCTTTCCAGGCCTTGCTCTTGGCGCTGTCGCCGCCACCAAAACTCATGCTACTCGGGTCGGCGTCGGGCAGCTTGTCGGGGTCCATCCCGGCGTTGCGGATCGAGGCTTTCAGGTAGTTGCCGTGCACGCCGGTGAACAGGCTGGAGTAGACGATGTCGTCGCTGTCGCATTCGACGATGCATTGTTTGTAGGCGTCGGACGCGCGCGCTTCTTCGGTGGCGATGAAGGCCGATCCGATGTAGGCGAAGTCGGCACCACAGGCCTGCGCGGCCAGCACCGCGCCGCCGTTGGCGATGGCGCCGCTGAGTGCTACGGGCCCGTCGAACCAGGCGCGGATTTCCTGCACCAGCGCAAACGGGCTCTTCACGCCGGCATGGCCACCGGCGCCGGCGGCCACCGCGATCAGGCCATCAGCGCCTTTTTCGATCGCCTTCCTGGCAAAGAAGTTGTTGATGATGTCGTGCAGCACGATGCCGCCCCAGGCGTGGACCGCGTCGTTGACATCGGTGCGCGCACCAAGCGACGTGATGACGATCGGGACTTTGTACTTTGCGCAGACCTGCATGTCGTGGTCGAGCCGGTCGTTGCTCTTGTGCACGATCTGGTTGATGGCGTAGGGCGCCGCAGGCTGGTCGGGGTGGGCCACGTCCCACGCTGCAAGGCCTTCGGTGATCTCGGCCAGCCATTCGTCGAGCTGCGCGGCCGGCCTTGCGTTGAGCGCCGGCATCGAGCCGACGACCCCCGCCGTGCACTGCGCGATCACGAGTTTGGGGTTGCTGACGATGAACAGCGGCGCACCGATGATCGGCAACGGCAGGTTGGTCAGGATCGCGGGCAGCGGCATCAGAAAGCTTCCAGCTCAAGTGCGGTCACGGCGTCGGCGCCTTCGACAATGCTGTCGCGCAGCGAGGTCGCCTTGACCAGAATGTGGTCGGCATAAAAACGCGCGGTGGCGATCTTTGCCCGCATGAATTCGACATCGTCGCCCGCCGCCAGCGCATCTTCTGCGGCGATCAACGCGCGCGCCATCTGCCAGCCGGCGACCACCGTGCCGGCGAGCATCAGGTAAGGCACGCTGCCGGCAAACACCGCATTCGGGCTGGTGGTGTTGTGGTCGCAGACAAAGGTAACGACATCCAGAAAAGCGCGCCGGCCTGCGGCCAGCCGCCGGGCAATCACTTTCCCGGCAGCGCTGCTGCGCGACGCCAGCAGCACCTCGGTGGCTTCGATCTGCGCGGCAATCGCACGCGCGACCTGGCCGCCGTCGCGGGCGGTTTTGCGGCCGACGAGGTCGTTGGCCTGGATCGCAGTGGTGCCTTCGTAGATGGTCAGGATCTTGGCGTCGCGCAGGTATTGCGCGGCACCGGTCTCTTCGATGAAACCCATGCCGCCGTGAACCTGCACGCCCAGGCTGGCGACATCCAGGCTCATCTCGGTGGACAAACCCTTGACCAGCGGCACCATAAATTCATAAAAATCCTGGTTCTGCTTTTGCACCGCCGCATCGGGATGTGCATGAGCGGCGTCGTAGGCCGCGGCGGCGACCAGCGCCATCGCGCGGCAGGCCTCGGTGTAGGCACGCATGGTCATCAACATGCGGCGCACATCGGGGTGCTGGATGATCGACACCGGCACTTTTGCCGAGCCGTCGACCGGGCGGCTCTGCACGCGGTCGCGGGCATGCTGCACCGCCTTCTGGTAGGCACGCTCGGCGAGTGCGATGCCCTGCACGCCGACACCGAAGCGGGCCGCGTTCATCATCACGAACATCGTCTCCAGGCCGCGGTTCTCGGTGCCGATCAGCTCGGCCACCGCGCCGCCATGGTCACCGTATTGCAGCACCGCGGTGGGGCTGGCCTTGATGCCGAGTTTGTGCTCGATGCTCACACAATGCACATCGTTGCGGCTGCCGTCGGGCAGCAGCTTTGGGCAGATGAACAGCGAGATGCCCTTCACACCTTCGGGCGCGCCGGCGATACGCGCCAGCACGAGGTGGACGATGTTGTCGCACAGGTCGTGCTCGCCGTAGGTGATGAAAATCTTGGTGCCGAAAAGTTTGTAGCTGCCATCGGGCTGCGGCTCGGCACGGGTGCGGACCAGCGACAGATCCGAGCCCGCCTGCGGCTCGGTGAGGTTCATCGACCCGGTCCAACTGCCGTCGATCATCTTCGGGATGAACCGCGATTGCTGTTCGGCTGTGCCTGCAGTCAGCACCGCCTCGATGGCGCCGTCGGTGAGCAGCGGGCACAGCGCAAAGCTCAACGACGCGCTGTTGACCATCTCGCTGCACGCACTGTGGATCAGCTTGGGCAACCCCTGGCCGCCAAACTCCGGCGGGTGATGCAGGCCCTGCCAGCCGCCGCTGGCAAAACCCTTGAACGCGTCTTTGAAACCGGCGCTGGTGGTGACCTTGCCGGCGCTGAACGTCGACGGGTTGCGGTCGCTTTCCCAGTTCAGCGGCGCGATCACTTCTTCATTGAAGCGCGCACATTCTTCGAGCACCGCCGCTGCGGTATCGAGGCCAGCGTCTTCGAAGCCGGGAAGCGCGGCCACGGCGTCGATACTCGCCAGCGCCTTCATCACGAAGAGCATGTCCTTGACGGGTGCGCGGTAGCTCATGGTCGTTCTCCAGATAAGAAAAGGGCGCCGTCACGGGCGCCCTGGGCGATCAGGTCAAAGGACTACAGCGCCGCGATCAACTCGGGCACGGCGACAAACAGGTCCGCCTCGAGGCCGTAGTCGGCGACGCTGAAGATCGGCGCTTCCGGGTCCTTGTTGATGGCCACGATGACCTTGCTGTCCTTCATGCCGGCCAGGTGCTGGATTGCCCCGCTGATGCCACAGGCGATGTACAACTGCGGCGCCACGATCTTGCCGGTCTGGCCGACCTGCCAGTCGTTGGGCGCATAGCCGGCATCGACCGCCGCGCGCGACGCACCCATGGCCGCACCAAGCTTGTCAGCCAGCGGTGTCATGACCTCGGTGAATTTCTCGGCACTGCCAAGCGCACGGCCACCGCTGACGATGATCTTGGCCGCAGTCAGTTCAGGACGGTCATTCCTGGCGATCTCGCTACCGATAAAGGTCGTGCTGGCGCTGGCGGCGACAGCAGTCAGGGTCTCCACAGCCGCCGAGCCACCCTCTGCCGCGGCCGCGTCAAACCCGGTGGTACGCACCGTCAGCACCTTGATTGCGTCCAGGCTCTGCACCGTGGCAATCGCATTGCCGGCGTAGATCGGCCGCTCGAAGGTGTCGGCACTGTCGACCTGGATGACGTCGGAAATCTGCCCCACGTCGAGCTTGGCCGCCACCCGCGGTGCGATATTCTTGCCCGACGCCGTCGCTGGGAAAAGGATGTGGCTGTAGCCTTTGGCGATAGCCAGCACCTGCGCCGCGACGTTCTCGGCCAGCCCATGCGCCATGCCGGCATCGTCGGCGTGCAACACCTTGCCGACGCCAACGATCCTGGCCGCCGCAGCGACGGCAGCACCAGCATTGGCGCCCGCCACCAGCACATGCACGTCCTTGTCGCACTGCAGCGCGGCAGTAATCGTGTTCAGTGTCGCGACCTTGATGCTGTTGTTGTCGTGTTCGGCAATTACCAGTGCGGTCATAAATCAAATCTCCATCAATCGGTTGGGTTCAGATTACCTTCGCTTCGTTCTTCAACTTGTCGACCAGCATGGCAACATCGGTTACCTTGATGCCGGCGCTGCGCTGCGGCGGCTCCTTGACCTTGAGGGTCTTCAGATGGGCCTTGATGTCCACACCCAGATCCGCCGGCTTGTAATTGTCGAGCTGCTTTTTCTTGGCCTTCATGATGTTGGGCAGCGTGACATAACGCGGCTCGTTCAGGCGCAGGTCGGTGGTCACGATCGCGGGCAAGGTGATCTCCACCGTTTCAAGGCCGCCATCCACTTCGCGCGTGACCCTGGCCTTGCCGTCGGCCACTTCGACCTTGCTGGCAAAGGTGGCCTGGGGCAGATCGCACAGCGCCGCCAGCATCTGTCCGGTCTGATTGCAATCGTCGTCGATCGCCTGCTTGCCCAGGATCACCAGTCCCGGCTGTTCCTTGTCGACCAGCGCCTTGAGCAGCTTGGCAACGGCCAGCGGCTGCAGCTCTTCGGTCGTCTCGACCAGGATGGCGCGATCGGCACCGATGGCCATCGCGGTGCGCAAGGTCTCCTGGCACTGCAGCACGCCGCAGGACACCGCGATCACCTCGGTGGCGACGCCCTTTTCGCGCAGGCGCACGGCCTCTTCGATCGCGATCTCGTCGAACGGATTCATGCTCATCTTGACGTTGGCGATGTCCACGCCACTGCCATCGGATTTGACGCGTACCTTGACGTTGTAGTCCACCACGCGCTTCACAGGCACTAATACCTTCATTGCTGCGACTCCATTGCTTGATTGATCGATTGGTTGATTGAATAGCCGAATCGGACAGGACCTGTCCGAATGTGTCCGTCCCATTCTATTCCGGGCACCTGGCTTCATCTGTGCACGCCAGCGACGGGCGACAGAATGGGAACGACATGGCACCGAACACAGAAAGAACGATCGTGCTTTTTATTGCAATACAGGTCCGGCACCTGCAGCGCAACCCCAACCGGCCGGCTACGCCCTTGACTCTTGCGGTGCCGCGGGTTTCCATGGACAGACAGGCTGGACCTTCGCCCCTACAGTGTCAGATTGTTAAACACATATCTGGAGTCCTGTAACCATGAAACGCCTCGTACTCACCACCCTTGCCGCCGCCGCCAGCGCTTTTGCCGGCCTGGCCGGTGCGCAGACCGTGTTGACAGTCTCCTCCTGGCTGCCGCCCAGCCATGCGCTGAGCGCGACCCAAAAAGACTGGTGTGACTTGCTGGAGAAAAACACCGCCGGCAAGATGAAATGCAACATCCTGCCGCGCGGCGTCTCGGCACCTCCCGGAACCCTGGACGCGATCAAGAACGGGCTGGCCGATGTATCCTACACCGTGCATGGCTATACCCCCGGGCGCTTCGTGCTGACGCAGATGTCCGAGTTTTCATTCCTGGGCAACAGCGCCGAATCGATTTCGGTGGCATTCAACAAGGTCGCTGCCAAGTACCCGGAATTCGCCAAGGAACACCAGGGCGTGAAGGTCCTGACGCTGTTCACCCACGGACCCGGCATCGTCTTCAATACCAAGCGGCCCATCACCAGGGTCGACGACCTCAGCGGCCTGAAGTTTCGGATCGGTGGCGGCATGGTCAACGAGATATCCAAGACGCTGGGCATGAACGTCACGCTCAAGCCGGCGCCGGAGTCGTACGAGTTGTTGTCGGGCGGTGTCATGGACGGGACCCTGTTCCCCGCCGAATCCACCGAATCGTTCAAAATCGACAAGATCATCCGCCATGCCACCACCTTCCCGGGCGGCCTGTACAACACCAGTTTCGTCGCGGTCATGAACCAGGCCCGTTACGACAAACTCAGCGCCGATGAAAAGAAGGCTGTCGACGCGATTTCCGGCGAAGCCTATGCCCGCATGTTCGGCCGCGCCTGGGACAAGGTCGATCTGCGCGCCACCGCCCTGATGCAGGCCAATGGCGTGCAGGTGACCAAGGCCGACGCCAAGTTCGTGGCTGACATCAAGGCCAAGACCTCGGGTCTGGAGGCCAAATGGGTGGCCGACGCACAGGCGGCCGGCCTGAAGGATGCCACCAAGGTGTTGGCGGAGTTCCGCACCGAGATCGCCAGGCAGGAGAAGTAACCCCCGCCAATCTGCCGGTACGCCGGCGTTGCGCCCATGCGGCCCCATGCACCATGAGGGCCGCATTTTCTTGATGAAGCTCCCGACCCGTGAACAAGCTATTTGAATCGATCTGCGGCGCGCTGGCGTCCGTCGCACTGTTTTGCATCATGGCGCTGACCTTTTTCGACGTCGGTGGTCGCAAATTCGCGTCGGCATCCATACCCGGCTCGCTCGAGATCACCGAGCTGCTGATGGTCGTCGTCATTTTTGCCGCGCTGCCGCTGGTCTCGATCCGCCGCGAGCATGTCGTGTTCGACTCGCTCGACCATCTGCTGGCGCCCGGACTGCGCAGGCTGCAGGCCATCCTGGTGAACCTGGTGTGCGGCCTGCTGCTGATGGCGCTGGCCTACCTGATGTGGCGCACCGCGGGCGAGTTTGCCCAGGCGGGGGAAACCACAGCGCAACTCAAGCTGCTCAAGGCACCCTTCATCTACGGCATGTCGGTGCTGTGCGCCCTGACCGGACTGGTGCATCTGCTGCGCTGCGTGCTGGCGCGTTCAGACGCATCCGCACCCCAGGGCGACAAGCCATGACCGAAGCCTTGCTCGGATTCGGCGCGATCTTCGCACTCGCATTTCTGCGTGTGCCGCTGGCATTCGCCATGGGCGTCGTCGGCGTCGTCGGCATGGGCCTGACGCGCAGTTGGCCCGCCGCGATCTACAGCACCTCGCAAGTGGTCTACGAGACCGGCTTTGCGTACACGTTGTCGGTGATTCCGCTGTTCATCCTGATGGGCAATCTTGTCGCCCGCGCCGGGCTGGCGCACGAATTGTTCCGCGCCGCCTATGTGTTCATCGGGCATCTGCGCGGTGGTCTGGCCCATGCCACGATCGCCGCCTGCGCCGGCTTTGGCGCGATCTGCGGCTCATCCATCGCGACGGCCGCCACCATGAGCAAGGTCGCCTATCCGTCCATGCAAAGGCTCGGCTACAGCGATTCGCTGTCCACCGGCGTGATGGCGGCCGGTGGCACGCTGGGCATCATGATCCCGCCCTCCACCATCATGGTGATCTACGGCATCGTCACCGAAACCAATATCGGCAAGCTGTTCGCCGCCGGTGTGGTGCCGGGCATCCTGACCGCGCTGGCGATGATGGTGGCGGTGGTGCTGGTCACCGCACGCGACCCGGAACACGCGCCACCGGGCGACAGGTCCAGTTGGGCCGAACGCTGGGTGGCGGTGCGCGGCATATGGGGCGTGCTGGTGCTGGTGATCGTCGTGCTGGGCGGCATATATGGCGGCGTGTTCACCGCCACGGAAGGTGCCGGCATCGGCGCTTCAGGTGCCTTCCTGTTTGCTCTGGCGCGCCGGGCACTGACCTGGAAGTCCCTGTTCGAGATCCTGGTCGAGTCGGCCCGCACCACGGCGATGCTGTTCACGCTGCTGATCGCGGCAACCATCTTCGCCAATTTCGTCAACTTCACCTCGATGCCGGGCGATCTCAAGGAGTGGATCACGCATCTCGGACTGTCGCCGCCGATGATCGTGGCCGCGATGATGATGATCTATGTGCTGCTGGGCACCGTCATGGAGGAACTCAGCATGGTGCTGCTTACGATTCCGCTGTTCTTCCCGATCGTCGTCGGCCTGGGTTTCGACCCGGTCTGGTTCGGCGTGCTGATCGTGATGGTGATCCAGATCGGCCTGATCTCGCCGCCGGTGGGCATGAACCTTTTCGTGCTCAACACGCTGCTGCCCAAGGTGCGGCTGAGCACCATCTACAGCGGCGTGTGGCCGTTTGTGGCGGTTCAGGTGTTGATGCTGATGGTGCTGGTGGCGTTCCCGATCCTGAGCCTGTGGCTGCCGTCGTTCATGCGGTAACAGCAATGCCCAACCGCCGGTGCGCAAATCCATCGCATCGGCATCGTCGACTTCTGTCCTCCAGTTATAGGGGAGCGTCTCTGGCGCGTCCCGACGGGGCGGGTGAACGGCTCCGCGAATGTCCCCCGAAAAGGGCTGCGCCCGTTTCTCCTCCCTTATTTCGCTGCGCCATTCACCCGCCCCGCCGGGACCAGGGATTCGTTGGCGCAGCGAGCGTCAGACACGCTGCCCGATCAGGTCGGTACGGCACACTGCGGAGCGAAATAAAGGAGGAGGCCGAAGGCCGGGGGACATTCGCGCAGCAGTGTGCCGTACCGGCCTGATCGGGCCAGGAGCATTTCCGCGCAATTGAATGCGACGGCGCATCAAACGTCAGCCAAAACCCGCAAATGCGCCTCCACGCTGCGCCCCAGCGCGCTGAGGTTGTAGCCCCCCTCCAGGCAGGACACGATGCGCCCACCGGCATGGCGCTTGGCCACGTCCTTGATGCGCCGGGTGATCCAGGCGTAGTCCTGCTCGACCAGGCCCATCTGCCCCAGATCGTCCTCGCGGTGCGCGTCGAACCCGGCACTGATGAAGATCATCTCGGGACGGTGCTGCTCCAGTCGCGGAATCCAGCCATGCTCGATCAACTCCCGCACGGCGGGGCCTTTCGTGTAGGCAGGCACCGGCAGGTTCACCAGATTGGCCGCATTCGACTTGGCGCCGCCATAGGGATAGAACGGGTGCTGGTAAAAGCTGACCATCAGGATGCGCGGGTCACCGGCGACGATGTCCTCGGTGCCATTGCCATGGTGCACATCGAAATCGACGATCGCGACCCGGCTCAGCCCATGGCGCTGCAGCGCAACTTTGGCAGCCACCGCCACATTGTTGAAAAAGCAGAATCCCATGGCCTGATCGCGGCAGGCATGGTGGCCGGGCGGGCGCACCGCGCAGAACGCGTTCTCCAGTTCGCCGGCGATCACCGCATCGGTGGCCGCAATCGCAGCTCCGGCCGCCGATAGCGCCGCATCCCAGGTGTGGATATTGATCGCCGTGTCCGGGTCGATCTGCGCATGCTGCGGTCCGCCGGCGTCGACCTCGTCGCGCAGATTGTCCGACAGACCGCGCAGCGAAGCGACGAACATGCGCCCATGCGCCAGTTCGATGTCCGCCAGCGACGCCGCCGCCGCCTCGCGCCGATCGAGCGCATCACCAACGCCGGAAATCAGCAACCGGTCCTCGATGGCGTCGAGCCGCTGCGGGCATTCGGGGTGCCCCTCGCCCATCTCATGCAAGCGGCAGCGCGGATGCGTGAAGTATCCGGTCTTGTTCACTTCAACGGGGCGCCAGCGATTTTTTCGGGTAAGGTCATGCCATGCATCCACAAGAAAAACTGGAACAACTGCTGCAGCAGCTTAACACGGTGATCGTCGGAAAATCGGCGCAAATTCAGGACTGTGTCGCCTGCCTGCTGGCCGGTGGCCACCTGCTGATCGAAGACGTGCCCGGCGTCGGCAAGACGACGCTGGCACATGCGCTGGCGCGCAGTTTCGGCCTGCATTTTTCCCGTGTTCAGTTCACCTCCGACCTGATGCCCAGCGACCTCTCGGGCGTGTCGATCTACGAACGCGCCAAGGAGGCGTTCGTATTCCACCCGGGCCCGATTTTTGCCCAGGTGCTGCTGGCCGATGAAATCAACCGCGCCAGCCCCAAGACGCAAAGTGCGCTGCTCGAAGCCATGGAGGAAAAACAGGTCACCGCCGAGGGCGAGACGCGGGCGCTGCCGGTGCCGTTTTTCGTCATTGCAACCCAGAATCCGCATGACCAGCTCGGCACCTATGCCTTGCCCGAATCCCAGCTCGACCGGTTCCTGATGCGCATCTCCCTCGGTTACCCCGACCGCGCCGCGGAACGTGGCCTGCTCACCGGCCACGACCGGCGCGACCTGGTCGAGTCGATGGCTAAGCTGATGTCGCCCGCCGATCTGCAGCAGTTGCAGCAACGCGTGCTGCAGGTGCATGCGTCCGAACCGCTGCTCGACTATGTGCAGGACCTGATCGCCGCGTCCCGTTCCGGGCAATGGTTCCTGCAAGGGCTCAGTCCGCGCGCAGGCATTGCCGTGATTCGCGCCGCCAAGGCGCAGGCACTGCTGTGCGGGCGCAATTATGTGGCGCCCGACGATGTGCAGGCCATCTTGCCGCAATCCATCGCGCACCGCCTGATTCCGGTGGGCGATGCCGGCCGCGGCTCGGTCGAACAGGTGCGCGCCATGGTCCAGGCCGTGCCATTGGCCTGACGGGTATCGCAGCATGAATCTGGCGCAGGCCTTGCCCCATCCAGTGTGGCGGCCGCTCGCGCATGTGCGGGCAAGGTTCCATCGCTGGTTGCAAACGCGCCTGCCCGAGCGTGACATCTCGCTGCTGACGCAGCGCAACGTTTATATCCTGCCGACCCGTGCCGGCTTCATGCTGGCGGCCACGCTTTTGGTGCTGCTGGTCGCGTCCATCAACTACCAGCTCAATTTGGGCTACCTGCTGACCTTTTTGCTGGCCGGCAGCGCCATGATCGGCATGCACCTGTGTCACGGCACACTGCGCGGTCTGTCGCTGCAGTTGCAGCCGGTCGATCCCGGCACCATGGGCGCCAACACCACGGTGAGCGTCGATCTGGTGAGCTTGCGCAAGCGGGTACGGCACGGCATCGGACTGAGCGTGCACGGCGCCGACCACTGGGTCTGGGCCGACGTGCCCGGCCAGGGGCGCGCCACCGTGCATGTGGCGTTCAAGCCGGCGCACCGCGGCCTGCACCCGATCCCGGCGTTGACGGCCGAAACCCGTTTTCCGCTGGGTACGTTCCGGGTCTGGACCATCTGGCGGCCGGCGTCACGGGTACTGGTCTACCCCGCGCCCGAGGCCTTCCCGCCGCCACTGCCCGAAGGCGAGCCGCGCGCCGGTGGCGCGACGGCGCTGCGGACCCAGCGCGCCAGTGGCGAATTCGACGGCGTGCGCAGCTATCAGCGCGGCGACCCGCTCAAACTGGTGGTTTGGAAGAAACTGGCAAAAGCGGATGAACTGGTCAGCCGCGACACCCACCAGGCCCAGCGCTATGAGCTGTGGCTGGACCTCGCGAGCACCGGCTTGCCACTGGTGCTGCCCGGCACCGGGGAAATGCTCGAGCGCGCGCTGTCGCGGCTCTGCGCCTGGGTTCAGGCGGCCGATCGGCATAACCTTGACTTCGGGCTGCGACTCGGCGCGCAGGAAATCCGGCCGGGCAGCGGTGAGGCGCACAAACGCCGCTGCCTGGAAGCACTGGCGCTGTACGGAGCATCCGGCATCGGCCCGCTCGACCGCGTGGCCATGGAGCGAACGTGATGCTGGAGCGGTTGCGCCACCTGCCACGCGATGCCCGCGACACGCTGTTCCTGTTGCTGGTTATTGCGCTCGTGCTGGTCCCGCAACTGGGACGCCTGCCGCTGTGGTGCGCGGCGCTGGCCATGGGCGTGCTGGCGTGGCGCGGCATCTTGGCCTGGAAGGTCCGCCCGCTGCCATCACGCTGGTGGTTGCTCGGCCTGCTCGTGTTGACCATCGGCGCCACCCTGGCCACCCATCGCACGGTGCTCGGACGCGATGCCGGCGTCACGATGCTCGTCGTCCTGCTGACCCTCAAGACACTGGAACTGCGCGCCCGACGGGACGCCTTCGTCGTGTTCTTCCTCGGCTTCTTCATGATGCTGACCAATTTCTTCTTTTCCCAGTCCCTGCTCACCGCAGCGGCGATGCTGGTCGCGCTGATGGGGCTGCTGACCGCGCTGGTCAATACCCACATGCCAGTGGGCAAGCCGCCGCTGCGCGAGGCCTTCGGTACGGCGTTGACGATGGCCGCGCTGGGTGCGCCGATCATGCTCGTGCTGTTCCTGCTCTTTCCGCGGCTGGCGCCACTGTGGGGCATGCCCGGTGACGCCATGAGCGGGCGCAGCGGCCTGTCTGCGACGATGGAGGTCGGCGCCATTGCCCAATTGGCGCTGGACGACAGCATTGCCTTGCGGGTGCGGTTCGAAGGGCCGGTGCCGCGCCAGAGCGAGATGTATTTCCGCGGCCCGGTGTTGTCCACGCTGCAGGGGCGGCAGTGGCAGCCGCTGCGCACCGGTTTTCCGGACCGCATGCAGGATCCGGTCAACCTGCAGGTGCAGGGCGAACCGATCCGATACCAGGTCACGCTCGAGCCCAACAACCGGCCCTGGATCTTTGTGCTGGACGCGGCACAGAATGCACCCGTCGCGCGCGGCATGGATATGCGCATGTCACGCCAGCTGCAGTGGTCCGCTGACCGGCCGGTATCCGATCTGCTGCGCTATTCGGCGCAGAGCCACACCACGTTCAGCCATGGCCCGCTGCGGCGCACTGCGGCCCTGCAGGACTACCTGGACCTGCCACCGGGGCTGAACCCGCGCACCATGCAATGGGCGACCGAATTGCGCCAGGACCCGCAATGGGGCGCGGATCCGGCCCGGCTGGTCGACGCGGTGCTGCAGCGACTGCGCACGGGCGGCTACAGCTATACGCTGGAGCCGGGGGTCTACGGCGACAACACCGCCGACGAATTCTGGTTCGACCGGCGCACCGGGTTCTGCGAACACATCGCCTCTGCGTTCGTGATCATGATGCGCGCGCTCGACATACCGGCGCGCATCGTCACCGGCTACCAGGGCGGCGAGACCAACAGCCTGGACGGATTCTGGGTGCTGCGCCAGAGCGACGCCCACGCCTGGACCGAGGTCTGGCTGGCCGGTCGCGGCTGGGTGCGGGTCGATCCGACCTCGGCCGTATCTCCGGGCCGCACTGGATCGCTGCAACGCCTGGTGGCGCCGCGCGGCGTCCTGGCGAGCGCGATAGAGGCGGTCAACCCCGCGGTCTGGATCAACCTGCGCGCGGCCTGGGAGGCGGTCAACAACCGCTGGAACCAGTGGGTGCTCAACTACACCCAGAACACCCAGCTGGACCTGCTCAAGGGCATCGGCTTTGCGTCGCCCAGCTGGGAAGACCTGGGTTACGTGCTGTTGGCGCTGATCGTGCTGTCCAGCCTGCTGGGCGCCGCCTGGACCCTGTGGGAACGCAGCCGGCACGATCCATGGCTGCGACTGCTCGAGCAGGCGACCCGCAGGCTGACCGGCGCCGGCTGGCCGATTGCCCCCAGCAGCCCGCCGCGCACCATCGCCCTGCAGCTACGCCAGCATTGGGGACCGACCGACGCGCGCGCCGAGGCCATCTGCAAATGGTTGTTGCGCCTGGAGGCGCTGCGGTATGCACCCGAGGGCACAGTCGGCGGCGCAAACCTGGCGGGCTTGCGGCGAGAATTCAGCCAATTACCCTGGCCCCACTGATGCATTTTTCTGCGCGAGTCCCGCTGCTGATTTTCACCGCGCTGTGTCTGGCATTGTCCAGCAGCTGGGCCGCCAAGCCCCACAGCAAACGCCGGGTCGCCGCCGACGCGCTGGCCGGCAATGACTCCGGCCTGTACGCGCAACGCGCCGACGTGATGCATATCGCCGATGGCATCGCCGAGCGCCGCGCATTGGACCGCGACTGGGTGCGCCGGGTCATTGGCCAGGCGCGCCATCTGCCGCAGGTCGCCCGCTGGGTGCTGCCCGCTCCCAGCGTCAGCGCAAAGAACTGGCGGGTCTACCGCAGCCGCTTCATCGATCCGGTCAGGATCCGGGCCGGCGTCGATTTCTGGCAGTCACACCAGGCCGACCTGGAACGCGCCGAGCGCGAATTTGGCGTGCCGGCCGAGATCATCGTCGGCATCATCGGCGTTGAAACCATCTACGGGCGCAACGTCGGCAGTTTCCGGGTCATGGATGCACTGGCTACCCTGAGTTTTGATTTCCCCAACGCCCATCCGCGCGCCACCGAACGCCGGGCCTTCTTCCTCGGCGAGCTGGAACAGCTTCTGTCGCTGGCGCAACGCTCGGACATCGATCCAATGAGCCTGCGCGGAAGTTATGCCGGCGCCATGGGCATACCGCAGTTCATGCCCTCGAGCTGGGTCAAGTACGCGATCGACTTCGACGCCGACGGTCGGATCGACCTGTTCCAGAGTCATGTCGACGCCATCGGCTCAGTTGCAAATTACTTCGTAGCCTTTGGCTGGACCCGGGACATGCCCACCCATTACCCGGTCCGGTTTGACCGCCGCACGCTCGATCTCGATGCCCTGCTGGCGCCCGACATCCTGCCAACCTTCAGCGTCGCCAGCATGGCGGCCAAGGGCGTCCTGCTTCAGGGCGTCGCACTGCAACACAAGGGCCCGCTGGCGCTGGTCGAGCTGCACAATGGCGACGCCGAACCCAGCTATGTCGTGGGCACCGAAAATTTCTACGCCGTCACCCGCTACAACTGGAGCAGCTACTATGCGCTGGCCGTCATCGAGCTGGGCCGGGAAGTGGCCGCAGCGCGCGCGCTAGCGCCCATTCGGCCTTGAACGAGCTGCATCGCGCTCGCGTAACCACCGTATCAGCGCATCGCACGGCATGGGCCTGGCTATCAGGAAGCCCTGTACATCATCGCAACCCAGGCGTCGCACCAGGTCCAGTTCCGCCTGCGACTCGACGCCCTCGGCCACGGTTCGCAATTGCAACTTGGTTGCCATCGCCATGCTGCTCTCCAAAATCGCCAGTGCAGCCGAGTCGCGGGTGCCGCGGGCAACAAAACTGCGATCCAGCTTCATCTCGGTGAACGGAATCCGCCCGAGTTGCTCGAACGACGAATAGCCGATACCGAAATCGTCGATCGACAGGCCAAAACCCTTCAGCCGCAGCCGGGTCAGCACATCAAGCGCGATGGCGATGTCCTTGGTGACGCCGGTCTCGGTCACCTCCAGCGTGATATCGCTTGGCTGCAGGCCCTGGGCTTGCGCCGTCTGCATCAGCAGATCCGGCAGATGGAGGTCGTCCAGCCACAACGCCGACAGGTTGAGCGAGACCGACAGCGCATATCCGGCGCGATGCAACTTGGCGCTCTCCTGCAGCGCGGTGTCGAACAATTGCGCCGACAACTGCCCGATGATTCCGGCGCGCTCGGCTGCGACGATGAACAGGTCGGGCGACACATAGCTGCCGTCCGGCTGGCGCCAGCGAGCCAATGCCTCGACGCCGACGGGTGCCAAGGTGTCTGCCCTGACCTTGGGCTGAAACCAGATGCTGAACTCGGCATGGCGTATGCCCGCCAGGATCGCCTGCGGCGTCATGATCGACCCCCCGTCAGAGGGCTGCATCGCGAAGAGGTCCGGGTCGGAACCCTGCAGCAGATCGATCATCTGCTGGGGCGTCGCCGGCTTGTGGATCTGGCCCAGTACCGTCAGTCCCTGCAGACGGGCCAGCGTCCCGACGGTGGTCAACAGCTGCTCGTTGGCGCCGCTCATCAGGATCAGGCCACCCTGGAACCCGCTTTGTCCAAAGCGGCGGATCATTTCCACACCGTCCATCTCGGGCATGTTGAGGTCGCACACCACAACCTCCAGGGGCGTGGCGCGCCGGTTCATCTGCACCAGCGCTTCCACACCGTTGCGCGCGGTCAGGACCTCGCCGATACCGATGCCCGCGAGCATCTGCTGCATATGCAGCAACACTACCGGATCATCATCCACCACCATCACGGAGCCCACCAACGCTTCGGGCGGGTGCTCTGCCAGCAATGGAGCCGGGAACGAGCTGGGCTCCACCAGGTCGAGTTCCTGCGCCTGCTGTCGGACCTGCTGCAGCGCCACGTGCAACGCGCGTACCGCCTGCGGCAGCTCCCCCATGTCACCGACCAAGGCCCGACGCTCCAGCGCATCGGCCAGCAGTGCGTACCGCATCGCACCCACGGTGCGCGCCGACGACCGTTGGCGGTGCATCTCACGCGCCAGCGCGGCAGCGTCCAGGGCCGGATCGGACAACCGGAGCAGCCCTTCTTCGACCGCGTCGATGAAGGTGGCAAGCAATGCCCGCGCCTGCGCCGAGCTGACGCGGCCCAGCACCTGGTACAGGGCATCGATGTCCAGCACCGGCAGCGCGGTTGCCGTGACCGGCAGCTCCAGTGGCAGGACGGCAGCTTGCGCCGCACCATGGTCACTCAGCCAGCGCGCGAGCATGGCGGCCAGCACTTCGAGCGAGATCGGCTTGGTCAGCATGTCGTCCATGCCGGCCGCGATGCAGCGCGCCATCTCGCCCGGTACCACAGCCGCACTGATTGCGACGATCGGAATCCGCCCCCCGCGCGGACTTTCCTGTGCCCGGATTGCGCGGGCCAGGTCATGCCCGCCCATGCGCGGCATGTCCAGGTCGGTGAGCAGCAGGTCATAGGCCATGCCATGCCACGTGGCCAACGCTGCCAGGCCGTCGGTCACGACATCCACGTCGCAACCCAGGTTGTCGAGCTGCAGCTTGAGTACCGTCTGGTTGGGGCCATAATCCTCGGCCACCAGAATCCGGGGTCGGCCACGATGCAGCAGCGGCTTGACCAGGCGCGCCGCCGACAGCTTGACGGGCTCCTTGTCGCCAACAACCTGCGCCAGTGGCGGCAGGTCGATCCAGAACGTGCTGCCCTCCTGCATTCGGCTCTCGTAACCGATCGATCCGCCCATGGCACCGACCAGTCGTCGGGATATCGCCAAGCCGATGCCGGTACCCTCGACCGAGCCCCGCTCTGCGCCCAGCCGCTCGAATGCCGAGAAGACGCGATTGGCCAGTTCAGGCGCGATACCCGTGCCGGTGTCGGTGACCGCGATCCGGATCCGCGCATCACCCGACGCGCCTGCGGGCTCATGGCGTCGGCACGACACCCGGACCGATCCGTCGGGCCGGTTGTACTTGATCGCGTTGGACAACAGGTTGATCACGATCTGGCGCAACCGGACCGCGTCGGCCAGCACCACCGCATTGCGCGCGTTGCCGCCCTCGAACACAATCCGGATGCCTTGATTGGCGGCCAGTGGCGCCACCATCGACAGGCTGTCGTTGATGACGGTCTCGACGGCCACCCGTCCCATCGTCAGTTCGAGGTGACCGGCTTCGACGCCACCCAGGTCGATCAGGTCATCCACCAGCGACAGCAGATGGCGGCCCGCCCGCTCGATCTCGCCGGCGTTGTCGCTGGCCGTTTGCGACGCCTGCGCGTCGGCGCGCAGCAGCTGCGAGAAGCCCAGGATGGCATTGAGAGGCGTACGCAATTCGTGGCTGACGCTGGCCAGAAACGCGCTCTTGGCCTTGTCGGCCTGTTCCGCATCGTCCTTGGCCGAGCGCAACTGCTCCTGCGCCCGCTTGAGCCCGGTGATGTCGACGCCAAACGCGTAGTAGCGCTGCAGTCCACCCGTACCCTTGGCACCCATGACCTCGGTGATCTGCAAATAGACCGCGGGGCGATGCGGCGTGGCGTCGAACAGGCGCTCGACCACAACCGGTTTGCCGGACTTGATACGGTCGACGTCCTGCACGATCTGCAGATAACGTTCTTCGCCCAGCAATTCCCGCACATGGCTACCGACGATGGCGCTGACAGGCTGCCCGAACAGCGCCGCCATGCGCGCATTTACATAGGTGTAGACGAAATCCTGGTCGATGACATTGACATAGCCCGGAAACGCGTCCATCAACGCGCGTTGCTGGCCTTCGTTGGCACGCAACGCCTCGGCCGCCTGCTCCTGCAGCGTGACGTCGCGGAAGGTCCAGGCACGGGTCGGGCCCGATGGGTTCTTCATCGGCACGCTGCGCCTTTCCAATACCCGTCCATCGCGCAGCTCCACACGGTCGGTGTGCGGCTCCTCGAGCGCGATGATCGCATTGATGCGCGCGACCTCGTGCTGCGGGTCTACGAACAGCGTTCTGGCCGCGGTGATCACATCCGCCCGGGTGACCGATTGCGGTGGTTTCACCGGCATGTTCCACATCTTGAAAAAGCGGTCATTGGCAAACAGCAGGTGACCCTGGGGATCGTTCGGGTCATAGGCGAACAAGCCGTCGGCCGTTGCATTGACGGTGCGGTGCAGGTTCTCCAGGCTTTGCGCCAGCGCGACCCGGGTCGCTTCCTGCTCGGTTACGTCACGTGTCACCGCGACCACCCCGCGCACCTCGGTGTCACGGGTCAGGTAGGGAGTCATGGTGGTTTCCATGGTCCGCACGCCCAGCTCCGCGTACGGCACATTGGCTCGAACCACCCGCATCTCGTTGCGCCCGGCGCAATCTGCCAAGGCCCGTTGCCGTTCGGGTGTCATCACCTGCGGCATTACCTCGCCGATGGGCCGGCCCAGCACCCGCTCGCGCGTCATCGAATTGCGCCTGCACCAGGCGTCATTGACAAACCGGTAGTTACCGTCGAGGTCGGTGACACTGACCATGTCATTGACCGAATTGACGACAAACTCGGAGAAATACTGGGCCTCGCGCGCCCGCTCCACCGCGCTCAGGTCGGACAACATGGCCACAAGACCGACCACCGTACCCGCCGCATCGACCAGGGCGGTCTCGTGGCCAAGGCAATGCACACGGCTGCCGTCAGGAAGGACCAGATCGAGCAACAAGCCGGGTTCGCCCGACACGACGCTCCCCGCCAGCGACTGGCGCAACCGGCGCGCACATCCATCGTCGACCATAGCCAGCATGCTGGCGCCGATCAGTTCCTGGCGTGTGCGCTGCAACATGGTGCACAGTGCGGGATTGGCGTCGGTGGTGATGCCATTGCGATCGACAAACCAGAAGCCCAGCTGTGTCGTGCGCTGCATCACCGACAGCAGTTTCTGCTTCTCCACCAGGCTGGCCTCGGTCAGCGTCTGCAAGGTGACGTCTTGCACGGTGCCCAGCATTGCTGCCACATCTCCGCGCTGATTGCGCCGGATCTCGCTGCGACCCAGCACATGGTGCACACTGCCATCGGGCCAGCGAACCCGGAACCGGAAATCGACCACGCGCTGGCGTTGCTGGGACAGGTGGAACACCTCGTTCACCATCGGCAGATCATCTGGATGCACGCCACTGCGAAACAGCGCCAGATCGGGCTCGGCGCTACCCGGCTCGAGACCCCAGAGCCGAAAGTGACCATCCGACCACTCCAGCGTCCGAGTGCCGGGATCCCATGCGAAACTGCCCAGAGCGGCCAGTTGTTCGGCCCGTTGCAATTGCGCATGGTTGCGGCGCACGTCGGCCAGCTGCGCCAATTGCGCGCCGCGCATGGCCACTGCCGCGCGCATGGAGCGATGTGCGCGCAGGGCAATGGCCAGCACAACCATGATGAACAGCAGGCCGACCGTGGCCATCATCAAACCGGTCTGCGTGCCCAGCGTCAGCAGACGCACCAGCAAGGCCAGCAGAATCGGCATGCAAAAGGCCAGTGCAGCCCTGAGGTCGAATGCATATCCCGCCAGCGCGCTCACGCAGATGCCGGCCAACGCGAACCCCAGGAACAGTTGGTGAGCCAGTTCTGCCGGCGGAAACAGCCAATGGCTCGACAAGGCCCAGATCAAGCCATGCGCCAGCGACATCCATCGGTAGCGATCGATCCATGCATGGGATAACCGGTGCTCGGGTGCGGCAAGGCGATGGCGCCGGTACATCCAGACACGCGCCAGCAAGCCCAGTGCCAATACCAGCAACCAGAGGGACGCCGGTCCCAGCCCGGTGACGCGAGACTGCACGGCCGCCACGATCAATCCCAGCAGCGCGCTGCCGGCCACCGCGGCCGGCGCGGTCTGGCGATGCTGGCGCACCTGCTCATCGCGCACCATGCGCTCAACGGCGCGCTCACCCGGTAAGGTAAGCGTCATGCAATGTGGCGCCGCAAGCGCCCGCAAAAGGCCATCACTTCAACCCGCTGTGCATACATCTCGCACCGATTTTGCGCGGTGCAACCAAGGACCAGGGACCGGCTGCGACACCTGCTGCGACTAGTGCGGCAGCGGCACCAGAAAATCGCGGCTGATGTGGGAACCCAGGTCGTTGACCCGGTCCAGGAACTGCGTCAGATAAGCGTGCAATCCGGTTGCCAGGATTTCATCGATATGCCCGTACTTGAGTTCGGCACACAACTTGCCGGCACGGCGCAAGGTGTCACTGGAACGCTCGGTCGCCAGCAGGTTCAGGTTGTTGACCACCTCGTTCAGGCTGGCCAGCAGTGAACGCGGCATGTCCGGGCGCAACATCATCAGTTCGGCTACCAACTCGGGCTTGATCACGTCGCGGTAGACCTTGCGGTAGATCTCGAACCCGGAGACGCTGCGCAAGATCGCGCTCCAGTGGTAGAAGTCATACTCCTGGTCCTTCTCGCTGGCGGTGCCGTAGAAATCACTTTGCACCGCATGGAACTTGACGTCCATCAGCCGCGCCGTGTTGTCGGCCCGCTCCAGGAAGGTGCCCAGGCGCATGAAGTACAGGGCCTCGTCCATCAGCATGGTGCCCACGGTCACGCCGCGCGACAGGTGGGAATGGAATTTCACCCATTCGAAGAACTTCGCCGGGTCGCGCTCGAAGTTGCCGTTGCGCAGGTCCCGCCGCACTTCGATCCAGGTCTGGTTCATGGTTTCCCACACCTCGGTGGTCAGCGTGCCGCGCACCGCGCGGGCGTTTTCGCGCGCGGCGCTCAGGCACGACACGATGCTCGACGGATTTTCCTCATCCTTGACCATGAATTCCATCACATCACCGGCCCGGATCTCGCCATATTTCTCGGTATAGGCCGGCCTCAGCTCGCTGATGCTGATCAGTCCCTGCCAGCCAACCAGCGCCACGGCGTCCGATTGCGG
Organism: Rhodoferax sp.; assembly: GCA_043759735.1. Lineage (GTDB taxonomy): Bacteria > Pseudomonadota > Gammaproteobacteria > Burkholderiales > Burkholderiaceae_C > CAISIP01. The sequence continues at coordinate 21,944 of JAYUQC010000042.1, forward strand.
CAAGAGCGAGGTCTGGTAGTTCACGTCGAGCAGGCGGGCGGTGTTTTCGGCCCGCTCGGTATAACGGGACATCCAGAACAGATGGTCTGCGGTTCGGCTCAGCATGGGCGCTCCGTATCCTTGCAGCTTCGGTCGCTGTCGCGGCCAGTCATGATTCCAATACCCAGGTGTCCTTGGTGCCACCGCCCTGCGATGAGTTCACCACCAGCGAGCCTTCTTTCAAGGCCACGCGAGTCAGACCGCCCGGCACCATCTGCACTTTCTTGCCGCTCAGTACATAGGGCCGCAAATCGATGTGCCGCGGCGCGATGCCGCTCTCGACAAAGGTCGGACAACTTGACAGGCTCAGCGTCGGCTGGGCAATATAGCCTTCCGGATTGGCACGCAGGTAGCGCCTGAACTCCTCCAGTTCGGCCTGCGTGGCGGCGGGCCCGACCAGCATGCCATACCCACCCGCACCGTGCACCTCCTTGACGACCAGGTCCTTGAGGTTGTCCAGCGTATACAGCAGGTCGTCGGCATTGCGGCACATCAGCGTCGGCACATTGCTGAGCAAGGGTTTTTCGCCCAGGTAGAACTCGATCATCCTGGGCACATAGGGATAGACGGACTTGTCGTCCGCCACGCCGGTGCCCACCGCATTGCAGATCGTCACATGCCCGGCCCGGTACACCTCCATCAGCCCGGCACAACCGAGGGTTGAGTCGGCGCGAAAGGCAGTTGGATCCAGGTAGTCGTCGTCCACCCGGCGATAGATCACATCGATCCGTTTGGGGCCGCGTGTCGTGCGCATATACAAGAACTTGTCGCGCGTGAACAGGTCCTGCCCTTCCACCAGCTCCACCCCCATTTGCTGCGCCAGGAAAGCATGCTCGAAATACGCACTGTTGTGCATGCCCGGTGTCAGCACCACCACGATGGGCTCTGCGGTTGTCGCCGGGCTGCAATCACGCAGGGTCTCGAGCAACAGATCGGGGTAATGCGCCACTGGCGCAACCTTGTGCGCGCCGAACAACTCCGGAAACAACCGCATGGTCATCTTGCGGTTTTCCAGCATGTAACTCACACCGCTGGGCACCCGCAGGTTGTCCTCCAGTACGTAGTACTCCGGCTCGCCGTTGGCATTGTTCGCACGCACGATGTCGACGCCGGAAATATGCGAGTAGATGCCGCCGGCCACCTCCACGTCAACCATTTCAGGGCGGAATTGCGCGTTGTCCGTCAGCTGGGCAATGGGCACGATGCCGGCCTTGAATATCTCCTGCTCATGGTAGCAGTCATGGATGAATCGGTTCAGCGCCGTCACCCGCTGAATCAGGCCTTTTTCCAGTGCATCCCACTCGCGCGCAGCGATGATGCGCGGTATCAGATCGAACGGAATCAGGCGCTCGTTGCCCGCGCCACCCTCATCCTTGTCGCCGTAGACCGCGAAGGTGATGCCGACGCGGCGGAAGATCATTTCGGCCTCCTCGCGCCGGTTGGCCATCATGTCGCCCGGCTGGCGCGCGAGCCATTCATCGTAGATCTTGTAATGCTCGCGTATCTTCGCGCCGCCAGAGAAGAACTCGTAGGGCAGGCTGGTGTACATCTCATCAAACTCTTGCATGGAAATTTGTCTCCTGCGCACAGCATAGCAAGTTTGGCTACGGCTCCCAATAGCCCGTTCTCGGCCGTTCATCGGACCGCATGCTGCCAATAGCGCCGATCCTTGTCGCGCTGACAAGCCACTGCAGCTGGATCCACCGAAGACCAGCGCATCGCACCACACTGCGGCGAGTCGACAACCCGTATTCCACGCTCGGCGTAGCGGGCCATCGGCGCGGCGGCAGGATGGCCGAAGCGATTGCGGTAGCCGCTCTGCACCAGCGCCACACGGGGCGATACCGCGTCCAGGAACGCGGCGCTGCTCGACGTCTTGCTACCGTGGTGGGGTACCAAAAGCAGGTCGGCCCGCAACGGTGCCGCACCGTGCACCAGCTGTCCTTCCTGTGCGGCCTCGATGTCGCCGGTCAACAAGGCAGTGGCAGACTGCCCCGTGGCGCCACCGGATGCGCTCACCCGCAGGACACAGGACAAGGCGTTGGGCTTGACGCCCACGCCGTAGTCCTCGGGCCGAGGGTGCAGGATCGTGAACACCACACCGTCCCACTGCCAGCTCTGCCCCTGCTCGCAACGATGGCCATGGCGCAGCGCCCACAAGCCATGTTCCGGTTCCATGGAGCCGGTGAGGCGCGCGCGCGTCTGCATCGCCAGAACGGATTGCGCCCCGCCAACATGGTCGTTGTCGCGGTGGCTGACCACCAGCAGATCGAGTTCCACACCCAAGGCACGCAACAACGGTACCAGCACCCGGTGCCCCGCATCGCTATCGGGCGAATAGCGCGGCCCGGCGTCGTAGAGCAGCGCATGGTGTGAGGTGCGTACCAGCACTGCATTGCCCTGCCCTACATCGGCCGCCAGCAGCTCGAACTGTCCGGCCGGTGGCCGCGGCGACTGCCACAGCAGGACCGGCGCTACCAGCGCCGCGCCGACGAACCGAAACGGCGCTGGCAGTCGAAGAACCAGCAACAGGCCACCGAGTACGCCAGCCACGCCGATCCAGGCGGGAGCCGCAGGTACCACCATCGTGGCATGCGGCAACTGTGCCAACCAGCCCAGATAAGCTGCCAGGACCGCCACCGCGACCGCGGCCAGGTCCCACGCCTGCGGGGCCAGCGCCCCCAGCAGCGCCAATGGCGTCAGCAACAATGTGACCCAGGGAATCGCGAACAGATTGGCAATGAAGCCGACCAGCGAAACCTGGCCAAACAGCAGCAGCACCAGCGGCGTCAGCGCGAGCGTCATGAGCCACTGTTCACGCAGCATGGCGCGCAGGTGCGGCCACGGCCGCAGCGGTGCGACGCCGGCGGCAGGGTCGTCCGAGGCGAACAGCACGCCCACCGCGACAAAGCTGAGCCAGAAACCGGCCTGGTGCAGCGCCCACGGATCCATGGCCAGCACGACAACGCCGGCCAGCAGCCAGACCATGGGCCACGGCCAGGAACGACCTGCCATGCGCAAGCCGCACACCACCGCCAGCATCCAGACCGTGCGTTGCGATGGCACGCCCCAGCCGCTGAAAAGCGCATACACGCTGGCCAGCAACAACCCCCCCACCAGCGCCGCCTGCGGCGCCGGCAGGCGCAGGCAGAGCCGGGCGCTGCGGCGCCAGGCCGCATGGGTGAGCCGGGTCGCCAGCCAGGCGAACATCGTGATATGCAGACCGGAAATGCTCATCAGATGGGCCACGCCGGTGGCGCGAAACACATCCCAGTCGGCGCGCTCGATGGCGTGCTGGTCGCCGGTGACCAATGCGGTGATCCAGCCGGCCTGCGGCGACTGGGAAAGCCGCGCCTCGATGCGCTGGCGCACCGCCTGGCGCAGCCATTCGACCGGATACCGACCGGTCTGCCCGAGCCGCCGCGGCGCGTCGTTCCCGCCACCGGTACGCACATAACCCGTGGCCTGCAGGTCGTGCTCCCAGAGCCAGAGTTCGTAGTCAAAACCGTGCGGATTGCGATTGCCATGCGGCGCCTTCAGCCGCACCGTCATGTGCCAACGCTCACCGGCCCACACCGCCGGCACCGAACCGGCCGGTTGCGGCGCGTCGTTGGCAGTGCCGCCATTGTTGGCGTACCAGCCCAGCAATACCAGCGGCGGTGCGGCCACCGGCACGCCACCGGCACGGGCCGACTCGATCCGCAGGTGCAGGCGCATTCCTGCGGCACCCACTTGAGGCATGGTGGCGACCACGCCGGTCACTTGCAGATCACGACCCTCCAGAACCTTTGGCAGAGCTCGGGCCTGGAACACGACGGCCCGCAGTCCGACCTGGCCAAACGACAGGGTCGCGACGGCCAGAACCATGGTCATGGCAGACCAGCGGCCGCGGGCCTGCCGCAGCAACAATCCGATCCCCGCCACCATGCCCACAAGCAGCGCCAGCCCATAGCACCATGACGGCCACAGCGCTACCTGCGTCAGTTGCAGCGCCACGCCTGCAACCCAGCCCCCCAACGCCGGCATCAGCCAGCGTGCCGCGCCGGGCCGAAGCCAAATGCCAGGATGCATGGCGCCATCCTAGGGGCCGGTGGTTGCGGGGCGCTCGGCCGCCTCCACCGTTTCATGGATGCGCCATCCCGCTGCTGCGCCGTCAACCCGGCGGCTGACCGTGGACACGCCTGCCCCGACCCCGGGCCATGCCAGCGCATGAAAAGGACGCTGGCTGCTAGTATTACTGCCAAAGCGATTGCATCGCCTTCCCAATTATTGCCGCCACCGGCGCGCCCACACGAGATAGCCGTATGTCCATCCACGCCGCCCTGCACCACGTTACCCACTACACATACGATCGCGAGGTCAACCTCGGGCCGCAGGTGATCCGGCTGCGCCCGGCGCCCCATTGCCGCAGCAAAATCCTGTCCTACTCGCTCAAGGTCGAACCGGCCGGCCATTTCATCAACTGGCAGCAGGACCCGTTTGCCAACTACCAGGCGCGCCTGGTATTTCCGCAAAAGACACGCGAATTCAAGATCACGGTCGACGTGGTGGCCGACATGGCGGTATACAACCCGTTCGACTTCTTCCTGGAGCCCGGCGCCGAAACCTACCCGTTTCAATATGAAGCCTTGCTGAAACAGGAACTGACCCCCTATCTGGCGGTGGAACCCGCATCCGACCAGATCAAGGCCTACCTGGCGCGCATCGACCGGACCGAACGGCGAAGCATCGATTTCCTGATCGACGTCAACCGCATGGTGCAGCAAAGCGTGCGCTACCTGATCCGGATGGAACCCGGAGTACAGACGCCCGACGAGACCCTGTCGCTGGCCGCTGGCTCCTGCCGCGATTCGACCTGGCTGCTGGTGAACCTGCTGCGCCACTGCGGCCTGGCCGCCCGGTTCGCGTCAGGCTACCTGATCCAGCTCGCGCCCGATGTCAAGGCGCTGGACGGTCCCAGCGGAACCGAGGTTGATTTCACCGACCTGCATGCCTGGTGCGAGGTCTACCTTCCGGGTGCTGGCTGGATCGGGCTCGATCCGACCTCCGGCCTGCTGGCTGGCGAAGGTCACGTGCCGCTGGCCTGCACGCCCCAGCCTTCGGGCGCGGCACCGATCGAGGGTGGTGTCGAATTGGCCGAGGTCGCGTTTGCGCATGAAATGAAGATCACTCGCCTGTATGAGGCGCCGCGCGTCACCAAGCCCTACACCGAGGAACAATGGGCAGCCGTGATGCAACTGGGCGAGGCGGTCGATCGGGAACTGATCGCCAGTGACGTGCGTTTGACCATGGGCGGCGAACCGACCTTCGTGGCCGTGGGCGACCGCGATGCGGCGGAATGGAATACGGACGCACTGGGTCCGACCAAGCGCGGATGTGCGACCGAACTGGTGCACAAGCTGCGCACTGAGTATGGCCAGGGCGGGTTCCTGCATTTCGGCCAGGGCAAGTGGTATCCCGGCGAGCAATTGCCGCGCTGGGCACTGAACATCTACTGGCGCACCGACGGCCAGCCGGTGTGGGCCGACCCGGCCCTGTTCGTCGACGAACGCGATCCGACGCACTACACCAGTGCGGTCGCGCGCGATTTCACCCATGGCCTGGCCCGCCGTCTGGGGCTGGACGACCGGCATATCCTGCCGGGCTATGAGGACAACTGGTATTACCAGTGGCGCGAGCGTCGGCTGCCGATCAACGTCGACCCACTCAAGTCGCGCCTGGACGACGAGATGGAGCGCGCACGCCTGCGCCGGGTATTCACCCAGAAGCTCGACACCGTCGTCGGGTATGTACTGCCGATCAAGGTGGCAGAGGATGCCAGCGCTGGCGGTTCACGCTGGGTTACCGGCCCATGGTTCGTGCGCGACGAGCGCATGGTCTTGATGCCTGGCGATTCGCCCATGGGCCTGCGCCTGCCGCTGGACTCGCTGCCCTGGGTCAGCCAGGCCGACTATCCATACCACACACCGCAGGACCCTTACGACGAGCGCGGCAAGTTGCCGCCCCATGCGGCATTGGCGCAGCGCTATGCCGTGGCCCCTGCCGCACCGGTAGCTCCCACTGCGCCGCCCAGCGCACTGGCTGGCATCACGCCTTATCTGGCCGGGTCCGGACCGCATTCAGATGCGGCGCACGTCATGCAGGCGACAGCACGCGTATCGGCAACATCCAGCATGCCGGGCGGGAGCGCGCTCCCGCCGGGCCAGCCACAAACGGCGGACCTCCGCCGCGCGCCGGCGCCGCATGAGTCGGCCCATTGGCTCAGCCGCACCGCGTTGTGCGTCGAAGTGCGCGATCCGCGCCGCTCCAGTGGTCCGAAGGCAGAGACGCTGGGCGCGGCCTCGGGCGTGTTGTATGTCTTCATGCCGCCGCTGGAAAAACTCGAGGACTACCTCGAGCTGCTTGCGGCGATCGAAGTCACGGCGACCGAACAGGGCATTGGGCTGGTGCTGGAGGGATATCCGCCGCCACGCGATCCGCGCCTCAAGCTGCTGCAGGTCACGCCCGACCCGGGCGTGATCGAGGTCAACGTGCATCCGGTGTCCTCCTGGGGTGAACTGGTGCACAACACCGAGTTCCTGTACCAGGCCGCCTGGGAGTCGCGCCTGTCGGCAGAAAAATTCATGACCGACGGCCGCCATACCGGAACCGGAGGCGGCAACCATTTCGTGATGGGCGGAGCTACGCCGGCCGACAGTCCGTTCCTGCGCCGGCCAGAGCTGCTGGCAAGCCTGTTGCAATACTGGCACAACCATCCGAGCCTGAGCTACCTGTTCAGCGGCATGTTCGTGGGCCCGACCAGCCAGGCGCCGCGGGTTGACGAGGCGCGCAACGACCAGTTGTATGAGCTGGAGATCGCGTTGCAGCAGATCCACCAGAATCGCGAAACTTACGGGGCGCACATGCCGCCCTGGCTGGTGGACCGGACTTTGCGCAACATCCTGATCGACGTCACCGGCAACACCCATCGCAGCGAGTTCTCCATCGACAAGATGTATTCGCCCGACGCGTCCACCGGCCGGCTCGGCCTGCTGGAGTTGCGCGCCTTCGAAATGCCGCCACATGCCCGCATGAGCATTGCGCAACAGCTGCTGCTGCGCGCGCTGGTGGCGCGCTTCTGGAACCATCCTTGCCGTGGCAGGCTCAGCCGATGGGGTACCGCGCTGCATGACCGGTTCATGCTGCCGACCTTCATCCGGATGGATTTCGAAGATGTGATCGAGGAGATGCGGCTGGCCGGCTATGCGTTTGACGCGGCCTGGTTCGCGCCGCATCTGCAGTTCCGCTTTCCGCTGGTGGGCAGCATCACGGTCAGCGGCATGGAACTGACGCTGCGCAACGCACTCGAACCCTGGCATGTGATGGGCGAGGAAAGCGGCGCCGGCGGGACCGCGCGGTATGTCGACTCCTCGCTCGAACGCATCGAGGTCCATGTCAGCGGCTTCAACGAAAGCCGATATGCGGTCACGTGCAACGGGCGGGCTTTGCCCATGCAGCCGACCGGCACCGAAGGGACGTATGTCGCGGGCGTGCGCTACAAGGCCTGGAGCCCGCCATCGGCGCTGCATCCGTCGATCGGCGTGCACTCGCCGCTGGTCTTCGACATCGTGGACACCTGGATGCAACGCTCGATCGGTGGCTGCCAGTACCATGTGTCGCATCCCGGCGGGCTGAGCTACGACAGTTTCCCTGTCAACGCCAACGAAGCGGAAAGCCGGCGCCTGTCGCGCTTCGTCGCAATGGGTCACACGCCGGGTTCCATGCCGGGCGTACCGGCCAGTATCGACGTGCCCGGCAGCCGGGAATTCCCGTTCACGCTGGACCTGCGCCACCACTGAGCAGACGATGAGCGCAGCGCCGGGCCGCCCCAAGCAAGCTTGCACCGCAGTGCGCAGCACGGAGGTTGCCTGATGAGCGCAGCGCCGGGCCGCCCCAAGCAAGCTTGCACCGCAGTGCGCAGCACGGTTGCCTGATGAGCCATGAACCGACCGCGCTGAACTCGGCGCCGGCGCAATCGCCCGCGTCCCGTCCTGCCAGCGCGGCGCCTGGCCATCTGGACGAGTTGCGCGGCGTGGCGACCAGCGGACCGGATCCCGAAGCGACTGTGCCGCTATCGCATCCGACAACACCGCACTGGGCATCGTTTTTCTCGCATCTGGGACCACTCGACCCGCGCGATCTGAACGACAGGACCGCCCGGCTGCAACGCCAGTTGCGCGACAACGGCGTGACCTACAACGTGTATGCCGATCCCGGTGGCCCGCAGCGGCCCTGGTCGCTGGACCTGTTTCCGTTCATCGTGACGCCGCACAGCTGGCGCACGATCGAAGCCGGCGTGTTGCAACGGGTGCGCCTGCTGGAACAGGTGATGGCTGATGTGTACGGGCCGCAGCAGCTGTTGCGGCGCGGTCTTGTGCCGCCGGCCCTGGTGCAGGGCCATCCCGGATATCTGCGCGCGATGCAGGGCGCCGAACCGATCGGCGGCACCCGGCTGCACATTGCCGCATTCGACCTGGCGCATGGCCCGGACGGCAACTGGTGGGTGGTTTCGCAGCGTACGCAGGCGCCCTCCGGCCTGGGCTACCTGCTCGAGAACCGCCTGGCAATTTCCCGCCTGTTTCCGCAAGCTTTCGAGAACATGCACGCGCAGCGCCTGGCGGGTGCCTATCGGGCCCTGGTGGACAACCTCAAGGCCAGCAGCCCGGGGGGCCGCGACGCGCACATCGCGCTTTTCACGCCCGGCCCCTACAACGAAACTTACTTCGAACATGCCTACCTGGCGCGGTATCTCGGTCTGACGCTGGTTCAGGGCGGCGACATGGTGGTGCGTGACGAGCGGCTATACCTGAAGACATTGCGCGGCCTGGTGCCGATCCATGGCCTGCTCAAGCGGCTGGACGACGCCTATCTGGATCCGCTGGAATTACGCGCCGACTCGAGCCTGGGTGTACCAGGCCTGCTGCAGGCAGTGCGCGCCGGCAATGTGCTGATGGCCAACACACCGGGATCGGCCTTCCTGGAATCGCCCGCCCTGCTGGGCTTCCTGCCGTCGCTGGCCCAGCATTTGCTGGGCGAAGAACTCTCACTGGCCGCCTTGCCGACCTGGTGGTGCGGCGAACGCGCCGCAATGGACGCGGCGCTGCCGCGTCTGTCGGCCTGCGCCATCAAGTCCACCTACCCGCACGGTCTGCGGGCCGGCAGTTTCCAGTCCGTGCTGGGACGCGATCTGACGCCGCGCGAACGCGACGAATGGGCCGGCCGCATCGCCTTGCACGGCGATGACCATACGGTGCAAAGCTATATGCCTTTGTCGCAAATTCCGACCTGGCAGCCAGGCGCCACACCGCACGCCGGGCAGATCGCGCCGCGCTCGGCCATGCTGCGGGTGTTTGCGGTATCCAATGGGGTGCAGTCATGGCAGGTACTGCCCGGCGGTCTGGCACGGGTCGCCCATGCCGGGGCAGAAGTTGCCGCCATGCAACGCGGTGGCAGCAGCGCTGACGTATGGGTGTTGACGGATTCGGCGATCGACCGAACCACCCTGCTGGCGCCGGCCCTGACTGCAGCCACGGTAGCCCAACGCAGGCGGCTTGTCACCAGCCGGGCGGCCGAGAACCTGTTCTGGCTGGGTCGCTATACCGAGCGTGCGGAGAACACCATTGCGCTGGCACACCTGACGCTCGAATGCCTCAACGGCGAAGACCAGACCTGCCACGGCCTGCTGGAGTGGCTGGACCAGATGGCGCGCTTCAACGCATTGGTGCTGGCCGATGTACCGGCCCTGTCCCAATCGCGCCGGGTATTCGAACGCTCGCTGATCGCCAGCCTGGGCAGTGCCTGCATGGCCAGCAGCGTCGGATTCAATCTGCGGGCGGTCCGGCAGGCTGGTTCGGCCGTGCGCGAACGACTGTCGTATGAGCACTGGCACCTGATCGAACGCGCCCAGGACGAATTGGCGCGGGCATTTGCCGAAATCGACAGTCCGGCGGAATACGGCACACTCGACGCGCTGGATTTGCTCAAGACCGTGGGCCGCCACATGGCGGCGATAACCGGTGCACAAACCGACCGCATGACGCGCGACGATGGCTGGCGACTGCTGAGCATCGGACGCCACATCGAGCGGCTGGGCTTCCTGTCGTCGTCGCTGGCAATCGGCCTGGACGCAGGATCGCTCGCCAACGACGCCGGTTTCGAGGCCATGATTGCGCTGTTCGACAGCTCGATCTCGTTCCGTGCGCAGTTCCAGCAAAGCCGGGAGATGCTGGCGCTGGTCGACCTGCTGGTGCTGAACCGGGACAACCCGCGTTCGCTGGCCTGGGTCGCGCACACGTTGCGCGGGCGACTGGCCAAGCTGGCGGGTAGCGAACCGAACGAACTTTGCCCCATGTCCTTGCAAGTACCCGATCCTGCACAATGGGACCTGGCGCTATTGGTTTGCGCCCAGCCGGTATCGACCAACGACGCCCAGGCCGCGCCGCTGCCGAGCTGGCCAGGCCTGCAGCTGGTGCTGGATCAGTGCATCCGGTCCGCGCACCTGGTGTCCGAGCTGATCAGCGCGACCTACTTCACCCACTCGGGTGAGTCCGAGCAGAGCGTGGGGGCCTGATGCGACTGTCCATCACCCATGAAACCAGCTACGACTACGCGCCACCGGTGGAAGTGGCGCAGCATGTGGCCTGTCTGCAGCCGCTGCACACCGTGGCGCAGCAGTTGCTGTCGCACACGCTGCAGATCGACCCGCCGCCCTCGCAACGCAAGTGCGTGCTGGATGTGTTTGGCAATAACCGCACCTTCCTGTCGCTGCAGATTCCCCACACCCGACTCGGCGTGGTGGCGCACAGCACGGTGGAAACCTGGCCCATCATCGCGGCATCAGTTGCTTTGCCGTGGGAGCAGGCGCACGAGCACTTTCGCTATCGGGCAGGCGAGCCCTACGACGCGGATGTGGAGTTTGTCTTCGCTTCCCAATATGTGCCGCGCGACGCGGAGTTCGCCGCCTACGCCCGCCCCAGCTTCACGCCAGGGGCCGATCTGCATGCCGCGACACTGGACCTGATGCACCGCATCCACCAGGAATTCGCCTACGACAGCCAGAGCACGGAAATCCACACCCCAGCGCTCGAAGCCCTGCACCTGCGCAAGGGTGTGTGTCAGGACTTCGCCCACATCATGCTTGCCTGTCTGCGCTCGCTGGGACTCTCGGCACGGTATGTCAGCGGCTACCTGTTGACCCAGCCGCCGCCTGGTCAACCGCGCCTGGTGGGCGCCGACGCATCGCATGCCTGGATCTCGCTTTTGCTGCCGACCCAACCGGGCCAGACCCGCTGGTGCGATTTCGACCCGACCAACGACCGCTGGGGCTGGGGCGCGCCCGGTGAGGACTATGTCGTGCTGGCAGTGGGTCGCGACTTTGCCGACGTTTCCCCGATTCGCGGGGTGATCCATGGCGGCGCCAGCCATGAACTCAGCGTCGCCGTCACCGTGGCGCCGCTGGAACAGACCGGTACTACACTCGAAGATAGTACGCCCCTGATCGATTTTTCAGCCCAATCCCAGTCTCAGCAATCACCATGAACGTCTACGACAAACTCACCGAACTCGACATTACCCTGCCGCCGGTTTCCATTCCCGCTGCGGCCTACCTGCCGTTCGTGCAGACCGGCAAACTGGTATTTCTCAGCGGCCACATTGCCAAGAAGGACGGCAAGCCCTGGGTCGGTCAGCTGGGCAAGAACATGGGCACCGACGAAGGCAAGTCTGCCGCTCGCGCGATAGCAATCGACCTGATGGGGACCCTGCATGTAGCTGTCGGCGGCGACCTCAACCGTGTCAGGCGCATCGTCAAGCTGATGGCACTGGTCAACTCCACCGGCGATTTCACCGAGCAGCATCTGGTGACCAACGGCGCCAGCGAACTGATCGGCCAGGTGTTCGGCGACAGCGGAGCCCATGCCCGCAGCGCTTTCGGTGTCGCGCAGATCCCGTTTGGGGCCTGCGTCGAGATCGAGATGATTGCGGAGATCGACTGAAAGGGAGTTGGGTTCTAGCCGTTGCTCGGCGCCGCTATTGCGGGATCTGGCCGGCGCGGCACTCTGCTGCGCGAATGTCCTCCGGCCTTCGGCCTCCCCCTTTATTTCGCTCCGCAGAGCGCCGCACCGGCCAGATCGGGTGATCGGCTTGACGTGCGGAGCCGGTGATCTCCCGATGGCGCCCCAACGACGTCGCCGGCCCAGCAGGGTGGGTGGACGGCGGAGCGAAATAAAGGAGGAGGCCGCAGGCCGGGGGACATTCGCGGAGTCGTCCGCCCACCCTGCTGGGCCCGCCACAAGCCAAGCCCGGTGGTCCGGAGCCGGTGATCTCCCGTTGGCGCCCCAACGACGTCGCCAGCCCAGCAGGGTGGGTGGATGGCGGAGCGAAATAAAGGAGGAGGCCGCCAGGTCTGAAGTCTGGCAGGCGTGACTCGCCAAACGATCCACGGCCTATCCTCCGACGCCTGTCAGGCCATCCGTTCGCAAGCCTGTCCGGAAACTTCGCGGAGCTGTGCTGGATCGACACGCGCCGGTGCGATCTCGGCCAGTGGCAGCAGAACAAATGCCCGGTGCCGCATGCGCGGATGCGGCACCGTCAACGTCGCGCTTTCGATGCGGGCGTCACCAAACAGCAGCAGATCCAGGTCGAGCGTTCGCGGCGCATTCGGATACGGCCGCTGGCGCAAAGCGGTGTCTTCAAGTGCCTGCAATCCTGCCAGCAGGTCGTAGGCCGTACGCGTGGTGCGCAGCCCGACAACCGCGTTGACAAAGTCCGGGCCAGCCGCATCCACCGGCGCACTGCAGTACAGGCTGGACTGGGCCAGCAGTTCGACCTGCGGCATGCGGGCTATCGCTTGGACGCTGCGTCGCACAGTGGCGGCGGCGTCGCCGAGGTTCGCGCCCAATGCCACATAGGCGACAACTGCTTCGCGCGGCGCGCAGTTCACTGGTCGGCTGTGCCGTCCGTTCCACCGGCCGGCTTGGCAGCACCGGAGCGACGACGGCGACGGCGCTTGCGCGGCGCATCCCCGGTGGCCGGGCCATCGTCCACCTGCGGTTCATTCTGGACCGGCGTCACGGTCGGCGTTTCCGGCTCTGCCTCGGACGCCGACGAAGACCTGGCGCGCGCCGGTCGCGGCGCACGGCTCACCTTGCGCCCCTGCTCCTCGCGCACCTGCTCGACCATGTCCGCGCGCAGCGTGTCATTGGCCATGCTGAACTCCTGCCACCAGTCGGCCAGCAGCTCATCGATCTCGCCGACATCGGCCCGCAAACGCATGAAGTCGAAGGCCGCGCGGAAACGGGGCTGATCGACCAGGCCGAAGGCAGACTGACCAAACCGCTTTTCAAACCGCGGTTGCATCATCCAGGTCTCGCGCATGTCGGCGGCCAGCTTGCCACCGCCCGATACGTCGCCAATGCGCTCGGCAAACACCTGGTCGATCGCGTCCTGCAACGCTGGAAACGCCGGCTGGCGCCCCGGCTCCTGCAGGCGCGTGTTCCAGCCGTCGCGCACGTCGGACCACAACACACAGGCCAGCAGGAAACTGGGCGCGACCGGCTTGCCTTCGCCCACCCGACGATCGGTGTCCTGCAGCGCCGCCTTGACGAAGGGCTGCTGGGCGCGCTCCACCACCAGGTCGAGCAGTGGGTAGATTCCCTCGCCCAGTCCTAGCTCCTGCAACTGCGCGATGGTGGCCAGCGAATGCCCGGTCTGCAGCAGCTTGAGCATCTCATCGAACAGGCGGCTCTGCGGCACATCGGCCAGCAGCGACTTCATCTGGATCAGCGGCGCCGCCGTCTTGACCTCGATCTTGAAGCCCAGTGCCTTGAGCTTGGCCGAGAATCGAACCGCACGGATGATGCGAACCGGGTCCTCCCGATAGCGTTGGGCCGGGTCGCCGATCATGCGCAGTACCCGCTTGCTGGCATCCTTGATGCCGCCGTGGTAGTCGACCACGATCTGCGTCTGCGGGTCGTAGTACATCGCATTGATCGTGAAGTCGCGCCGCACGGCGTCCTGCTCCTGCGGACCCCAGACGTTGTCGCGCAATACGCGACCGCTGGCATCGACCGCATGCGTCATGCCGGCAAGCTCGCTCCTGCTGGTGCGCTCGTTGCCACTGACTTGCCCGGCGGCGGCGTTGTCGAGGTAGGCCCGGAAAGTAGACACCTCGATCACCTCATGCTCGCGGCCGCGCCCGAACACCACATGCACGATGCGAAAGCGCCGCCCGATGATGAAGGCACGCCGGAACAGGCCCTTGACCTGCTCGGGCGTCGCATTGGTGGCAACGTCGAAGTCCTTGGGTCGCAAACCCACCAGCAGGTCACGCACGGCGCCACCCACGATGTAAGCCTCGTATCCAGCCTGCTTGAGGGTGTTCACGACGGTAGCGGCGCGCTCGTCGACCAGCGCAGGATCGATCTGGTGCTCGCTGACCGGCACATCGCGCCGCTTGCCGAAATTCGGCTGTCCGCCCGTGGGGGCCTTTTTGCCCAGGATTTTGTCGATGAAGTTCTTGATCATTGGGTTGTCGGAAACAGGTCCAGTATGCGCCATCCGCGCGACCGGGCTATGGCGCGCAGGCGCGGCTCCGGGTTGGTCGCCACCGGTTCGTGGGCTCGCTCGAGCAGCGGCAGGTCATTGGTGGAATCGGAATAAAAGGTCACGCACACGTCGGCCCAGACCAGGCCGTGGTCCTGCAGCCACTGCGCAAACCGCAGCACCTTGCCTTCGCGCGCCGAAGGTACCCCCGCAATCGCGCCGGTAATCCAGCCGGTGCCGCCCGGCGCATGGTCGACTTCCAGTTCGACCGCAATCAGCTCGGGCACACCGAGCGCGTCGGCGATCGGGCGGGTCACAAAGGAATTGGTCGCGGTGATGATGGCGATCCGGTCGCCGCGTTGCTGGTGCATGTGTATCAACGCCTGCGCCTCGGGTCGGAGCGCGGGGCGCACAACACTGTCCATGAATTGCGCGTGGGCCTTGCGCGACGCTTCAGGACCGTGCCGGCGCACCGCCTCCGTCGCGAATCGCACATAGTCATGGATATCCAGCGTGCCGGCCTGGTATTGGGCGAAAAATTCCTCGTTGCGCCGTGCAAATTGCTGCGGATCGGTCCAGCCAATGGTGGTGGTGAAAACTCCCCAGGCATAGTCGGAGTCGATCGGCAACAGGGTATGGTCCAGGTCAAACAGGGTCACGCGCACCGCGCCCTGTGCGGCGCCAGCAATGGTGGCGGCTGCTGGCGACGCCACCACCTCAGGACTCCTCCATCATGGCGCGGATCATCGGCACTGTGATCGCCCGCTTGGTGCGCAGTGCGTAGGCGTCTATCAGGTCCAGCAATTCCATCAGGCTGGGCAGGTCCCGGCTGAAACGGGTCAGCATGAAGTCCATAACGTCATCACCGAAAAATACCCCCCGCGCATCGGCGGCCTGGCGCAATACCGAACGCCGTTCCGGTTCGCTCAACACCGTGAGCGCGAACACATGGCCCCAACCCAGCCGGGAGCGCAAGTCATCGCGCAGGCGCAGACCGGCCGGCGGCTGGTCACCACTTGCGAGGACTGCGCGCTGCAGTGTCTGGGCATGCACAAACCAGTTGAAGGCCGCCTGTTGCTGGACCGCGGTATACCGGTGCACGTCGTCCAGCATCACCGCCGCCCAGGAGTCAGAAAAAGCGGGTGGTTCCTGCACCGTCGCATCCATCCAGCCAGCGCTCGCGCCCTGGTCGCGCAACGCCTCGCGCACCGCCATCAGCAGGTGCGTCTTGCCGCTACCGTCGGCGCCCCACAAATAGGTGGGTACGGGTGACCGGGCCGCCAGCACGTTTGCGCGGCCCAGCCACACGCTCAGGTGCTGGTGCGCCGCCAGGTTCGGGCCGGCAAAAAAATTCTGCAAACTAGGCCCGGTTGACAGGCCGATATCCAGCGCGATCTGTTTCATGCCCACTCAGGCGCCCGCGTACAGATCACTGTCCAGGTAGGTTCGCCAGGCGCGGCGTATCGCCACCAGCAAGACAGCACTGGCCGGCAGCGCGATCAGCACACCCACGAACCCGAGCAACTGGCCAAACGCCAACAACGCGAATATCACCGCCAGGGGATGCAGCCCGATGCGTTCGCCGAGCAGGCGCGGCGTCAGGTACAGGCTCTCGATTATCTGGCCCAGGCCATACACCACTGCCACCATCAACAGCGCCTTACCCGGACCGGCATCGGCCGAGAATTCCAGCACGCCTGCCAGCGTGGCTATGACCAGGCCCAGCCCAAAGCCCAGGTAGGGCACGAACACGGCCAGGCCGGTGAAAACACCGATCGGCAAGGCCAGATCGAGGCCGAACAGCGCCAGCCCGATGCTGTAGAACGCCGCCAGGATCAGCATTACCAGCAATTGGCCGCGCAGGTATTGCCCCAGCACCTGGTCTGCCTCGTGCGTGAAGCTTTCGACCGAGGTGCGCAGTCGCGGCGGCACCAGCCGCATCGCCGACCCGACAAAACGATCCCAGTCCATCAGCAGGTAGAACAAGGCCACCGGTATCAGCATCGCGTTGCCGATGATGGCAAATGCGACGCTGCCGCCCAGTTTGAGCGAGGCCATCATCGTGCCAAACGCGTCCTCGAAATTGGCATTGAGATACTTCAGCACGAACGCCTTGATATTCGCCACGTCCAGCGACAGGCTCACGCCAAACCGCTCCAGCAGCGGCTTGACCACGCCATTCAAGCGATCGAACAGTACCGGCACCTGCTCGCGCATCAGCGGCAATTCCTTGGCCAGAATCGGCACGATCAACAATGCCACACCCAGCAGGGCAACAAACAGCAGAAACTGCACCAGCAGCACTGCAAGCAGGCGCGGCAGCTTGCCACCGCGTTTGCGGTCCAGCCGGTCAACCAGCGGCGTCAGCGCATACGCAAACACCGCCGCCACGACAAACGGTGTCAGTACCGGGGCCAGCAACCAGAGGAAAAAGATGATAAACGCAGCGATCGCGCCCCATGCGGCGGCGGACTTCTGGGATGCGGTGAACTGCATACAGGGTAGCGGGTGTCAGCCCGTAGAATCTGGCCAAATTCTATCGGGGTCCACCGCCTCCCCTGACCGCCGACAACCGCGTCGGCCGACTGCCTTGATGCCATGACCACTGCCACACCCCCCCCTGCCTTGTCCTACAAGGACGCCGGCGTCGACATTGACGCTGGCGATGCGCTGGTTGAACGGATCAAGCCGCTGGCCCGCAAGACCATGCGCGAGGGCGTGCTGGCCGGCATCGGCGGTTTCGGCGCCTTGTTCGAGGTGCCCAAGCGCTACCGTGAGCCGGTTCTGGTCAGCGGCACCGATGGCGTGGGCACCAAGCTCAGGCTGGCCTTCGAGTGGAACATGCATGACACCGTGGGCATCGACCTGGTGGCCATGAGCGTCAACGATGTGCTGGTGCAGGGCGCCGAGCCGCTGTTCTTCCTGGACTACTTTGCCTGCGGCAAGCTCGACGTCGACACCGCAGCTGCGGTGATCGGAGGCATCGCACGCGGTTGCGAATTGTCGGGCTGTGCGCTGATCGGGGGCGAAACCGCCGAGATGCCCGGCATGTACCCGGCCGGCGAATACGACCTGGCCGGTTTTGCGGTGGGCGCGGTCGAAAAATCGGCCATCCTGACCGGCAAGGATGTGCAGGCCGGCGACGTGGTGCTTGGCCTTGCCAGCAGCGGAGTGCATTCCAACGGATTCAGCCTGGTGCGCAAATGTATCGACCGGGTTGCCGGCACTGGCGCGGCGCGCGACGAGATGCGCCTGCCGGCGCGCCTGGACGGCCAGGACTTCCGTGACGCCCTCATGGCACCGACGCGCCTGTATGTCAAGCCGGTGTTGGCCGCGCTTGCCGCCCATCCGATCAAGGCGCTCGCGCACATAACCGGCGGCGGCTTGCTGGAGAACATACCGCGGGTCCTGCCCGAAGGCATGGCGGCCCATCTGCGCAAGGGCAGCTGGCCGCGCACGGAGCTGTTCGCCTGGTTGCAGGAAACCGCCGGCATCGACGATCATGAGATGAACCGCACCTTCAACAATGGCATCGGCATGGTGGTGGTGGTGGACGCAGCCCATGCGCAGGCCACTGCGCAGACCCTGCGCGAGCAGGGCGAGGCCGTATACGTCATCGGCGCCATCGCACTGATCGAGGGTGGCGCGGCGGTCGAGCTGCGTTGAACCCGGGCCGCGGCAGCGCCGGTGTTGCGTCGGGCCGCCGTCAGCTGCTGCGCGCCCGGCGCAACTCGGCCACCCGCGCCGCGATGGCGTCGATATCCAGACCTTCTTCGACGTTGGCCAAATAGACCTCCAAGTCCTGCACCGCCTGTTCGGTTCGGTCAAGCTCCGCATGGGCAAGGCCCCGGTCGCGAAACTCGGACCAGGACTGGGGCAGCAACACGATCAGCCGGTCCTGTACCGCCACCATGCGCCCCCAATCCTCCTGCGCCCGGTGGATCTCCTTGAGGTTACGCAGCATGCGTGCCACGATCTCGCGCGGCGGCGTGGACTGCAGGTACAAGCCCAACGGGACCTCGAACTCATCGACCAGCCCGCGGCTGCGCCGGTACGGCTCCAGCCGCTCGGCCAGTTGCTCGCGGCTCAGCGATTGACCGTCCAGCGGATCAATCACCACCTGGCCCTTGGGCAGGTTGACCTTGACCATGAAGTGGCCGGGAAAGCCGACGCCGCGCGCCGCCAGACCCAGACTCTGCGCCAGTTCGAGCCACAACACCGCCGCCGAGATCGGAATCGTGCAACGGGTGCGCAGCACCACGTTCAGGTAGCTGTTGTCCGGGTCGTAGAAATTATTGACGTTGGCCCGAAAGCTGAGATCGCGGAAAAAGAACTGGTTCACCGCGCGCAGCTTCTGCAACGGCACCGCATCGGCCGGTACGCGCCGCTTGAGCCGCGCCAGCAACTGGTCCACTTCGCCCAGCACCTGCTGTACATCGAGGTCCGGGTATTCGTCCTGGGCCAGGCTGACGGCGGCCTCCAGCAGCGGGAACTCGGCATCGCTGTGGACCAGGGCCGCAAAGTACTCCAATGGTGTGGGTACGGCATAGGACAGTTGCATGGGTCGGCTCTTTGGAGTTTCAGATGCGCGTCGTGGCGCCCATCGGCCCTATTTTGCCGCCGATCGCCCATGCTGCCAATCACCCGCCCGGCTTCACCCGCGCGGCAGGGGCCGCGCACAGCGGCCATCCGACGCGGGGCGCTCAACGACGCGCGAATTCGCGCAACTTCAGTCCGGCAGCCCACAGCGCGGTGAAATAGATCAGTGCCGAGCCCAGCATCACCAGCGCCAGGATCAGCAGCCGCCGCAGGTCCCGCACGTCGGGGCCGACCCATTGCACGTGGCTGGCCGCCCACATCAGGAACACCGACAGCAGGGCCGTCGCGGCCACCACCTGGAACACGAACATCGTCCAGCCCGGCGATGGCTTGTAGCGGCCGCGACGGATCAGGCCCCATAACAATGCCGAAGCATTGACCAGCGCGCCCAGGCTGATCGCCAGTGTCAGGCCGGCATGGGCGAACAGCGGCACCAAGACCAGGTTGAGCAATTGGGTGATCACCAGCACCATGATCGCGATCCGCACCGGTGTACGGATATCCTGGCTGGCGTAGAACCCGGGGGCCAGCACCTTGATCGCCACAATGCCGACCAGGCCGGCGCCATAGCCCATCAGCGCATAGGTGGTCTGCTGCACATCGTTGGCGGCAAACGCACCGCGCTGGTACAGCGTGGCCACCAGCGGCTGGGCAAATACCAACAGGGCCATGGTGCACGGTAGTGCCAGCAGCACTACCAGACGCAAGCCCCAGTCCAGCATGTCGGAATATTTCTGCGCATCCTTGGCGGCATTGGCGGCCACCAGCTGCGGCGTGAGCACCACCCCCAGGGCGACGCCCAGCAGCGCGGTGGGAAACTCCATCAGCCGCTCGGCATAACTCATCCAGCTCACACTGCCCGGTGTCAGATGGGAGGCAATCTGCAAGTTGATGATGGCCGACAAATGGGCCACCCCCACGCCCAGCAACGCCGGGCCCATGAGGGTCGCGATGCGGCGTGTACCAGCGTCGGCCCAGGCCTCGCGGATGGCCTTGCCATTCCAGCGCACACGCGGCATCAACCCCAGGCGGCGCAGCGACGCCGCCTGCAAACCCAGTTGCAACACGCCGCCACCGATGACGCCCATCACCAGCGCATAGATCGGTTCGATGCCCAAACGGGCGAACCAGGGCGCGCCCAGCCAGGTCGCCGCAATCATGGCCAGATTGAGCAACACCGGCGTGAATGCCGGCACCGCGAAGCGCTTCCAGGTGTTGAGGATGCCGGCGCCCAGCGCCACCAGCGACATGAATCCGATATAGGGAAACATCCAGCGCGACATCACCACTGCGGCGTTGAAGCCGCGCGGATCCTGCTGCAGACCGCTGGCCAATAGCCACACCAGTGCCGGCGCGGCGATGACGCCTACGACACAGGTCACGGCCAAAACAACGCTCAGAGCGGTGGCAACCCGATCGATCAGCAATTTGGTGGCGGCCTCGCCCTGCTCACCCCGGGTTGCGCCCAGCACCGGCACAAACGCCTGGCTGAAGGCGCCTTCGCCAAACAGGCGGCGGAACATGTTGGGCAGGCGAAACGCCACGTTGAACGCGTCGGTCATCGCACTGGCGCCGAAAATAGACGCCATCAGCAGGTCGCGCACCATGCCTGTGACGCGTGAGGCCAGTGTCAGCAACGAGACGGTGGAAGCGGCTTTGAACAGGCTCACGGCAGCGAGTGTAGCCGGGCCCATCGGGGTCGCACGCGGCCCCAAACTAGCTCGCACGGGCTGGGCGATGCAATATGGCGCTGCAACGGCCGCTGGTGCACCACCCTATTGGGGGATGCGCTGGCAGCCTGCTGCCCGCAACCGACCAAAAGGGTCAAGAACGCCTATCCACGGCCGCGCGATCAGCGCCTCTCATGCAAGACTCGCGCGACGGTGGGTAAGCCGTCTGGCTCGCCGTATGCGTTGCCCGCTGTCCGCAGTGCTGACAGCCATGGCGCAAAAGCTCTGCCAATCGAGCATCAAGAAAGTCCCGCGGCGATGCGCTCGATCAGCTCCAGCGGCGTGAGCAACAGATCAGTTCGTTTGCCGCCGCTCTGGGGTTTGGGGCAGTGGTAGACCAACTCGACACCCCGCTGGCGCAGCCGCTCCAGGAAAAACGGTGGACGCGCACAGTAACGCAGCAACCGCTCCAGGCCGGCGCAGTCCGGCGCCTCGATACGCACGCCGGCGTTCACAGAGAAGCCGCTGTGTTTGAAGGCCAGCATCTCCCTGGCCTCGAAGCGCTCGATCAGGCCGCCGCCGGCAAACGCGCGCAAGATGCGGGTGCGCACCTCGGCCTGCACCTGGGCCACGGCCGCGTCAATGCCGCTGGCTGCTTGTCCAGCGCTGGCACTCATCGGTTTCCAAATTTGAAAATGCTACGCAAGTAACGTACACTTCAAAAATGCAAGCAACCTTTGTTGAACTGCCACCGTTCGCGCGAACGCGCAATGACTACATGGATGACGAAGCCTACCGGCTGCTGCAACTTGAGTTGATGGATAACCCTAAATCAGGTGCGGTCATCGAAGGAACGGGCGGTTTGCGCAAGCTGCGCCAAGCAGATCCGCGTCGGGGTAAAGGAAAGCGTGGTGGCCTGCGGGTCATTTATTACTGGTGGTCAGGTGGTGATCAGTTCTGGCTTTTTACTGTCTACGACAAAGACCAAGCCGACGACCTGACTCCGGCGCAGCGCAAAGTGCTCAAGCTACTTTTTAGAACTGAATTAGAAAACCGCCAGCCGCAAGATGGAGAACGTGATGACCAATAAGCGCGATATTTTTGCTGAACTGACAGAGGGTTTTGGTGCATTGAAATCCGAGCGAGAGGGCAAGCTCACGCTGCGCACCTTCAAGGTTGAAAAAAGGCCCTCGCCGGTGCTGCTACCGCAAGAGGTGCTTCAAGTGCGCGAACAATTGCGCTTGTCCCGCCCGGTGTTCGCGCACTATTTGCGCACCAACGCACGGACACTTGAAAACTGGGAACAAGGCCGGGCAAAGCCCAACGCACAGGCCTCGCTGCTGATTCGCATGGTGGCGCAGTTTCCGGACATGGTTCAGCGCCTCGCAACGATTTAGGGCCGGTTAGTTAGTCGGGGGGGGGTAAACCGAGTACCAAGCAAGCAACAAGGGCAATGGCGGCGAATGAATTCGCTCTCAAAGTTCGCGCTCGACCTATCATTCTCCGGCCTTCGTCGAGTTTTTCGTGAGAAGCTCAAGCACCGACTTCGATCCAGAAGGGGAGTCACCCTTCCCCTGCGAAAATCCAGTTTCTTGCGGGGAGAAAATGCACGAAGCGGCGTGCGCAAGAATGATGTCCTCCGTTCCCCGTTCCGCCGCCGGTTCCACCAGGGCGCGGTAGGTCAGCAGCGCGTTCTGCCTATGGCGATTTGCGACTGCATTGTGTTTGTTCATAGCGTAGTTTCTGGCGGCCATTAGAAGCAGGTATCCAAGGGCGCGCGATCGGCACCGCTCACGCAAGACTCGCGCGGCGGTGGGTAAGCCGCCAGCGTCGACCACTGACGAACCCGCTGTCAGCATTGGTGCTGACAGCTCCGGCGCAAAAGCGCTGCCAATCGAGCATCAAGAAAATCCCGCGACACCCACTGTCCCAAATGGCTGGGGCATACGTTGGCGGGTAGAATGAAAGGCTTTGCTGGCATCATCCTCAGACACAAGGACATTTACCCATGGCATCTACCAAGCCCAAGAAAAAGAACCCGCGCCTGGCGTCGGGCCGCAAACGCGTCCGCCAGGACGTCAGGATCAACGCAGCGAACACCTCGCTGCGTTCCCAGTACCGCAGCGCGGTGAAGAACGTCGAGAAGGCGGTTGTCGCCGGCGACAAGACAAAAGCCACCGCGCTGTTCGGCAAGATGCAGGCCATCGTCGACTCGGTCGCCGACAAGGGCATCTTCCACAAGAACAAGGCAGCGCGCGACAAGAGCCGCCTGTCGACCAAGGTCAAGGCACTGGCACTCGCGGTGCCGGCCCAAGCCACAGCCCCGGCCTGAACACCCACAGACCGATCGCACGGACGCCTGCATTGCCCTTTGAAGCCGACCTGTCGGCCCGATCAGGACAAACAAGCATCCGCCGTTTGTAACGGGTGCGCTGCCAGCAAAGAAAGCAAACACGAAAACCGCCTCAGGGCGGTTTTTTTGTATCTGCAACAGGTCCATCCCCGCGATGGCGCTTTTCGGCGCGGCCATCGAGCGTCTGCAGATC
>JAYUQC010000043.1:0-16157 GCA_043759735.1 Rhodoferax sp.
TACGAGACCTTTGTCGAGGCCGGGCGCCAGCATTACGGCGGCGATCTGGCCGGGCGCTGGGTGCTGACGGCCGGCCTGGGCGGCATGGGTGGCGCGCAGCCGCTGGCTGCCAGCTTTGCCGGCGCCAGTTCGCTCAATATCGAATGCCAGCAGTCGCGCATCGACTTCCGGATCAAGACCCGCTACCTGGATGAGCAGGCGCGCGATATCGACGACGCTCTGGAGCGCCTGGCGCGTTATGCCAAGGAGAAGAAGGCCGTGTCCATCGGACTGCTCGGCAACGCATCGGACATACTGCCCGAACTGGTGCGCCGCGCCAAGTCCGGAGGCCTTCGCCCGGACCTGGTCACCGACCAGACCTCGGCCCACGACCTGGTGCATGGTTATCTGCCCAGTGGCTGGACAGTCGAGCGCTGGCACGTCGCGCAATCGGACGATGCGCAACACAAGGCGTTGAGCAAGGCGGCAGCGAAGAGTTGTGCCATTCATGTGCAGGCCATGCTCGATTTCCAGGCCCTGGGCATTCCGACCGTGGACTACGGCAACAATATTCGCCAGGTGGCCCTTGACGAAGGTGTCAAGAATGCGTTTGACTTCCCGGGCTTCGTACCAGCCTATGTGCGGCCGCTGTTCTGCCGCGGCAAGGGGCCGTTTCGCTGGGTGGCACTGTCGGGCGATCCCGAGGACATCCGCAGGACCGACGCGAAGATGAAGGAGCTGTTTCCGGCCGACGCCCATCTGCACCGCTGGCTCGACATGGCAGCCGAGCGCATTGCGTTCCAGGGTTTGCCGGCGCGGATCTGCTGGATCGGACTTGGCGAGCGGCACCGCGCTGGCCTGGCATTCAACGAGATGGTCCGTTCGGGCGAGCTCAAGGCGCCGATTGTGATCGGCCGCGACCATCTGGACAGCGGGTCGGTCGCGTCGCCCAATCGCGAGACCGAATCCATGCGCGATGGCTCCGACGCGGTGTCGGACTGGCCGCTGCTCAATGCCCTGCTCAACACCGCCGGCGGCGCAACCTGGGTATCGATACACCATGGTGGTGGCGTCGGCATGGGCTATTCGCAGCACGCGGGGGTGGTGATCGTCTGCGATGGCACCGATGCTGCGGCCAAGCGCATCGAGCGCGTGTTGTGGAACGACCCGGCCACCGGCGTAATGCGCCATGCCGATGCCGGTTACGACATCGCGGTGGCTTGCGCGCGCGAGCAAAAGCTCAATCTGCCAATGCTGGGGCGCTGAAATGAAACAGCCCCCACGCTCACTGCGTTCGCTGCCCCCCAAGGGGGCCATCAGTACCTTCGGAACGGCCGGGCGGTACTGCATGTTGCCCCCACGCTCACTGCGTTCGCTGCCCCCCAAGGGGGCCATCAGTACCTTCGGAACGGCCGGGCGGTACTGATATGGTGATCGAACCCGGTCTGCTGACTCTCGAGCAACTGCAGGCCATCCACAACAGTGCAGACAGGCTGGAGCTGGCCGACGCGGCGCGCGAGGGCATTCGTGCCAGCGCCCGTGTGGTGCAGGCCGCTGCCGACGGCGACCTGCCGGTATATGGTGTCAACACCGGCTTTGGCAAGCTGGCCAACCAGCGCATCAGCAAGGCACAACTGGCCACGTTGCAGTTGAACCTGATCCGTTCGCACAGCGTCGGCGTCGGCGAACCACTGTCTCCCCCGGTGGTGCGGCTGATGCTCGCCCTCAAGGCCGCCAGCCTGGCGCGCGGTCATTCGGGTGTGCGAGAGATCGTCATCGACACCCTCATCGCGGTTGCCAATGCCGGCCTGGTGCCGTATGTGCCCGCGCGCGGTTCGGTGGGCGCTTCGGGTGACCTGGCGCCGCTGGCGCACATGACACTGGCTTTGCTCGGCGAGGGCGCGATGCTGCAGGACGGCAAGCCGGTACCGGCGCTGGCCGCGTTGCACCAGGCCGGCATCACGCCGCTGACGCTCGGCCCCAAGGAGGGCTTGGCGCTGATCAACGGCACGCAAACCTCGACCGCGCTGGCACTGCATGCGCTGTTTCGCTTCGAGCCCGTGCTGGAATCGGCGCTGGTGATCGGTGCGTTGACGGTGGACGCGGCGCGCGGCAGCGATGGGCCGTTCGATCCGCGCATCCATGCACTGCGTGGCCAGCCCGGCCAGATCGATGTGGCGCAGTATTACCGCAGTCTGCTGGCAGGTAGCGAGATCCGCCATTCCCACATCGACGGTGACGATCGGGTGCAGGATCCGTACAGCCTGCGCTGCCAACCGCAGGTGGTCGGCGCCTGCGTGGACCAGTTGCGCCATGCGACCAAGGTGCTGGTGCGCGAGGCCAACGCGGTCACCGACAACCCGCTGGTGTTCGCCCAGGACGGCAGCATGGTGTCGGGAGGCAATTTTCATGCTGAGCCGGTTGCGTTGGCCGCCGATGGCATGGCGCTGGCGATTGCCGAGGTTGGCGCAATTGCCGAACGACGCATCGCGATGTTGATCGACTCCGGCGTGTCGCGCCTGCCGCCGTTCCTGACGCCGGACGCGGGTCTGAACAGTGGTTTCATGATTGCACATGTCACTGCCGCGGCGCTGGCATCCGAGAACAAGTCGCTGGCCCATCCGGCCAGCGTGGACAGCCTGCCCACGAGTGCAAATCAGGAGGACCATGTATCGATGGCCACCTTTGCCGCGCGCCGGCTGCAGTCCATGATCGACAACACTGCGCATATCCTGGGCATCGAATTGCTGGCTAGCGCCCAGGGCATTGAATTCCTGCGCCCGCTGCGCAGTTCTTCTGCGCTCGAACAGGCCCATGCAGTGCTGCGCCGGCGGGTACCGCCAATGCAGGTCGACCGTTATCTGGCGCCCGACATCGAACATGCCACCCGGCTGGTGCGCGATGGCGCGTTCTCGTCGATTTTTCGCTCTCTGCCGGGGTTGCCGGCGTTGTGGATCGCCGATTGAGGATACCGCCAGCCCCTGGCCCGGCCGCGCCGGGCCAGCCGGGGGTGGCATCGCCAACCATTGCACCAGCCTATGACCATGAACAGCCGCACGGACTTGTTGCAGACTGCGCAAATGCTGCGCCGGCGCGTCGACACCCGGCTGACCGATGCCGACGTCGCTGATTTTCAGCGCGACGGCGCCATCGTCGTGCGCCAGTTGCTCAATACCGACGAACTGGCGCTATTGCAAAGCGGCATCGAGGCCAATCTGGCGCATCCCAGCCCGCGCGCCAAGATCGCAAGCAGGCCGGACGATCCGGGCCGGTTTTTCGAGGATTTCTGCAACTGGCAATCGGTGCCGCAATACCGACAATTCATATTCGACTCCCCACTGGCGGTGTTGGCGCGCCGTCTGATGGGATCACAGTCGGTGCGCCTGTACCACGATCATTTATTGGTCAAGGAGCCGGGTACCCGGCAGCGCACCAACTGGCACCAAGACCAGCCCTACTACAACATCGAGGGAAGCCAGAACGTCAGCATGTGGATTCCGGTCGACCCGGTGTCGCGCGCCGCGACCCTGGAGTTTGTCGCCGGCTCGCACAAAGGGCCCTGGTTGATGCCGCGCAGCTTTTTGTCCAACGAGGCGCGCTGGTTTCCGCAAGGCAGTCTGCAGGAATTGCCGGACATCGAGGCCGGCCGGGCGCGCTATCCGATTCTGGGGTGGGAGGTCGAGCCGGGGGATTTCGTCTGCTTCCATATGCTGACCCTGCACGCGGCCGGTGGCGTCGCGGGCTCGCGCCGCAGACGGGTATTCAGCCTGCGGTTTCTGGGTGACGACATCACCCACGCACCGCGGCGATGGGCGACATCGCCGCCGTTTGAGGGACTGGACAAGGACTTGCCCGCGGGTGCGCCCATGGATCATCCGCTATTCCCGCAACTGCTGACCTGAGCCGCCGAAGCCTCGCCACCATCGGCCCGGCATTATTGCTCGGCATCGCACGATTTGAGGTTGCCTCGGTCCGATGAAAGCGGTGGCCCGGTGGTACTATCTGCGGGCTATCCGATGGGCAGATACAAGCCGGCAGGTGGTCACCAACCTTCACCCAGCCATTGCGAAGCGGAACGGGCAAGCCCGGTTTCCGAAGCGTGCTTCGCAAGCATCTGAAGAACTGGGAGATTGCCGCCTATGAGATCGATTGAAGGATTGCGTTGGAACTGCGCGCTGGTCCCGGGGCTCAGTTTGCGCGCGTTGAGCTGACGGCTTCATGGGCAGCCCCGTGGCCAAGTCCAGTCGTCCGGCTTGGGTCCTGGGGGGCAGGCCAATCGGACAGCAACTGGCCGTATTGGTGCTGGTGGCGACACTGCCGGCATTTGTCGCCGCTATCTGGCATTTGCTGCACCAACGCGAGCGCGACCGGCAGGTTGCGATCGAACAGGTTCGTCAGTGGGCCGACAGCGCTGCCAACCGGCTGTTGCTGGGCCTCGATGCGCATGCAAAGACGCTGGCGCTGATCGCGGAGCAGCCGCTGGTCAGGGCAATGGAGGTTGGCGTTTGCGATCCGCTGATTGGTGGTTTCGTGCGCCTGAACCCGGAGTTCGTGACGATTGGTACCCGGGACATGCTTGGCAACCCGATCTGCACCTTTCGCCCCGATCCGCCCAGTCGATCTGCAATACTGCAGTTTCCCTGGTTCAAGCCGGCCCTGGACGCCAATGGTTTCCGGGCCAGCGATGGGTTCTTCGCGCCATTGGCCGGTCGCTGGGTCACCGTGCTGAGCACCCCGATTCGTGATGCAGCAGGACGGCAACAGGGGCTGGTGATACTGCCGCTGGATCTGCTGGCGTTGAACCAGTCGGTGATGCGGGATGTGCCCGAGCATGTCCTGGTCAGCGTGCTGGATCGCGAGTTCAATATCATCCTGCGTTCGAGAGAACTGCCGGCGCGCTTGGCCAAACCCGCGGTCGACGAACGGGGCACGCTGCGCGCAGCGGTGGGTGCGCAAGCCAGTGGCGTCATCGAGATCCCCGACACGGCCGGGCTGCCGCGGATATTCGCCTACCGGCGACTGCCCCAGACCGGCTGGCTCGTTGGCGCCGGATTGCCGCGCGCCCAGATCTTTGCCGCCGCGGATGCAGCGTTGCGCAACAGCGTGCTGGGCAGCCTGGCACTGTTGGGGCTGGCGCTTGCCCTGGCCTGGCGCCTGGCCAGGGGCATCGTGCGCCCGCTCGAAGCGATGGTCGCCACCAGTGTCCGGATCGCGGCGGGCGATACGCAGGCCCGGATGCTGCAATCCGACGCCCCGCCCGATGTGGCCGAATTGGGCGATGCCTTCAACCACATGCTGCAGGCCCGGCAAAGGGCCGAGTCGGCATTGCGGGAGAACGAGGAGAACCTGGCCAGCACGCTGCATTCGATCGGCGACGCGGTGATAGCAACCGATGTGACGGGCCGGGTGATCCGCATGAACCCGGCGGCCGAACGCCTGACCGGATGGGACCGCCATCAGGCCAATGGCCGGCCACTGGACCAGGTGTTCCAGATCAGCAACGCGCGCGGTGGCGGCCGGCTGGCCAACCCGGCGCAGCGGGTGCTGGAAACCGGCGACGTGGTCGGTCTGGCGAATGGCACCGAATTGCTGTCGCGCGATGGTTCCCGCTACCACATCGCCGATAGCGCCGCGCCGATACGGGACCGGGACGGCAGCATCGCGGGCGTGGTGCTGGTATTTAGCGACGTGACGGCGCAATATGTGGCGCAGCGCGACTTGCGCGAGGCATTCAATTTCCTGCGCCAGATCCTGGATAACCTGCCGTTGGGTTTCAACGTGGTCGACATGCAGGGGCGCTACCAGGAGTGGAATCCGGCGATGGAGGCACTGCGTGGCCGGACCAAGGAGGAGATGCTGGGTCGCACGGTGGCCGAGACCTACCCGCGCGAACCGGCGGTGCTGTATGGCGCGGTGATGGACGCCATCGCGCGGACTTACCAGGGTGAGCAGGTGCTGCGATCCGATGTGCTGCTGCAGGGCAGCGACCCCCCGGTCTGGACAACGGTGCGCCATGGTCCGGTGCGCAATGCGCAAGGGCAGATCGTCGGCAGCCTGTCGATCGTGCAGGACGTGACGCAGCGCAAGCTGGCCGAGTTGTCGTTGCGCGCCAGCCAGGAGAACCTGGCGATTACGCTGCAGTCGATCGGTGACGCGGTGATGGCCACCGATGTGCAGGGCCGGATCACGCGCATGAATCCGGTGGCCGAGAAGATGACCGGCTGGTCCTTGGAGGAAGCGCTGGGCCTGCCGCTGACCGAGGTGTTCCGCATTGTGCATGCCATTACCCGCCAGGTGCCTGTCGATCCGGTGTGGCGGGTGCTCGACAGCGGTGAAGTGGTGGGGCTGGCCAACCATACCGCGCTGTTGTCGCGCGATGGCTCGGAGCGGCAAATCTCGGACAGTGCCGCACCGATCCGCGACGCCGATGGCCGGCTGGTCGGTGTGGTACTGGTGTTTAGCGATGTCACCGAACAATACCGGTTGCAGCGGGTTCAGGTGGAAAACGAGGCGCGCTTCAGGGCCTTGACCAGCCTGTCATCAGACTGGTATTGGGAGCAGGACGCGCAGTTCCGTTTTGTGCGCGTCAAGGACGATGAGTCGGACTGGACCGCAGCGGCGAGCCGGCACTTTCTGGGCCACAGCTATATCGGCAAGCAGCGCTGGGAGATGGGCGAGACCCACCTGACGCCGTCACAATGGGATGCGCACCGCGGCGAGCTGCAGGCACACCGCGAGTTCCGCGACCTGCAAATGAAGTTCCAGAGGCCGGACGGATCGTTTCGCTGGGCGTCGGTCAGCGGCATGCCGATCTTCGACGCGCAGAGGGTGTTCTGTGGCTACCGCGGCATCGGGAGGGACATCACGGCACAGAAGGCGGCCGAGGAGCAGATCAACGCACTGGCCTTTTATGACGCCTTGACCGGGCTGCCCAATCGTCGCCTGTTGATCGAGCAGCTCAAGCAGGCGCTGGTGACCCACACCCGCAGCCGCCAGCACGCGGCCCTGTTGTTCATCGATCTGGACAACTTCAAGACCCTCAACGATACGCTGGGACACGAGACCGGCGACCTGCTGCTGCAGCAGGTGGCGCAGCGGCTGTTGTCCTGTGTGCGCGAGGCCGACAGCGTGGCGCGGCTCGGTGGCGACGAATTCGTCGTGATGCTGCAGGGCCTGAGCGAGGAAGCGCTCGATGCCGCCGCCGACGCCGAGCATGTCGGCCACAAGATTCTGGCGGCGTTCGGGCCGGCGTTCCAGCTTTCGGCCCGCGAATACCGCAGCACACCCAGCATCGGCATCACCTTGTTCGGTGGCAGCAGCCAGAGCGTGGAAGACTTGCTCAAGCAGGCCGATCTGGCGATGTACCAGGCCAAGGCGGCCGGCCGCAATACCTTGCGCATGTTCGACAACGGGATGCAGGCGGCCGTCGATGCCCGTGCCGCCCTCGAGTCCGACCTGCGGCTGGCGATCGACCAGCGCCAGTTCGTGTTGCATTTCCAGCCGGTCGTGGGCAGCGGCGGCATGGTCAACGGCGCAGAGGCGCTGGTGCGATGGCAACACCCGATGCGCGGGCTGATCCCGCCCGGCCGGTTCATCTCGCTGGCCGAATCCACCCGGCTCATTGTGCCGTTGGGCCTGTGGGTGCTCGATACGGCCTGCGCGCAGTTGGCTCGGTGGGGCGCTCGGGATCTGACCCGCCACCTGACACTGGCGGTGAACGTCAGTGCGCACCAGTTCATGGAACCGGACTTCGTGGTCCAGGTCGAGGGTGCCCTCGCGCGCAGCGGTGCCAACCCTGCGCAGTTGAAACTGGAGCTGACCGAGAGCCTGTTGGCAGACAACATTGGTGAGGTCATAAGCAAGATGACTGCGCTGCGCGCACGCGGAGTCGCGTTCTCGCTGGACGATTTCGGTACCGGGTATTCTTCGCTGAGTTATCTCAAATTGCTGCCTCTGGCCCATCTCAAGATCGACCAGTCCTTTGTGCGCGACCTGCTGGTGGACCCGAACGATGCTGCGATCGCACGCACCATCGTGGCCCTGGGCGCGAGCCTGGGGCTGGCCGTGATTGCCGAGGGTGTCGAGACCGAAGGGCAGCACCAGTTCTTGCTGGCCACGGGTTGCGAAACCTTTCAGGGCTACCTGTTCGCGCCACCGGTCCCCGTCGCCGAGTTCGAGGCCTTGCTGCACGCGCCGCTTGCGCTCCGGCGCTGAGCCGACGGTCGCCCGCCATCGGGCCTGCGTGGGTCAATGGTCTGTGGGTGGCGCTTGCAGCACGAAGCGCTGTTCGATCAGGTGCGCATCGTCGAAGTGGCGTCGTCCTACAAAGGCGGTCGCATGGCGCCCCCATTGGCGCATCGCTCCGGCGCGCGCAATACCCATGGGCCAGAACAGCCAGGCTTCGCCGCGATCCGTTCCCGGGATGAAGCCGCGGGCGTCGAAGACGCTACGGCGTGTGCCATCGGGTATGGGCAGGGAGCGCAAGGTGTCATGCGCACGCCAGGCATATGACGTGTCGGCGTGGGCATCGGCGGTTGCAAGTTCCAGTGCCTGCAGATAGTGGGTAGCGCTTGCCAGGCGCAATACCAGTTGCTGACCCGGTTGCAGCGCTGGCGCGCGCGCCGGGCTGAACGCCCATTCAGCCTGCGGGTCCGGCGCCGGCCTGGGCTGGATCCACGGCTGCGCAAAAAACTGGTGGTAGCAACCACAGGGGTGGATGCTGTCGTATACCAACGGCACGCCGTCCGGCGACAGGGTCACACGCCAGACCAGGCCGTCGAGTCGCCCCGCCAACAGGTCGATGGGCTGCGTCGTCGCCGAGCGGGCGCCGAACCAGACGGTATAGACCAATTGCAGCAGGCTGGCGTTGCCGTGGCGGGTAAAGGCCACCTGTCGGTACAGCACCGGCATATTGGTATCCACGATCGGCGTGCCAGCGGTCGAACCAGCCTGCGGGTCAGGCCAGACAAGGGCACCCGGGCGGTCGTCGTTGCTGGCCTGGCCCACGTCAAGGATCGGCGCGAAATGCGCAAACAAGATATCCAATTGCGCATCCGACGGCGCTGGCACCGCCAACGGGTCGTCCGCCGGCGGACGCAGCATGGCCCGCAACTGCTCGGTGGTGACCTGGTCGGGCGCAGGGCGCCATGGTGGCCGCAGGCGCAGACGAAGTCCGTTGCTGTCGGCGGGCGTGGCGCTCCGAAACGCAGCGCTCACGCGGCTTTCGAACTGCCGCACGCCAATGAGAAAGGGTATGCGCGTCAATGGGTACAAGCCCAGCACGCGATACGCGGCGACATAGTCGTCCGGCACCGCCAGGCGCGCCAGCATCGCGTGTGTAGCTCCGGGCCGGGCCAGCGCTGCCTGGAGCAACAACGCGCCGCACAACCGGGTTTTGCGCAGCAGCGCATGGGGCTCGGCATCGCCCGGCACAGATTCGGCCAGGCGCAGCCGCGCGCTGTGCGGCAGGTTCTGGATTTCGAAGCCGCGCGCCTCCAGATCCAGTGACAGCAGCCGCGATGTCAAAGCACGGTGTACCGCTGCGGCAGTGGCCGCCAGCGGCGATGCCGGCAAGCGGTCGCGCAGGGACGCGCTGAACCGATCGACACGCAAATGCGGATAGCCCGGCACCGGCGCCGCTGCGGCGTCGCGCGCGCCGGCCGCGGAGGTGGCGGCATCGAGTGCGGCATACCAGGCCTGGCAAGTGCGGGTTGGCGCATCGGCAGCCGTCGGCGTTATCGCTTCCTGACGAACCGCAAGGGCGCAACCGGAGCACACTGCCAGCAACACCACGAGCTGGCACCAGCCCATGCCATGCCAGAGCGAACGGCTTGGCGGTGCAATGGTGGTCATGCGGCCGGCAGCCGATCGGCCATATCGACAGGTGGGATGATCATCGCGCCAGCCGACGATCCGCCGCCTCGGCCAGCGGCCGGTTGCCGGCGCGGCGTTCGATCTCGCGCACCATGCCGGCGAACTGGTCCTCGATCGACAGCCGGGTCAGGGCCGTGTTGATCAGGGGTGGCAGGTCGGCCTCGGGAGAGACGCTTCCGGTCCATCGCAGATGCACTTGTCGACCAGACACCGGGATCGCTTCGTACCGACCCCGCAAGTAGCGCAGGGTGCCTGCGATGCGCCGCACTTCAACGACATGGGGCGGGCGTTCGGTCGACTCCAGCGTCACCACGATCGGCACGGTCAGGAACAGGAATCGGGCCTGGCCGGTCTGCGCCACCGTCACGCGCGACCCGTTGCGGGCGATGACGCGGCTGCTCTCGAGCCCGGGAATGAACTCTGGCAAACGTTCATAGTCGGTCAGCGTGGACCAGACGATCGACAACGGTGCATTGACCAGCGCCTGCGCGCGCACCTCGATCAACGCGCCATTGCGCTGGGCCCGCACGTCGAATCGGACATCGTCCTGTGCGGCCGCCGGCGACAGCGGCAGCAACATGTTGGACAAAAGCAGCACGATCCGCCAGAGGCCCGGTCGCCCGGTTAGGACGCGGTCCACGGAAAAAAATCGGCAGTACGTCACTTGCATGGTCGTGTCGAGCCAGTGTACGGCCCCATTGCCGCATCCGTTGCCGGCAGGTTTTTCGCGCGACGCGTGGTTCTGCCTACAGCGAGGTGCGCAGTGACCAGATCTCGGGAAACAGCACCACCTCCAGCATCTTGCGCAAGTAGCTGACGCCGCCGGTGCCGCCGGTACCGCGCTTGAAACCGATCACCCGTTCGACCGTGGTGACATGCCTGAAGCGCCACAGGCGAAACGCGTCTTCCAGGTCGGTCAACTCCTCGCCCAACTGGTACAGGTCCCAGTGATGCCTGGGGTCTCGGTAAACCACCAGCCAGGCCTGCACAACGGCATCGTCGGCCTGGTAGGGCAGGGTCCAGTCGCGCACCAGATGGCTGTGCGGCACCGCGATGCCGCGGCGCGCAAGCAGCGCCAGGGCCTGGTCGTACAACGATGGCGCTTCGAAGGCCGCCTGGACCATGGCCAGCAGATCGGGCCGGTGCTGGTGTGGTTTGAGCATCGCCGCGTTCTTGTTGCCCAACGCGAACTCGATGCAGCGGTACTGTGCGCTCTGAAAGCCGCTGGAGTTGGCCAGGTAGGGACGAATCGCGCTGTATTCGGGCGGTGTCATGGTGGCCAGCACATCCCAGGCGTGTACCAGTTGCTCCATGATCTTGCTGACCCGTGCCAGCATCTTGAACGCGCTTCCCAGTTCGTCCTGCGCCACACAACGGATCGCTGCCTGCAGTTCGTGCAGCATCAGCTTCATCCACAACTCGCTGGTCTGGTGCTGGATGATGAACAGCATCTCGTTGTGGTCCGGCGAGCGCGGCTTTTGCGCGCCCAGAATCTGGTCCAGGTGCAGGTAGTCGCCATAGCTCATGGACTGGCTGAAGTCCAGTTGCGCCTTCTCCTGCGCAACGATGCCCTCGGGAGTTGGGGAGTTTGTCATTCAGGTCACCTCCAGTTTCCGGTTGAACCGGTTCTGGCGCCATTCGCCGCTCTCCAGCACCTGGCGCAGATGGTCCACCGCGTGCCAGGCGTCGGCATGGTTGGTGTATAGCGGGGTGAAGCCAAAGCGCAGTATGTCCAGGCGATCCGGGCTGCCTGCCGGCGCCTGCGGGTCGCCGGCGCGGAAGTCGCCGATCACGCCACGCGCAATCAGTGCCTGCATGATCGGGTAGGCGCCCTCTGCGCGTGCCAGGCTGACCTGCGAGCCGCGCCGCGCATGTTCACTCGGCGTCATCGGTTCCAGCGCATGGCCGGCGCAGCGTTGTTCCACCAGGGTCATGAACAGGTCGGTCAGTGCCAGGGACTTGATCCTCAGCGCCTGCATTGCCCGCTCACCACTTGCGCCCATGCCGGCCGCCAGCACGCTGTCGACGCCGCATTCGAGCGCGCGCATGCTCAGGATCGGCTGGGTTCCACACAGGTAGCGGTTGATTCCCTTGGCCGGTTCGTACCGGGGCATGAACGCAAAGGGCGCCGTATGCCCGAACCATCCCGACAGCGGCTGCCAGAAACGGTCGGTGTGCTGTGGATGGACCCAAACGAAGGCTGGTGCACCCGGTCCGCCGTTGAGGAACTTGTAGCCGCATCCAACGGCGAAATCCGCCTGCGCAGACTCCAGCTCGACCGGCACGGCGCCCGCGCTGTGCGCCAGGTCCCATACCACCAGCGCGCCCGCTGCATGCGCACGGGCTGTCATGGCCGGCATGTCGAACATGGCGCCGGTACGGTAGTTGACGTGCGTAAGCATCAGGACGGCGATGTCGTCGGTCAGCGCATCGCCAAGGTCGCCGGCCTCGACCAGTTGCAGTTCGCAGCCGTGTTGGCGGCACAGGGACTGCGCGATATACAGGTCGGTCGGAAAGTTGCTGCGTTCGCTGAGCACCCGCTTGCGCAGCGGCGCATCCTCTCGGGCGATGCTCAGGGCGGCGCTCAGCACCTTGTACAGGTTGATCGACGTGGTGTCGGTGGCAACCACGCTGCCTTTGGAGGCGCCGATCAGTGTCGCGATCTTGTCCCCGATACGTTGTGGCAGGCTGATCCAGCCGGCGCCGTTCCAGGACCGGATCAGGCCACTGCCCCATTCATCGGTCACGGCCCGCGCAACCGCCGCGGCCGCACCGCGCGGCATGGCGCCCAGTGAGTTGCCGTCCAGATAGACGACGCCATCGGGAATATGGAACTGCGCCCGCAGATCGCGCAACGGGTCCTGGGCATCCCGGCGTTTACAGTCATCGAGAGTAATGGGTGTCGGAGTCATGGCGGTGCTGTGTGTGTCATTGGTTTGGATGGCAGCCGCAAGTCGGCCAAATGGTCCTGGCTTGGCTTGGCTTGGCTTGGCTTGGCTTTAGGCAGAGGCCAGTTCACGCAGCACCGCGCGCACCGGGCTGGCGTCGGCACCGGTCAGCTTGAGCGGCAGGGCGATCAGCTCATAGTCGCCCGCCGGAACGGCGTCGAGCACCAGGTTTTCCAGCACCCGCATGTCATGTTGCAGCAACTGGTGGTGCGCGTCGAGCGCACCGCTGGTCGCGGGGTCGACGCTGGCGGTATCGATACCCACCAGCGTCACGCCCAGCGATGCCAGCAGCGCGATGGTCTGGGGCGCGAATGCGGTGAATGGTTCCCAGCTCTGGCGCGCGGCGTGCGAGGTGCGCACCAGCACCCGGGCCGGCAGATGGTCCAGTGATGCGGCAATATGCCGTGGTTCGACCAAGGGACCACAGTCGATGCAGTGGATCACCCGGCACGGCCCCAGGTAGGGTTCCAGTGCCACGGCGCCGATGGCCGGCGCGCCGTTGGCGTAATGCAGCGGCGCATCGGCATGGGCACCGGTGTGCGGCGACAGCGTGATGCGGCTGACGTTGACCGGGCAGTCCGGGCCCAGCGTGAAGTGGGCCTGTTGGCTATAGGTCGTGTCGCCGGGAAATACCGCGGCGGCGGCATCGATGGCAGGAGAGATGTCCCAGATTCTTGGCATGGCGCAGCGAAGGTATCACCGCTGAAAATATCGGGTGTCGGTTATTTCCTACAGCAGCGGAAATTATGCGTTGCTGGTTTTGGCTCAGGCCAGGCGCCCGAGCAGCAGGTACTCCATCAGGGCCTTTTGGGCATGCATGCGGTTCTCCGCTTCATCCCAGACCACTGATTGAGGACCATCGATCACGTCGGCATCGACCTCCTCGCCGCGATGGGCTGGCAGGCAATGCATGAACAAGGCCTTGTCGTGCGCCGCGTGCATCATGTCGGCGTCAACGCGCCAGTTCGCAAATGCCTTGCGCCGCTGCTCGTTTTCGGCCTCGAAACCCATACTGGTCCAGACATCCGTGGTCACCAGGTGGGCGCCCGCGCAGGCCTGCTTCGGGTCCTTGAATACCTGGTAGCTGCTGCTCGAACGAATACCGGCGATCGACTGGTCGATCTCATAACCACGGGGCGTGCTGACATGTACCTTGAAGCCGAGGATCTCGCTGGCCTGCAGCCAGGTGTTGGCCATGTTGTTGCCGTCCCCGACCCAGGCCACGGTCTTGCCGGCGATAGATCCGCGGTGCTCGATGTAGGTAAATATGTCAGCCAGGATCTGGCAGGGATGAAATTCATTGGTCAAACCGTTGATCACCGGCACCCGGGAGTGCTTGGCGAACGACTCGATCTTGGTCTGCTCGAAGGTGCGGATCATGACGAGGTCGACCATGCGGCTGATGACCTTGGCACTGTCTTCGATGGGTTCGGCGCGGCCCAGCTGGCTGTCGCCTGTGGTCAGGTGCACCACGCTGCCGCCCATCTGGTACATGCCGGCTTCGAAGCTGACGCGGGTGCGGGTCGAGGCCTTCTCGAAGATCAGGGCGAGCGTGCGGTCGCTCAGGGTCTGATGCCTTTCGTAGGCCTTGAAGCGGCGCTTGATCAGGGCCGCGCGTTCGAACAGGTAGGCATATTCACTGGCATCCAGATCCGAGAATTGCAGATAGTGCCGGATCATGGCGTGTCTGCCAGCACCGCCCGGATCAGCGGGCATAGCAAGCCGATGACTTCGTCGGCCTGCGCGGTGTCCATGATCAGCGGGGGCAGCAGGCGCACCACGGTGTCGGCGGTCACGCTGATCAGCAGGCCGGCGTCGGCGCATTGCCCGACCAGCACGCTGCAGGGTCGGTCGAGCTCAATGCCGATCATCAGGCCCAAGCCACGGATCTCGTTGACCCGGCCGGACTGGATCTGGGCCGCCAGTTCACGCTCCAGCGCCGCACGCAGGTGGTCGCC
Organism: Rhodoferax sp.; assembly: GCA_043759735.1. Taxonomy (GTDB): domain Bacteria; phylum Pseudomonadota; class Gammaproteobacteria; order Burkholderiales; family Burkholderiaceae_C; genus CAISIP01. The sequence goes on from JAYUQC010000043.1 coordinate 14,759, forward strand.
GACGCGCGTCGCATTGGCCAGCAAGCCGTCTTCCTGCATGATCCGAAGGGTCTCGACGCCGGCCCGCATCGCCAGCGGGTTGCCGCCAAAAGTCGTGCCGTGGTTGCCGGGGCCGAAGATCTGGGCTGCCCTGGGACCGGCCACCACTGCGCCGATCGGCACACCCGAGCCCAGGCCTTTGGCCAGCGGCATCACGTCAGGGACGATCCCGGCCCACTGGTGGGCGAACCATTTGCCGGTGCGACCCATGCCGCATTGCACTTCGTCGATCATCAGCAGCCAGTTGCGCTCATTGCACAGCGCGCGGACCTGGCGCAGGTACTCGGCGCCCATCGGGCGGATACCGCCTTCGCCCTGAATCGCCTCGAAGAACACCGCAACCACATCGGGATTGCCGTCAGTGGCCTTGCGCAAGGCCGCGATGTCGTTCAGCGGCACCCGGATGAAGCCCTCGACCAGCGGGCCGAAGCCGGCCTGGACCTTGGGATTGCCGGTGGCGCTGAGCGTGGCGATGCTGCGCCCGTGGAACGCGTTCTCGTAGACCACGATCTGTGGGCGCTCGATACCCCGGTCATGGCCGAACTTGCGCGCCAGCTTCAGCGCCGCTTCATTGGCCTCCAGTCCGGTCGAGCAGAAAAAAACGTTGGTCATGCCCGACAGTTCGACCAGCCGTGCGGCCAGCGTTTCCTGCTGCGGCACATGGTAATAGTTGGAGGTGTGGATCAGCCTGGCGACCTGGTCCTGCAATGCCGGCACCAGCTTGGGGTGGTTGTGGCCCAGCGTATTGACCGCGATGCCTGCCAGCGCATCGAGGTAGCGCTTGCCGTTGATGTCCCAGACATGGCAGCCGTCACCATGCGACAGGGCGATCGGCACGCGCCCGTAGGTGTTCATGACATGCGGGGAGGCTGCGGCGACTTCTTTCGGTTGCGGGGCGTTCATGATGCTCCAGTCAAAGCAAAGCGGCCCATCGGGCCGTTGGCCACCATTCTATGACCATGGGCCATCGGGCGCTGTGTCGTTTCGCCGCGGCATTGGCGTCATGATGGGGCCGGTCCGATGCCATCCAATGGGTCGCAAGCGCAGCCTGTTAGAGTCGCTACGCGTCGTAAACACGCCTACTTTGCCCCTCATTGCCCGATGCAAGTTTCAGCCGCCAACGAATTCCTGATTGTGGGTATCACCCAGGACGGAAAAACCTTTCGCCCGTCCGACTGGACCGAACGCCTGGCCGGGGTGATGAGCCAGTTTCGACCCGGCGGGCCGCAGCCTGGCAGCCATCTGGGGTATTCACCCTGGTGCCACCCGGTGGTGCGCGAGGGCGTCAAGTGCGTCGTGATTCACCATGATCTGCGTGACCATGATGTCCTGGCCTGGGATTTCTGCGTCAATTTCGCGC
>JAYUQC010000044.1:0-5551 GCA_043759735.1 Rhodoferax sp.
ACGCCGGGCCGCTCCCAAGTTCTCTGGCACCCCCTCGGGGGGCCTCCTAAGAGAACGCCGGGCCGCTCCCAAGTTCTCTGGCACCCCCTCGGGGGGCCTGGCGAAGCCAGGGCTGGGGGCGCTCACATTGCCCGACAAACTTGTCGATGCGATCGATGCAGCCAAAAAGATCACCAACTTCGAGGGCAAGCGGCGCCAGATGCAATTCATCGGCAAGCTGATGCGCCAGCTCGACGCTGACGCGCTCGACACCGTGCGCGCCGTGCTGGCGCAGCAGCACGGCGGGTCGGCCAGCGAAACGCTGGCGCTGCACCAGATTGAGCAATGGCGTGACAAACTGATCGAAGACGACACGACGCTGCAGGACTGGGTCAACCAGTACCCGCAATCGGACAGCCAGCAGATGCGCGCATTGATCCGCCAGGCCCGGCGCGACGCGCAGCCCGGCCAGGCCGGCGCGACGCCGCGCCACGGCAAGGCGTACCGCGAACTGTTCCAGCTTGTGCGCGCGCAACTGCATGACCCCAAGGACAACGATGAACCGCCAGCCCATGCCAGCAGCAGACCCGACATTTGAGCCGGTACGTATCGGTATCGTGTCCGTCAGCGACCGGGCGTCCAACGGCGTCTACGAAGACGAGGGCTTGCCGGCACTCAAGGAATGGTTGACGCGCGCACTGCATAACCCGCTGCAATTCGAGGCGCGGCTGATTCCGGACGAACAGCCGCAGATCAGCGCGACGCTGATTGAACTGGTCGACGCGGGCTGCTCCCTGGTCCTGACCACCGGAGGCACCGGGCCGGCGCTGCGCGACGTGACCCCACAGGCCACGCTGGCGGTGGCCGACAAGGACATGCCGGGCTTTGGCGAGCAAATGCGCCAGATCAGCTTGCGTTTCGTGCCCACGGCGATCCTGTCGCGGCAGGTGGCGGTGATTCGCGCCAGCAGCCTGATCATCAACCTGCCGGGCCAACCCAAGGCGATCGCAGAGACGCTGGAGGGCCTGCGCGACGCCCAGGGAGCCTCGGTGGTCGCAGGCATTTTTGCCGCGGTGCCCTATTGCATCGACCTGATCGGCGGCCCTTACCTGGAAACGGTGGACAGCGTGTGCAAGGCGTTCCGGCCCAAGTCGGCCCAGCGACCCGCCAGGGCCTGAGAGGCTGAGCGTCCGGTGCGGGCTACTTGCCCACCAGCTGAGAGAGCTTCTCGCCCTCGAAACTGCCGTCACGCGCTGCGTCGTCCGGCACACAACCGCCGGCCGGGCGCCCTTCAGACAGGGTTCCGATCGCCTGCCACAGCATTGCGATCTGGTGTTCCTGCGAAGTGGCGTTGTCGATCAGCCCGCGCATCGCCAGGCTCAAGGGGTCGTCGTTCTGCGTCACGCCATAAGCCGAAAAACCCATCTTGGACGCCGCCGCTTCGCGCTCGGCATCGGCACTGGCCTGGATGATGCGCGCCGGGTTGCCGACCGCCGTCGCACCAGCGGGCACCGGTTTGGTTACGACCGCGTTGGAGCCGATCTTGGCGCCGTCACCGACGCTGAAGCCGCCCAGCACCTGTGCGCCGGCACCGATGATCACGTCGCGACCTATCGTCGGATGGCGCTTGGCGCCCTTGTACAGCGATGTGCCGCCCAGCGTAACGCCGTGGTAGATGGTGCATCCGTCACCGATCTCGGCCGTTTCGCCGACCACCACACCCATGGCATGGTCGAAAAACACGCGCTGCCCGATCTTCGCGCCCGGATGGATCTCGACGCCGGTCAACCAGCGCGCAATATGCGAGGTGAACCGCCCCAGCCATTGGAAACCATGGTTCCAGAACCAGTGCGCGGGCCGGTGCAGGAGCAAGGCATGCAGACCCGGATAACAGGTGAGAACCTCCCAGGCGCTGCGCGCGGCAGGGTCGCGGTCGAGGATGCACTGGATGTCGGAGCGGAGTCGGGTAAACATGCTTCGGAGTCTAGCTTTTTGCGCGCGCGCTTGCCGACAACATGGCCTTGGCGACTCCCCGCAGAATATGGACTTCGTCCTGCGTCACATGGGCCCGGTTGAAAAGCTGGTTCAGGCGCGGCATCAGCTTCTTGGGCGCGGCGGGGTCCCGGTAGCCGATGGCGGTCAGCGCCTGCTCCCAGTGGGCCAGCAGGCCGGCCAGTTCCTGCGCGTCCGCCGCCCGCGGCGCCACCGCGGTCGACTGCACGGCGTATCCGTCCAGCGCCTGGCGCCATTCGTAGGCGATGACCTGCACTGCAGCGCCAAGGTTGAGCGAGCCGAAATCCGGATTGGTCGGGATGCACAGGGCGGCGTGGCAGCGGTAGACATCCTCATTGCGCATGCCGAAGCGCTCCGAGCCGAACAGGAAGGCAACACCTTGCGGGGTAGTGGCAATATCGTCCGGCGCGGCGGCATCGGATGCGCGCAGCAACGGGCTGCCACGGGTCAGGCGCGCAAAGCAGTCGCGCGGACTCATCGTCGGCGGGCCGAAGTCGCGCGGCGTCATGGCGGTGGCCAACACATGCGTCATGCCGCCCAGCGCCTCGTCCAGCGTCTCCACGATACGCGCGCCGGTCAACACGTCCAGTGCCCCGCTGGCGCGTTGAATGGTCTCCTCGCGCCGCAGCACATTGGCCCAGCGCGGCGCCACCAGCACCAGATCGTCAAACCCCATCACCTTCATGGCGCGCGCGCTCGCGCCCACATTGCCGGCATGGCTGGTGTTGATCAGAATGAATCGTGTCTGCATGGCGCCGATTGTCTCAGCGCTGCGCCCAGTCGACCCTGGCGCGCAGAGACCGGTCGCGCATTCATGGGAAAATACGTGCTTGCCCGCGGCCCTCGCGCCGCGGATCGATGCTCCTGCTTCCTGTGCGGTCCGCGCCCTGGGGTGCGACCGAACCCGAAACCCACACACTATGCCGTCCCCAAACTTCCACCCGATGATCAATGTGGCCGTCAAGGCCGCCCGCGCTGCCGGCGCCATCATCAACCGTGCCGCGCTCGATGTCGAGTCCGTGCGCATCTCCCAGAAGCAGGTCAATGACTTCGTCACCGAAGTCGACCACGCCAGCGAGCAGATCATCATCGAGACCCTGCTGGGCGCCTATCCCGGCCATGGCATCCTGGCCGAGGAATCGGGCCAGCAACACGGCGCGAAAGACTCCGAATTCATCTGGATCATCGACCCCCTGGACGGCACCACCAACTTCATCCATGGCTTTCCGGTCTATTGCGTGAGCATCGCGCTGGCCGTGCGGGGCAAGGTCGAGCAGGCGGTTATTTTTGACCCGTCGCGCAACGACCTGTTCACTGCCACCAAGGGTCGCGGTGCCTTCATGAACGACCGCCGGCTGCGGGTTTCCAAACGCATCCGTCTCCACGAGAGCCTGATCTCCACCGGCTTTCCGTTTCGCCCGGGCGACGATTTCCCCACCTACCTGTCGATGATGGGCGACGTGATGCAACGCACCGCCGGCTTGCGCCGCCCGGGCGCGGCGGCACTCGACCTGGCCTATGTCGCGGCCGGCTTCACCGAAGGTTTCTTCGAGACCGGCCTGCAGCCCTGGGACGTGGCGGCCGGCTCCCTGCTGGTCACCGAGGCCGGCGGGCTGATCGGCAATTTCAGCGGCGAAGCCAACTTCATGGATCAAAAAGAATGCCTGGCAGGCAGTCCCAAGATCTACGCCCAGTTGGTGACCATCCTGGGCAAATACAGCAAGTTCGCCAGTGCGCCCGAAAAGGCCGAGGTGCGCAGCACGTTGCAAATGACGCATAAATCCGCCAAGGCTGGCAAACCCGCTGCGCTTGCGCCAGCCGCGGACACCGCTGTGGAACAGCCAGCCGATCGTCCCGGCAACGCGGACGCGCCATTCTGATGAACTGAGGCCACCGGATCGTCGGCACCATACCACCATGACGTCGACGCCCCTGCAGATCACCGACCCCGGCCGGGGTCGGGCGGATTCTCGCTGATGAATGGGCAAAGCGTCCTGAACCGTTGTCGGACGAAGACTACATCAACCCGCGCCAGAATCGGAGGCGTGCGGGCGAGCGTGGCGGTGACAATCATGAAGTGGCAAAAATAAGACTCACCAGCAAGAAAATATTTCTGGCGGCTTGCCTGGTGGTGGCAACGGTGTTGGCTGTGTTGCTGGCCGTAAACCTCATGGGCGGCGAGAAGAAAATTCAAACCCGCATCGAGCGCCTGTATTCGCTGGACGACCCGCGTTTCATAAAGGAGCTGGGGTTTTTGCTGGGCCCGCCTTTCATCGCTGGCAACCGGCTCCGGGTTTTGCGCAACGGCGACGAAATTTTTCCCGCCATGCTGTCCGCAATTCGCAATGCGCGCACCTCCATCACCTTCGAAACCTATATCTATTGGTCCGGCGACATCGGGCGTGAGTTTGCATCAGCGCTGATGGAGCGATCGCGCCAGGGGGTCAAGACCCATGTTTTGCTCGATTGGGTGGGCAGCGCCAAAATGGATGAAAGCCTGATCGCCGACATGGAGTCGGCAGGCATTCAGATTCGCAAATTCCATCCACTGCACTGGTCCCAATTAGGGCGGCTAAACAATCGCACGCATCGAAAGCTGCTGGTCGTAGATGGGCACATAGCCTTTACCGGCGGCGTTGGCATTGCCCCGCTTTGGACCGGCAACGCGCAGGATCCGGATCATTGGCGTGATACCCATTTCCAGATCGAAGGGCCGGTTGTGGCGCAGATGCAGGCCGTGTTCATCGACAACTGGATCAAGGTAACCGGCACGGTGCTGCATGGACCCGCCTACTTCCCCCCATTGGCGCCGGTTGGCAGCTCGATGGCACAAATGTTCAGCAGCTCTCCCAGCGGCGGTAGCGAAAGCATGCAGCTGATGTATTTGTTCGCGATCTCCGCCGCCGCGCGATCGATCGACCTGTCGGCGTCGTACTTCGTTCCCGACGGGCTGATGTTGAATGCCCTGGTGGACGCCATTCGCCGGGGTGTACGGATACGTATCGTGGTACCCGGCGCGCACATTGACAGCGAGACCGTACGCAGTGCCTCACGTGCCCAGTGGGGCCCGCTCCTTTCCGCCGGCGCCCTGATCGCCGAATACAAGCCGACCATGTTCCATGTCAAGGTGATGGTGGTGGACGGCCTGCTGGTGTCGGTCGGCTCGACAAATTTCGACAACCGGTCGTTCCGGCTCAACGACGAAGCGACGCTCAATATCATCGATTCGGGCTTCGCCAGGGAACAGACCGCGATCTTCGAGCAAGACCTCGCGCTGGCGCGCCCCATCAGTTACGCGCAATGGCGCGAGCGTCCACTGCGGGAGAGGATCGGGGAACGGCTGGCGTCGCTACTCGGGTCTCAACTGTGAGATGAACTACGGCATGTTGTCTGACACCAATCTGCGCCACTTTCGGACTGAACTGGCGTGGCGGCGGCCCTAGGCTTGACACAGCCTTGGTAACTTGGCTAATCCTCTGTGAAGGCAGTCCGCCACAACAGCCAACCATCCGTCAGGAGTGCCGATGAAAAATTCCCCCAAACCATTGGGCCACCAGCC
>JAYUQC010000045.1:0-5486 GCA_043759735.1 Rhodoferax sp.
ATGGCGCGCAAGCAGATCGCCATCACCCACTACAACCGGCAAAACGGCGAACAGCTGCAACGCACGGTGTCGCCGCAGCAGCTGGTCTATTACCGCGACAACTGGTATCTGGACGCCTGGTGCCACCTGCGCCAGGCCTTGCGCAGTTTCGCCGTGGATGCCGTCACCACCTGTGACGTGCTGGGCGATGCGGCGCTGGAGGTCGACGCAGTCCAATTGCACCAGGCCATGCATTCGAGCTACGGCATATTCTCCGGGACGCCCAAGGCCTGGGCCAAGCTGCGCTTCAGCCCGCAGCGCGCGCGTTGGGTCAGCCGCGAGACCTGGCACCCGGACCAGCGCAGCCATTCACAGGTCGACGGCAGTTACGTGCTGGAGATCCCGTATTCGGACGAGCGCGAACTGGTGGGCGACATCCTGCGCTTTGGGGCCGACCTCGAGGTGCTGGAGCCGGCGGACTTGCGCAGCAGGGTCAAGCGCGCCTTGCACGAGGCATCCGGGCGATACGTCTGAAACTGTCGAGCCTCACCAGATGAGCCAGTGCGGCAGCTTCGCACGGGGTTTGCCACTGTGCAAAGGAACAGCCTTGCGGGCTCACGTGTTGACCTGTGTCGGGAACAGACTCCGTATCACCGCCCAACACAAGGAGTCCCCATGCAAACCACCCCACAAGCCGCTGCGCAGCCCGCCATCATCCTCAGCCCCATCCGCGCCGGCATACCGGCCGCCGGCGGCACGCTGGAAGTGCTGGTCCGCGTCCAGGCACCGGCCAAACCCGCCTCGCCGGGGAATGAGACCACCACTCCACGTCCGCCGTTTCGGCTGGCGCTGGTGGTGGACCGCTCGGGCAGCATGAGCGGCGCTCCGTTGACCGAAGCCCTGCGCTGCGTGCACCACATTGCCGGCCGGCTCAAGCCCACCGACGCGGTGGCGGTGGTGCTGTACGACGACCAAGTGCAGCGACCGGTGCCGTTGCGCCGCGCCACCAACGCGGCGGCGATCGAGGCCGCCCTGGCCGGCGTCGAGAGCGGCGGCAGCACCAATCTCTATGCGGGCTGGGAGGCCGGCGCCAGGCAACTTGAATCAGGCACCAAGGACAGCATCTCGCGCGTGATCCTGCTATCGGACGGGCAGGCCAATCAGGGCCTGACCGATCAAGCCCAGATCGAGCAGCATTGCGCGCGCTGGCTTGCCACCGGCGTCAGCACGACGACGGTGGGCCTGGGCGCCGGCTTCAATGAGGAGCTGATGATCGGTATGGCACGCGCGGGTGGCGGCCAGCAGTATTACGGGCAGACCGCCGAAGATCTGTTCGACGGTTTCGACGAAGAACTGGCCCTGCTGGAATCCATGCTGCTGCGCAAGCTGCGCGTCAAGCTGATTGCCGGCGCGGGGGTGATCGTCGAGCCGCTGGGTCTGGTGCGGCAAGACGCCGACCAGACCATGATGCTGACGGACCTGGCCTGGGGTGCCGAGTCCTGGGTGCTGGTGCGCCTGCATGTGTCCCCCATCTCATCCAACGACCCGGACAAGGCTGTTTTCCGTACCGGCCAGCGCGCCCTGCTGACCGTGGCGTTGCAGGCCGAAACCATGGACGGTGCCGTATTGGCGACCACTTCGCCCGTGCTCGCGCTCGATTCCCTGGACCGGTCCGCCTGGAACGACCTGCCGCAGGACGAACTGGTGGTGCAGCGCCTGCAGGAGGTGCAGTTCGGCGAATCCGGCGCCCAGGTGCGCAACCTGCTGCTGGCCGGTTATACCAAGGCCGCCAAGGCCATGCTGGCCGGCATGCAGGCGCTTGCCAGTCAACACCCGTGGCTGCGCGACAAACTGGCACGGCTGAAGGAGCTGACCGAGCGCGACGTTGAAATGGCATCCAAGGAGCTGCGCTACAACCGGGTCAAGATGTCGTCGCGCCTGTCTTCCAGCGAGAACGTGGCATTTTGTGCCGACGAGACCGACCGCCACGACGTGCCGGCGTTCCTGCGGCGCAAGAGTTCGGAGGGGACCGGGCGCAAGGGGTGAGGAGCCACAAGGTAGCATCGCATGCAGCAACCACCCGGGAGCCCCACTGACGCTTTGACATGGATGAACAAGTCGCCAGCCTCGACACTCTCTGCCCTTTCTGCACTTTGACCGTTCAACGTATCGTCGCCCAGAACGGGCTCGCGCTCGTCATCAGGGACGGATATCCGGTTTCACCTGGGCACACGCTGGTGATACCGAAGCGCCACGTCGGTTCGTTCTTCGATCTAGGCTTGGACGAGCGCAGCGCCATGCTGGATTTGCTCGACGCCGCCAAGGCCTCGCTGGACAGGGAGCTTGCGCCGGATGGCTACAACATCGGCATCAATGACGGGCCCTTCGCTGGCCAAACCGTCCCGCATGTGCATGTGCACCTGATTCCGAGGTATGCCGGAGACAACGCTGATCCACGCGGTGGTGTGCGTTGGGTGCTGCCCCACAAGGCAGAATACTGGCCATGACCCACGATGAAATTGTCGAGGCATTCGATTCCTTGAGAGTCTGGCAAAGGGGCGACAAGCGCGCCGTCCACAAGCCCTTGTTGGTGCTCTATGCGTTGTCCAGAATCGTGGCAGGCAGGTCCAGGACGATCGATTGGAATGAGGCGGATCCCCACCTGAAGGCGCTATTGGATGAGTTCGGCCCCGATGGTTCGAGTGCCACCCGGCACAATCCGTTCTGGCATTTACAGACCGACCGGCTGTGGCAACTGGACGGCCCTGACTTCATCATTGGTCGCCCACCGGGCGCTACCCCCACGATAGGCGAGCTGCGCGATAACCATGTCCGTGGCGGATTCCCCGAGGCGATCTATCAATCGCTGAAAAACGATCCTGAACTGGTCGCGACCATCGCGCGGCGAATCGTGCAGGCGCATTTTCCAGAATCCATTCGCGAAGATGTCCTGGCCGCGGCCGGCCTGCCGATCGACGATGCGAGCTCGACCGCGCAAGCCGATTCAGCGCGGCGTCGGGACCCGGCCTTTCGCGAGAAAGTCTTGATGGCGTACCAGTACCGGTGTGGCGTCTGCGGCCACGACTTGAGGATGGGGCGCCAGACAATAGGCCTGGAGGCGGCTCACATCAAGTGGTTCCAGGCGCGCGGGCCGGACGTGGTTCCCAACGGCATCGCCATGTGTTCGCTGCACCACAAGGTGTTCGATCTTGGCGTTTTCAAGATTCTTCCGCTCGGCTACCAGATAGTTTTCAGCCAACAACTGAACGGCAGCGATGCATCAACCGGAAGAATGCTTGCCTACCATGGTGCTGGTTTGATATTGCCGCAAAGCAAGGACTACCTGCCAAGTCAGGAATACCTTGATTGGCACGCCACGCAGGTATTCAAGAACCCGGCCAGAGCGGGATAACGGGCCGGTCGGGGTGCTACGTGAACCCACTCCAGTGGCTCACATCGTGCGGCCGGCCACTACTGACAGCTAGCCCTGAGCATTGATGCAGCTACGCGACGGCCAACATCTCTTCTCCGCGACCGACGTGGTCGGCTACCTGAAATGCGCGCACCTGACGGCGCTCGACCTGCAAAGCCTGCACGACTCGGCCGTCCGGGCCGAGAAGGTGGCGGACGACGAGTCTGCTGCCTTGATCGCCCGCAAGGGCACCGAACACGAGCTGGCCTATCTGCAGCGCTTGCGCGCCGAGGGGCGGCGGGTGGTCGACATCGCCCAGGCGCGCGGCAGCGTGGACGACAAGGTGGCGCGCACCTTGGCTGCCATGGCTGCTGGCGCCGAGGTCGTTTACCAGGCCACGCTGCGCAACGGCCCGTTGTTTGGCCACGCCGACTTTCTGATGCGGGTCGACGGCGTGCCGTCCAATTTCGGCAACTGGTGCTACGAGGTCGCGGACACAAAACTTGCACGTTCACCCAAGGCCAAGTTTCTGGTGCAGCTGGCCTTTTACAGCCATCTGCTGGCGACCGCGCAGGGCGCCCGCCCGCAGCACATGCATGTGGTGCTGGGCGACCAGTCCGAACGCTCCTTTCGCTGCGCGGACTACATGCATTACTTTCGGGCCTTGCTGACGCGCTTTTTGCATCGGGTCGCGACGCTTGTGGCCGGCGAAAGTGGGAAGGTATACCCCGAACCCTGCGCGCATTGCGACTTGTGCGCCTGGCGCGGCCGCTGCGAGGCACAGCGGGTCGCGGACGACCACCTGTGCCAGGTGGCCAACATCTCGCGGGTGCAATGGACCAAGCTACAGGGGCAGGGCATAACCACCATGGCCAAACTCGCCGCCTTGCCGGCTGGCAACGCGGTGGCCAGGATGCAGCCCGACACATTGGAGCGGCTGCGCTCGCAGGCCGCGTTGCAAGACCAGGCCCGGCGCACCGGCGAGCGTGCCGTGCTGGTGCTGCCGCTGGACCCGGATGCCAGGCGCGGCTTCTACCGCATGCCGGCGCCGGATGTCGGCGACCTGTTTTTCGACATGGAAGGCGACCCGCTGGACGAGGGCGGCCTGGAGTACCTGTTTGGCGTCTGGTTCCTGCTGGACGGCGCGTGGGCTTTTCGGGCCTTCTGGGCCCACGACCGGGCGCAGGAACGGATTGCCTTCGAGCAGTTCATCGACTTCGTATATGCCCGGCGCAGCCAGTACCCTGCGGCCCATGTCTACCACTACGCGAGTTACGAAGAGTCCGCGCTGAAGCGGCTCGCGGGAACACACGCCACGCGCGCGGTCGAGGTTGACAACCTGTTGCGCCAGTGGGTGCTGGTGGACCTGTACAAAGTGGTCCGAGAGGGCATCCGCATCTCCGAGCCGAGTTATTCGATCAAGAATGTGGAGCATTTCTACTGCCCGGCGCGTGGTGGAGATGTTCAGAATGCAGGCGCAAGCATCGTGTACTACGAACGCTGGCGTGAAACGCAGGATGCGCAGTTGCTGCAGGATATTTCGGACTACAACCGCGACGACGTCGAGTCCACACAGCGGCTGCGCGACTGGTTGCTGGCGCTGCGGCCAGCCGGACTAGCCTGGAAGACGCGCGAAGCGGCACCGGCGTCAACCGGGCCGGGCGATGGCCAGGCACCCACGCGCGCGCAGGAGGCGGAACAGCGTTTGGTGTCGTACCGGGAACGCCTGATCGACAAGCTGCCGGCCGATGCGGCGCTGCGATCGATCGACGACAACGTCGGCGAGTTGACATACCAGCTGCTGGACTTTCACCGTCGGGCCGATAAGCCGGCCTGGTGGGCGCTGTATGCGCGCATGGACATGACGCCGGAGGAACTGCTGGACGACCCGGAGTGCCTGGCCGGGCTGGAGCTGGACCCTGAGCGTCCACCCGAAGCAATCAAGAAGTCGCTGCTATACACCTATAGATTTCCGCCGCAGGAAACCAAGCTGGCCGATGGCGACGGGTGTACCCGTTGCGATACCGGGCAGGCACTTGCGGCAATCGAATTCGACGACGGGGCGGGCCGGGTGCGGATCAAGGTCGGGCCGACC
>JAYUQC010000046.1:0-5452 GCA_043759735.1 Rhodoferax sp.
GGCTCTGCGGATTCGGGGCGAGCATCCCGCTCACGTCGAAGCGAAGGCCGAGTGCGTTCGTGAGCATCGCGCGCAGGCCGATGTTCGGGGAGATGATGAAGTCGGAGTGCGCGTCGAGGCGGCTCCCACCAGCACCGAGGCCGAGGATCAGCATGTGCTCGGCGAGCCAGCCCGGGCTACCGGAGGGCCCCTGCGCGGCCTCTCGACCCATCATGCTGGCGATGCGCAGCGCGAAGCACTTCTTGCCCAGCAGCGCATTGCCGCCGTAGCCCGAACCGTAGCTCCAGATCTCCTGCGTCTTGGGGTAGTGCACGATGTACTTGGTCTTGTTGCAGGGCCAGGCCACATCGGCCTGCCCCGGTTGCAGCGGCGCGCCGACCGAGTGCACGCAGGGGACGAATGCACCGTCAGTGCCCAGTACGTCGTAGACCGCACGCCCCATGCGCGTCATGATCTTCATGTTGACAGCCACATACGGGCTGTCGGACAACTCGATGCCGACATGGGCGATATGCGAACCTAGCGGGCCCATCGAAAAAGGCACCACATACATCGTGCGGCCGCGCATACAGCCGGCAAACAGGGCCGGCGTTCCGTCGGCCTGGCCGTGCTGCAGCACGGCGCGCATCTGCTCGGGCTCCATCCAGTTGTTGGTTGGGCCCGCCTCCTGCTTCGTCGGCGCGCAGATAAAGGTGCGGTCTTCGACCCGTGCCACGTCGCCGGGGTCAGACCAGGCCAGATAGGAATTCGGGCGTTTGACCGGATCGAGCTTGCGAAAGGTGCCCGCGTCTACCAATTGCTGGCACAGGCGCTCGTACTCCAGTTGCGATCCGTCACACCAATGGACCTTGTCTGGCATGGTCAACGAGGCGATCCCGGCGACCCAGTTGATCAGCGCCTTGTTCTTGACATACGGCGGTGGATTGAGCGCCACCGCCTGCTCGGCACATGCATTCATCGAAAACTCCAGAGATAAAGAACCTGCTTTTTCGAAGAGGCCGGGGCCGCACCAGCTTGGCCGACCAGCATGCACTTTGAGAAAACGGCTCGTTCGACGGCGGTGACGAGGGTGGATCACCTTGCGGTTTGTCCAGGCGCGCAGGTCGCACGCCAAGACGCCATCGCGCGACTGCGAAAGTCATCCGCGATGGAACACTGTCAACCTCAATTTTATGAACCCACCCAGGGTTCGCCGCCCCCAGGGCGACAAACTCCATGCGAAACTTGCATGAGGTTATGCGCAATGATGCTGCCGGTCCACTGGGACAAACGGCCCATTGGCAGCCCCAGGGTGCATGGAGTCGAGTCTGGTCCGAGACAAATCAGGATTCACGCGAACAGACCGACGCGCCCGGGCCTCGGCCGGCCGGGGCAAAAATGTGAAAGTGGAGGAGGGGGAAATCGAGATGCCGGCCAGCGCGGGCGAGCATCAGACGATAGGGCGCATCGCAACAGCACCAGCTGGGCTGCGCCCGGGTCAGGCCATGTATATCGCGATAAACGCCAGCAGAAAGATCAGCACACCGCCGGCAAGTGGAAGCACCAACGGCATCAGGGGTACGATTTTTTCGACCGGGTCGTCGGATGCCGTTTCGTGCTCGGTGGGGCTTGCGGACATGGAATTCCTTGATGTCGGGTACTCGGGGGTCGGCTGATTTTATCCCCATCGATCATCGCCAATGCGCCGGCGGTCGGCCCAACCGCCGTCCGGCAACTCCGGGCCACTGCGACCGGACCTCAGCGGTACAGTGCCAGCGCCGCGATGCGTTGCTCGATCAGGTCCACCATGGCCTTGTAGCGTGGCTGGCCGACGCCACCGAATCGGCGGCCGAATTCGGCCGGGGTCAGAAACTCGGGCAGATCGCTGACGTCGGGAATCAGATCGGCCTCACGCAGTCCCGCCACGACCAGGCGAGCGATCCGGTCGACTCCCGGTGCGCCGGAAACCGCCAGTGCACCAAATCGCGTTCCGGCGCGGTCGGCCGCCAAATCGTTGAAGGAGAACCCGCTTCCGACCTTGGCGTCATCCAGCTCCTTGTACAAGCCCATCACATCCGCCACCGGGCTGCCGGCAGTAGCAGCCAATGCGGCCGATATCGTGTAGTGCTGCGGGAAGTCGACCCGCCCCGACAAGGTCACGAGATGACGCTGCGCAGTAGGCCAATCGCGCGCCCCGGGTACCAGTGCCGCCAGGCCCTTGCCATTGACATAGAACGCCAGCACAACCAGCGCAGCGCGACTCTCCGCCACGGGGTCTGCACTGGCGGACCGCTCCAGCGCCAGTTGCATCAGGGGCCCCAGCAGCTGATCGAGCTGCATGATCCGCAGTACACCCGACTCACCGGTCAGCTGCACCAGGCGCTCCTGGTAGATGCGCCAGCGGGCCTGTTCCTGCGGCCCGACCAGAGCCGCCTTGATCTGGGCCGGCACCGCGTCACTCCATTCAAAATTGACACTCAGGAATCCGTCGCGCGAGCGTACCCGCTTGATCACGTCGGCGGCGGCCGAAAAATCGGCACTGGCCTGAAGGCGCGCCATTCCAATATCAAGTAGCCAATTGCACAGAAATGCAGGCACCGGCACACGCCCGATGCGCAGCTGCTCGAACCTGGGCAGGGACTCGCTCTCGCTCAACAACGCAGTCAGGTTGATGAACCTGCCCAGCGGGTTGGCGGGCAACGCCAGGCTGGCCTGCACCCTGAACCGGCCATCGGTCAGCTCGATCTGGCTCGCGCCGCCCAGGTAGCGATTGGCCAGGTAGTTCGCCGCCAGATCCAGGTCCTCCTGCGACACCACCATCGTGCGCAGCACGCCCGCGCGCATGCGGCGCGGATCATGCCGCGCCAACAGCCAGCGGGCGCGCTCGACATGCGCGGGTGTCAGTTCAGCCTGTCGGCGGACCGTCGCAGCGTTGTCCACCGCCAGCACCAGCAGGGCCAACGCCAGCAAGGACAAGGCCAACGCAACCGCAGCCAGCCAACGGAACGTCGCGCGCGTCATGGCCAGCAACGACCCGCCACATGCGGATGCGGTGTCATGGCCCTACAGCAGCGCATAGGTGGTGCTGGCCCGGCACACACTACGCTGGTCGTTGGCGCCACGGATATCGATCTCGCCAAATGCCAGCGATTTGCCAACCCGGATCAATCGGGCATGGATGAGCCCGTCCTGGCCGGCCAGCGGCTTGAGAAAACTGGTGTTCATCTGCACGGTCGTACAGGGACGGAATTCACCCCAATGCTGCATCAGCGCCAGCACCATCGCCGTATCGGCAGCGGCCATCATGGCCTGGCCGCACACCATGCCGCCCGCGCGCGCCAACTGCGCCTGCTGGGGCATGCGCAGCACGACACCACCGGCATCGGTGCCCTCAACGCAAAGCCCCAAGGTCTGTACCCAGGGCGCAAAATAGGTGCCCAGCGCGGCCTGCAAGCTAATGGTATCCATGCGCCAAAGCTTAGCGGAATCGGCCGCTTCCCGCGACCTGCTCCCGGCGCCGCGGCTGCGAGTGAGCCCATTACCTTATTTGGAGCCGGGTCTTCCCTCCGCAGGCGGACTGGGTTATGGTCATTGCCACCCACTACGGTGTTGGAGGCGTTGATGGCAAAACGTTTGGTGACCGAACAGGCAAGCAAGATGGTCTTGCCGTCGCCGGGGCTCGAGGATGCACCGGTGCTGGACTTGATGTGTTCGCATTTTGTACTGACGCTGGCGGCCCGGCGCGGCTCGAACTTCAACGTGCGGCGTGACCTCAACAGCGTCGTTGCATTGGCCGGTCGCCATCTGGTCTGGCCCGTGCCGGTGCTGGCGCGGGTGCGCGAATTCCTGGGGCGCCGTTGCGTCGGCAACGACTATTGGCGCGGCCACGGGGCGCTGCGCGATGCCGAGTTTCTGACGCGTTATGGCGTCTGGCGCGGGCCCTACGAAGAGGGCACCCTGTTCTTTTATCTGGACGAATACGCCAAGGACCAGCCCAAGGACCTGATCTCGCTGCTCGCCGTGACCGGCGACTGGCTGACCCAGTGCCTTAAAAAACAATCGACGCTGGTGGAAAAGAACATCGACGCGCTGGCCGGGCTGTTGCAGCTCAACCGGGCCGAGCGCGCCTTGCTGTTGTATGGCACGCTGGCACGCTATCAGCGCGACCTGCGCAGCATCCTCGTCGAATTCAAGGTCAGCAACGCCCCCGACGCGTATGCTGCGATTGCCGAACTGGCGCAGGTCAATGCGAACGAGGTTGGCGAGGCATTGCGCGCCGGTTCACGCCTGGAGCGCATCGGCCTGGTGGAGAACCTGATCTCCGAGCACAACATCACCGACCTCGCCGACTTGATGAAGGTGAGCGAGCAGATTCCGCCGGTGCTGATGCGCAAGTACGAAGGCCCGTCGGAACTCATGGCCGTGTTCACCCGGCCGGCCACGCGCAGCGAGCTGACGCCGGCCGATTTTCACTTCGTCGGGCCGGACCAGCAGGTGCTGACCGCGCTGCTGCGCAATGCCGTGGCGCGCAAGGAGCCGGGGGTCAACGTGCTGCTCTACGGACCGCCCGGCACTGGCAAGACCGAACTTGCCAAGGTGGCCGCGCAGGCCGCGAACCTGGAGTTGTACGAAGTCGAGTACGCGGACCGCGACGGCAATTCGCTCAGCGGACGCGACCGCTACCGGTCCTTGCAGATCAGCCAGGTATTCCTGAAGGGCGGCAGCAACGTGGCGCTGCTGTTCGACGAAGTGGAAGACGTATTCCCGCCGATCTCCACCGACGCGGCGCAGATGATCGCGCGCCTGGACACTGGCGACGGCGCGCTGTCGGGCAGCGTGAGCGGCAAGGCCTGGGTGAACCAGATCCTCGAGACCAACCCGGTGCCGGTGATCTGGGTCACGAATCGCATCGAGCAGATCGACCCGGCATTCCGGCGCCGCTTCCAGTACCACCTGGAACTGAAGAGCCCGCCGCCCGGCGCGCGCGAAGCGCTGGTCGCGCGTGCGCTGGCCGGGGTGGCGGTGGCCGAAGGCTTTGCCGCCAAGCTGGCCGAACGCAAAGGCCTGACGCCGGCGCAGATCCGCACCGCGGTCAAGTTCGCACGGCTCGCGCACGACGAATCGGACCTTGACTCAGACGGGCTGCAATCGCTGATCGAACGCCAACTCGTCAATGCCGACAAGGCGCTCGGCAACAGCGCGGCGCCGACCGCGGCGCGCCGCATCGTGACCACCTACGACCTGTCGCTGCTCAATATCGAGTCGCGCTTCGAGGTTGCACGCATCGTCGAGGCGCTGCGCCGCAGGGGCTTCGGCACGCTGTGTTTCCACGGTCCGCCGGGGACCGGAAAAACCGCCCTGGGTGAACATATCGCGCAGGCCCTGCAGCGTCCGCTGCTGGTGCGCCAGGCGAGCGACCTGGTGAGCAAATACCTCGGCGAGACCGAGCAGAACATGGCCCGCATGTTCGAGG
>JAYUQC010000047.1:0-15771 GCA_043759735.1 Rhodoferax sp.
GCCTGGGCGCGGCGCGCCAACTCGGGCAGGATATCGGCGGCATTGCCCAGCAGGCCGACCGAGACCGTGCGTTTTTGCGCGGCGTAGGTCTTGATGCGCGCGAGCGCGTCGTCCAGGTCGCTTGCCTGCTCGTCCAGGTAGCGCGAACGCAGGCGAAAGTCGATGCGCGACTGCTGGCACTCGATGTTCAGCGAGCTGGCCCCGGCAAAGCTGGCCGCCAGCGGTTGCGCACCGCCCATGCCGCCCAGCCCGGCGGTGAGCACCCAGCGGCCAGCTAGATCGCCGCCGTAATGCTGGCGTCCGGCTTCGACAAAGGTTTCGTAGGTGCCCTGCACGATGCCCTGGCTGCCAATGTAGATCCAGGAGCCGGCCGTCATCTGGCCGTACATCATCAGGCCCTTGCGATCGAGCTCATGGAAATGCTCCCAGGTGGCCCACTTGGGCACCAGATTGGAATTGGCGATCAGCACCCGCGGCGCATCGACATGCGACTTGAACACGCCCACCGGCTTGCCGGACTGCACCAGCAGTGTCTCGTCTTCCTGCAGCGCGCGCAGACTCGACAGGATGGCCTCGAAACAATCCCAGTTGCGCGCCGCCTTGCCGATGCCGCCGTACACCACCAGAGCATCCGGGTTCTCGGCCACTTCCGGGTCCAGGTTGTTCTGCACCATGCGGTAAGCGGCTTCGATCAGCCAGTTCTTGCAGCTCAGTTCCGTGCCGCGCGGGGCCCGCACCGGGCGGGCCTTGGCACTGTGGTGGACGATCGACAGATCAGACATTGCAATCTCCTTCAGATGGGTCATGGGCGAAAGCGCATGGCCGGCAGTTTACTGTCAGCAGTCTACTTGACTAGACAAGTCTATGCAAGTAGACTGTTGCCCATCGGCGCAAGAATGACCTGTCCATGCCAGCCACGCACACAGACCCCGCCACCGGCAAGTTGCCCACGGCATCGGCACGGGCGCCCTATGCCCGGGTCAAGGCCCATCTCAAGCAGGGATTGTCCGACGGACGCTGGCCGCCCGAGACCCTGATGCCGTCCGAATCCGAACTGGTGGCGCAATTCGGAGTCAGCCGCATGACCGTGACGCGGGCATTGCGCGAACTGCAAAGCGAGGGCCTGCTCAACCGGGTGCAGGGTCTGGGCACCTATGCGGCGCACCTGGCCCCGGTGTCGTCGAGCCTGACGATACGCGATCTGCATGCGGAAATCACCGCGCGCGGGCACCAGCATCATGCCGTCGTCCACCTGTCGCGGCAGGAAGCGTGCAGTGCAACACTGGGGTCCAAACTCGGTCTTTCCGTCGGTGCGCCGGTATTCCACACGCTGATCGTGCACCATGAAAATGGTGTACCACTGCAGTGCGAGGACCGCTACGTCAATCCCGCCTGCGCGCCAGATTACCTGCAGGCCGATTTCACCCGCATCACGCCAACCCACTACCTGCTCGACGTGGCACCCCTGTGGGAGGCGCAGTACGCGATCGAAGCGGGCAGGCCGACGGCGCAAGAGGCACGTCTGCTGGGCATCAGCCGCACGGAGCCCTGCCTGGTGGTCCTGCGGCGTACCGTCAATCGCGAGGTTCCCATCACCCTGGTGCGGCTGGTGCATCCCGGCGCGCGCTACCGCCTGGAAGGCCAGTTCAAGCCATGAGCCGAAGGGCCGCTCCCAAGGCGAATCCCGGAGTGCGCAGCACGCAGGGTGGTCCAGAAGGCCGAAGGGCCGCTCCCAAGGCGAATCCCGGAGTGCGCAGCACGCAGGATTGTGCAGAGAGCCGACTTCTGATCGCCGCCCAATCCGTTGCACCACAGGCCTGGCGCAATGGCGGTGGCCAGACCCGGGAACTGCTGGCATGGCCACGGCAGGGACCGTGGCAACTGCGCATCAGCCGGGCCGACATCGGCGCCGACGGCCCGTTCTCCGCCTTTCCCGGCGTCACGCGCTGGTTCTCGGTGCTCGAAGGCCGCGGCGTGGCCCTGACCTTCCAGGGCAAGCGGCATCTGGTGGATGCAACGGGCGATGCGTTGTGTTTCGACGGAGCATGGGCCCCCGACTGCACCCTGCTGGACGGCCCGACCCAGGATCTCAACCTGATGGCTATCGGCGGCGTTTCGGTCTTGCGCAAGGTCGCGGCCGGCGATCCGTGGGACGACGGATTCCGCATGCGCGGCCTGTACACCACAACCGCCGGTCACTGGCATGGTCCACAGGACGCATGCGCAGTCCAGGCCCACAGCCTGTTGTGGGAACCGGCCAGCGTGCCCGGAGCCTGGACCTTTACGCCCAGCTGCCATACCCACCCCGCATCAGGCAGTGCCTGGTGGCTGGGATTTACCCCTGAGGACTGACCCTATGCAGAGCACGACCCTATGGCGCAATGCCCGATTGGCGACGCTGGCCGACGATGCCGACTGGGGCCTGGTGGACGATGGCGCGCTGCTGGTGCAAGACGACCGACTGGCCTGGGTCGGAGCGTTGGACGATCTACCGGACCCACTGCGCGAGCATGTCGGTGCAGTGCACGACCTGGGCGGCGCGCTGGTCACGCCCGGCCTGGTCGATTGCCACACCCACCTGGTGTACGGCGGGCAACGCGCGGCTGAATTCGAGATGCGGCTGCAAGGGGTAGGCTACGCGGAGATCGCGCGTGCTGGCGGCGGTATCCGCTCCACGGTGGCGGCCACCCGCGCGGCCAGCGATGCGACACTGCTGTCCGGTGCGCGCCAGCGTGCGACGACGCTGATGGCCGAGGGTGTGACAACGCTGGAGATCAAATCAGGCTATGGCCTGAGCCTGCTCGATGAAAGCCGCTGTCTGAGCGTTGCGCGCCAACTCGGGCGAGCATTGCCGCTGACCATCTGCACAACCTTCCTCGCCGCCCATGCCGTGCCGCCGGAGTTCGATGGGCGAGCCGACGACTACATCACCGCCGTCTGTTCCTGGATGCCGGCGCTGCATGCCGCCGGGCTGATCGACGCAGTCGACGCGTTCTGCGAGAACATCGCCTTTACGCCGGCCCAGACACGGCGCGTCTTCGTGGCCGCGCGCGCGCTGGGCTTGCCGGTCAAGATCCACGCCGAGCAATTGAGCGACCAGGATGGCGCTGCGCTGGCGGCCGAGTTTGGCGCGCTGTCGTGCGACCACCTCGAATACCTGAGCGATGCCGGCGTCGACGCGATGCGAGCCAGCGGCTCGGTGGCGGTGTTGTTGCCCGGCGCCTTTTATTTTCTGCGCGAAACCCAGTTGCCGCCGATTGCACAACTGCGCACGCAGCAGGTTCCCATCGCGCTGGCCAGTGACCATAATCCCGGCTCCAGTCCCGGCCTGTCCCTGCTGCTGATGGCCAACATGGCCTGTACGCTGTTTCGCATGACGCCGCTGGAAGCCGTCACCGGCATCACCACCCACGCAGCGCGGGCCCTGGGACTGACCGACCGGGGCCGGTTGGTGCCTGGCATGCGCGCCGATTTCGCGGTCTGGGACCTGGAACATCCCAACGAACTGGCCTACTGGTTTGGCCGCAACCCCTGCCGACGCGTCATTGCTGCGGGCCTTGAAAGAACCCCATGAGCAGCGCGGTCTGCACCCTCACACCGGGCACGGGCACGGTGCTGATCAGCGTGCCCCATGTCGGCACGCGCATACCCGAAGACCTGGCGCAGCGCTACCTGCCACGTGCGCTGCAGGTTGAAGACACGGACTGGCACCTGGAGCAGCTCTATGCGTTTGCCACTGCGATGGGTGCCGGCCTGATCGTGCCGCGTTACTCACGTTTCGTGATCGACCTGAACCGCGCGCCGGACAACGCGCCAATGTATGCCGGCGCCAACAACACGGAGCTCTGCCCTACCCGGTTTTTTACCGGTGACCCGATCTACCACGAGGGCCGCGCGCCCGACGCCGTTGAGATCGCGCGGCGCCGCACCACTTATTGGCAGCCCTACCATGATGCGTTGGACCAGGAGCTGGCGCGCATCAAGGCGCGCCACGGCCATGCGATCTTGTTCGATGGCCACAGCATCAAATCGACGCTGCCCTGGTTGTTCGAGGGCAAACTGCCCGACCTGAACCTGGGAACCGCCACCGGAAACAGTTGTGCACCAGGCTTGCGCAACCAGCTGTCGCAGGTGCTGCAGGCCCAGACCGGGTTCACCCAGGTGACCGACGGCCGCTTCAAGGGCGGCCATATCACGCGCCATTTCGGTCGTCCGGCCGCGGGCCGGCATGCAATCCAGCTTGAGATGTGCTGGAGCACCTACATGCAGGAGTCGCCGCCGTACCGGGTCGACTCCGCGCGCGCAGCTCGACTTGAACCGCTGCTGCGCGCGCTGGTGCAGACCATGCTCGACTGGACTCCCGATGCCTGAACACAGCCTATGGGCCGAACAGGCCTGGATCGATGGCCGCTGGCAACATGCGGTGCTGTTCGATGTCGATGCACAGGGCTGCTGGAGCCGCATTGAAAGCGGCATCACGGCTCCCCCGGCGCATGCCCGGCATCTGCCCGGCCCGGTACTGCCGAGTCTGGTGGACGCGCACAGCCATGCGTTTCAGCGTGCCTTCGTCGGCCTGTCGGAACGCCGCGCCTCGGCGTCCGACGATTTCTGGTCCTGGCGCGAGCGCATGTACCAGGTGGCGCTGCGCATCACGCCCGAGCAGATGCAGGCGGTGGCGGCACAGCTGTACCTGGAGCTGCTGCGCGGCGGTTTTACCCAGGTCTGCGAATTCCACTACCTGCACCATGCGCCCTCGGGCCAGCGCTATCCGGATCCGGCGCAGATGTGCTGGGCGCTGGCGGACGCGGCGCAACACGCCGGCATGGGCCTGACATTGCTGCCGGTGTTGTACCAGCGTGCCGGCTTCGAACGGCCCGTGTTGCAGGACGACCAGCGCCGCTTCGCCGGCACGCCCGCACTGGTGATGGAACTTGCACGTGCCGCGCACACCAGTGGCCGCCGGCATCTGAACGCCGGGGTCGCGATCCACTCGCTGCGCGCGGCGAGCCTGCCTGGCATCCAGGACCTGTTGGGCCAGGTCGGTGACGAGGATCTGCCGATCCACCTGCATATTGCCGAGCAGACCGGCGAGGTCGACGACTGCATCAAGACCACCGGCCAGCGCCCGATCCAATACCTGTGCGACACACTGGCGCCCGATGCCCGCTGGCAACTGGTGCATGCGACCCATGCCAGCGCCAGCGAGATCGACGCCGTCGCCCGTTGCGGCGCCGGCATCGTGATCTGCCCGGCCACCGAAGCCAACCTGGGCGACGGCCTGACCGACCTGGCCGGCTGGCTCGCGGCGGGTGTTCCCATGGCGATCGGGTCCGACAGCCATGTCGTGCGCAACTGGCCCGAGGAGCTGCGCTGGCTCGAATACGGGCAACGCCTGCTGCACCGCAGGCGCAACGTGGCCGCCGCTCCGGGCGTGCAGGACTCGACGGCCGCCCGATTGTTCGACGCTGCGTTGACGGCAGGTGCATGTGCAAGTGGAAAGTCGCAGTGGGGACTGGTGCGCGGCGCACGGGCCGATGCGCTGGTACTCGATACCCGCTCGGCGGGACAACTCGGCGTGCCGTCCAGCCACCGGCTCGACGCATTGGTCTTTGCCGGCACGGAGCCCGTCATGCGCGAAGTGCTGGTGGCCGGCGAGCAGGTGCTGCGGGACGGCCGGCATCGCAATCAGGATGCGATCGGCCAAGCGTTCACGCAGGCTATGCAGGCCCTGTGGAGCGACTCGGCGCGCTGACACCGCGTTGCACAACTATCAGGCGGCCATTGCCACCGTGGCGCTGGCTCCGTGGCAGTCAGGGCGTGTGGCCGCGGCGGCTCTTGCGCTGGTGCGATGGCGGTTTGCGCGCGGTTGGCGACCGGTCCTTGCGGCGGCGCCCCAGTGCCAACAGCAACCCGAGCACCAACAAGGCCAGTATCAGCAGCGTGTAAAAGCCGCGGGACTGAAGCCATTGCGCTAATTCACTGTCGGGCATGGTAAAGGCCGCATCGGAGGGTTGCAGCGATTGTGCGCGAACTGCCGCTCCCGTTGCCCGCCGCACCATGACGCGGCATTGACCTACAGCGCAGCAGCACACGCCCGGCTATGCTCGCGCACCAGGATGAATTGCCGCCGCGCGCTCCGCGTTCGCTGCTCCCAAGGGGCTGTACCGTACCCTCTGCATGGCCGGGCGGCACCGACATGACCCAACCAGGCGCACCGATGCAGCACCGTGGATTACGACGATGACCAACGCACAGTGGTTTCTGCTGATCGGCGCCCTGCTGCTGTTCATGGGCCTGACCCGTTCCGTGCTGGAGCGCACGCCGGTGACATCGGCCATCATCTACCTGGCCGTCGGGCTGGTGGTCGGTCCGACCGCATTGCACCTGTTTCATTTCAATCCGCTGAAGGAATCGGCGCTGCTGAAGGTGCTGACCGAGGTGGCGGTGCTGATCTCGCTGTTTTCAGCGGGCATCAAGATGCCCGCACCATTCAATTTGTTGCGCTGGCGCGCGCCGATGTTGCTGGCCACGGTATCGATGGCCATCACCGTGGCGCTGGTGGCTGGCTTTGCGGTGCTGGTGTTGGGCCTGCCGCTGGGCGCAGGCGTGTTGCTGGGCGCGATCGTCGCACCGACGGATCCGGTGCTGGCAACCGATGTGCAGATCCGCCACCCTGGCGACCGTGACCTGCTGCGCTTTAACCTGACCTGCGAAGCCGGCATGAACGATGGCAGCGCATTTCCATTCGTCGTGCTCGGACTGGGTCTGCTGGGCCTGCACGACCTTGGATCGTTCGGACTGCGCTGGGTACTGGTGGACGTCGTCTGGGCGACCGTGGGCGGCATCGGCATCGGTCTGCTCGCCGGCGCCGCCCTGGCCCGACTGTGCATGGTGTTGCGACAAAATCCGCAACGCCGCACGTTGTTGGACGACTTTCTGGGCCTGGGTCTGATCGGCGTCGTGTATGGCGTATCCGTGATGGCCCATACCTGGGGCTTCCTGGCAGTTTTCTTTGCCGCCGTCGCGTTGCGCCAGACCGAACTCAGGCTGGCCGACGAGTGCCGCGCACTGACACCGCCAGACGAAGCACCCGCCGCATCGGCCAGCCAGCACCCGCAGTCCGACTATCTGGAACAGACCACGGTCAGCGCCGGCTCGCTGGTGTTCAAGGAACATCTGGAGCGCTTGTCCGAGCTCGTGCTGGTGCTGCTGGTCGGCGGCTCGCTGTACCTGGACTCATGGAGCTGGCCTGCGCTCGGCCTGGCGGTCTTCCTGTTCGTCGTGGCCCGCCCGCTCAGCGTCATGATCGCCTTGGCCGGCACCCGCACGCCATGGCGTGCGCTGGGCTTGATCGGCTGGTTCGGCGTGCGCGGCATCGGTTCGCTGTATTACCTGATGTATGTGATCACGCATGGACTGCCCGAGCCGCTGGCATTGCAACTGGTGCAGATCACCCTGGTCGTGGTGGCGCTGTCGATCCTGCTCCATGGCACCAGCGTGAAACCCTTGCTCGGTCTGTTCTGGCGTCGGCACTGAGGCGACCGGCCAGCCAGGCCAGCGACCGCAGCAGGACCGTCAACCGCGCGGATGGTGCTTCGCGTGCAGCTGGCGCAGCCGCTCGCGCGCGACATGGGTATAGATGGTCGTGGTGGAAATATCCGCATGACCGAGCAGCATCTGCACTGCGCGCAGGTCGGCGCCGTGGTTCAGCAGATGGGTTGCGAACGCATGGCGCAAGGTATGCGGCGATGGCGCACCGGACAGCCCGGCGCGCAGCGCGTATTTTTTGACGATGCTCCAGAACATCACCCGCGACATCGCGCTGCCGGCATTGATGCCGCTGCTGGTCACGAACAGGGACACCGTCTGGCGCTGGCCGAGCAGCGCCGGTCGCGCCTGCTCCAGGTAGCGCCGCAGCCACAGGCCGGCTTCTTCGCCGAAAGGCACCAGCCGCTCCTTGTTGCCCTTCCCAAACACCCGCAGCACATGCTCCTGCAAGCTGATGTTGAGCACCCGCAATCCGACCAGTTCGCTGACACGCAGGCCACTGGCATACATCAGTTCGAGCATGGTTCGATCACGCATGCCGAGCGTCGTGCCCACGTCGGGCGCCGCCAACAGCACCTCGACCTGCGCCTCGGACATGGTCTTGGGCACCCGCAGCGCCTGGCGTGCCGCCTGCAGCTTGAGCGTCGGGTCGGCGCAGATCCGGTTCTCGCGCAGTGCCCAGCGGAAGAACTGCTTGAACACCGACAGGCGCCGGTTCGCGGTGGTGGCCTTGGTCTGCGCATGGCGGGCGGAAAAATAGCCATTCAGATGGTGTTCGCCGACGGCCAACAGGTCCACGCCCTGCGCCTGCAGCCACTGCGCCAGCAACCCGAGGTCACGCCGGTAGGCCGACAATGTGTTGCGCGACAGGCCTTGTTCCAGCCACAACGCATCGATGAAGGTGTCTATCTCGGATGGGCTCGATTCGGGCATGCGCGTGGATGGTAACGCGCCTCGGCCCGGGTCACGCGAACACGACCTTGCTGATCTTCTCCGGCATGCCTGCCGCATCATCGTGTTTTATGCTGGCGGTGCAGCGGGCCACAGCGACGGCGCAGGAAACGCCGCCTGCAGGGCAGCACCTTCCGGTGCGACTCAAATCAGGCAGCCCTGAGGCGGCGCAGCAGCCAGCGGACCAACGCCACCAGCAAAAGCGCCAGCGTCGGCAATTGATAGGCCGGTCCGATGTAGACGTTTTTGACCTGGGTGAAGAACGACGCCCATGCAACCTGCGCCTCGGACAGATCAGGGAACATCAACAGCATCGCGGTAATCTGCGCGTTCTCGCACAGGTCCCAGGCGCCCGCGAAAACCGGGATCCAGGCCAGCCAAAGCCAGCCATCTGAGGGCCGCAGGCGGGTCAGCAGGCCGCTGAACAAGGTCACGTACAGCATCGGAAACAGCACGTCGACCGTCGGGCTGGACCAGGCGTAGGCACGCCGGCCTGCCGCGCCATACTGCTCCATCGCCGCCACGAGTTCCGTGTAGCTGTAGCCATCGCGCACGTCGAGCACCTCGCCGCCGATGGGCAGGGCCGGAAACACCACATACAGCCAGAACAGGACTCCGACGAAGCTGCCCGTCAGCACCGGTGTCCGACTGGCAAACCGGAAATAGCGGTCGGGAACCATGCAAGGCGCACTATGGATCAGGGGACCCGCGCCGTGTCACCACCCACCAGCAGGATGCGCCGCCGGATGCGGGCCGACTCCTGCGCGTCACCCGCCTGCTCGGCGCGCTGCGCCTGCACACCGAGCCAGGCCAGCAATGGCCGCCGCCAGCCCTGGCCGGAGGCGGCATCGATGGCAAGGGCGATTGTTTGCGGGTCGGCGCGGCCGCTGCGCAGCAACACGCCTGCGGCAACCAACCGGGACAGCGGGCCCTCCAGCTGCGCCAGTTGCGCCCCGCCGACCTGCGCCGCCAGCAGCGGTCGGTGCGGCGCGGGCAGCAGCGCTGCGTCGGCCGCTGTAGCCTGCCCCTGCAGGTAGCGCGCATAGGCCTGCTCCGGCGCCGCGGCGTCCTGCGCCAATAGCTCGAAACCGGCGCAGGTCTCGAACACCAGGCTGGCAACACGGGATGCACATCGCACCAGCTCGGCCCGAGCCAGCAGGTCGGCGCGCCCGGTGCGAGCAATCTCAGCGCGCGCGCGTGCGAACTCAACTTCCTCGATGCGGCTGTTGCCCGACAGATAAGCGTCCTGGGCCCGCTCGATGGCGCCTTGTGCGTTCAGTTGCCAATCGGGAGGCGGCGGCCCACCGGCACAACCGGCCAGCAGCGCGGCCCATGCGGCGATTGTCCAGAGCAGCGCGCGCGTCATGGCAACTTGATTTGCGCGTCGCGCGCAAACGGCCACTTGCGGTTGATCTCGTTGACCAGATGCTCGACCTTGCGCAGGCTGGCCTCGACCTCGGTGCGCAAGGCGCCCAGGTCGGTCGTCGCTTCACGGGTATTGGCGCCAATGGCCTGCGCCTCCACCAGCACGGCATCGACTTTTTTCAGACTGTTGCGCGCCTCGGCCAGCAGGCCGTTGAGCTGGACCACTGTCGCGCGGGTTTCCGACACCACGCCTTGCTGGCCGAATACCTGCTGGTCGGCGCGCGCGATCATGCCGTCGGTGCGCTGTGCGATGCCATCGGCCTTGAGCACCAGGCCGTCCACCCGGGCCAGCAGCGCGTTGGTACGTTGCAGCGCCTGCGACAGCTGGCGCGCATCCGCATCGTTGCCCATCAGCACGCCGATGGCGCCGCGCGGGCCGTTGAGCTTCTCGGCTGCGATCTGCAGGTTGCGCAGGCTGGCGTTCAGCGGCGCGTCCTGGCTGGTCAGCGCCCCCAGGTTGCCGACCAATTCGCGCACGCTGGCCATCATGCGCGGAATCTCGGCCGCCGCATCGCCCCGCAATACCTTGCGCTCCGCGCCATCGGGCAGCGGTGGATCGGTCAGCACCCCGGTAAAGGCGCGGATCTTGGTGCCGCCGACCAGGCCGCTTTCCATCGTGAACACGCTCGATGTGCGCAGCCAGTGCGCATCTTTTTGCGGCACGTTGACGATGATGCGGGCATTGCCTTCGCTCGAGAGCTCGATGCGGCCGATGCGGCCGATCGGAAATCCGGAGAAGGTCATGTTCATGCCCACCGCAATACCTTCGGAGTCATCGGCGATCAGCACCAGCTGCTGGGTGCGTTCGAACGCGCCGCGGGCATACATCAGGTAGGCAATGGCACCCGACAGCAGTACCAGCATGGCCAAGAGCAACAGCCGGGCCTTGCGCTCCAGATGCGGAACCGGCGGCGGGTGTTCGGAAGGCTCGGTCATGGCGATAGCGTGGTTCGGCTCAATAGTAGTTGCCCACCAGGGACAACACCTCGATCAGCAGGATCAGCGCGAACAGGCGCCCGAGCTGGCCGATCTCGTCTCGGCGGCGCAAGGGCGCACCATCCAGATGCGGATTGGGCGCGATCGGCAAGATCGCCACGACCAGGCTGAAAAAGAACGCCTTCAGGCCCAGGATCAGCGTGGCCGCCGGTGTGAACACCTGGCCGACAGCCCGGGTGTAGGCGGCAAATCCCCAGGTGGTGAATCCGTAGATCGAGACATACGTCATCACCAGCGCCAGAACCGCACTCAGGGCCGCCAGCAATACTACCGAAAACACACCACCGAGCACCCGCGGCAGCAGCAGGTCGCGCGCCGGGTCCCCGCCACCGCGCCACAGACCATGCAAAACGCCCTGCTGGCGCAGGTCGGCCACCGCCTCGCCGCTGGGCATGGTGAAGCGCAGCGCGACAAACAGGGCCACCAGCAGCGGCAGCAGTTCCACCACCAGGGTGCGCACCAGCACGTCAAGTGCATACTGCGAGAGGCCATAGGCTTCGGCCGTGGCCACGACGATCTGGATAATGACCAGACTCAGCAACGCAGACAAGGCGACAAAACCGGGCAGCAAGGGGGCAGTTGCCAAATACAACTGCTGGTTGATCGCCAGGCGCTGGCTGCGCCGGTAGCTCGAGGGCGACAACATCAACACCAGCATCTGCGCCGCAAACTGGGCCACCACCCACCAACCCAGCGCCCAACGCAGCGGAGAACGGCTCCAGCGCACCGGATCGAGTTGCGACAGCGCGCTGTCGCCCAACTCCAGGCCGGCATCGACAACCTGGCCGAGGCGGCGGCGCACCTTGCGGTCACTGTCAGGGCTGGCGACGCTCATCAGGCAACCTTCGTGCTGCGCACTGCGGTGCGAGCTTGCTTGGGGCGGCCCGGCGCTGCGCTCATAAGGCAACCTTCGTGCTGCGCACTGCGGTGCAAGCTTGCTTGGGGCGGCCCGGCGCTGCGCTCATCAGGCAACCATCTCGGAGAACTCGGTTGTGGTCAGGCAACGCACGCCGCGCGCGCGCAATTGCGCCAGAAACGCCTGGCCGGCCGCCTCGAATCCGGCCACCGCACTCATGCAGTCGGTGAGAAATACCGTGTTGTGCAGGCGGCCGAGATCCCACTGGGCCAGCATGTCCTGGCCCGATGCCGCCACGCAATGGCTCAGCGCCTCGCCCGCAACCAGCAGCAGATCGTCGCCCCTGGCCAGCTGCGCCAACAGCGCGGTATTGAGCTGCGTGCGCGGATCGTCGGCACGCGGCACGTCGGCGCGGAACGCGCTGTACTGCTCGGTCATCGGGTTCAGGCCCTTGACCATCTTGTCGCAGGCACGCCCCTTTGCGAGTTCCCAACGCGCCAGTCCATCCGCCAGCGTCTGCTCGATGTTGTGGCCCCAGGTGCCGAGCACGCAATGCACCGGCCAGGCAATCAGCGTGCGTTCGCCGCCGGCCTCCAGTGCCTGCAGGTAGGCCAGCGCCTCGGCGCTGCGGCTGGCATCCCGTGGCCGGACCCGCCCGCTCTGCGCATCGGCGGCGGTGATGGCGGTGAACGGCGCAAGCGGCGCGCCATCGGCGCCCAGCCAGAACGTCGTTCGTTCGATTCCCACACCGGCATGCGAGTCGAGCGTGACCACGATTTCATCCATCTGCCCTGTCATGCGGTCAACAAATCGGGCCAGGCGCTGCATGTCCTCACGGGCGCCCGGGACCGGCAACGTGGCCCGCGGGATGTCCATGAAATCGTTCTGGGGATCGATGATCAGCAAACGCATTCGGTTCAGTTCCGGTGCAAGTCGCAAGCTGGTTGCGGGTCAATCGGTGGCATGGGCTCGATGGTAGCCCAAGGCCCAGGCCACATGTTCACGCACCAGCGCGCTGGGATGATTTTCCCGTTGGCGCAATGCCTGCTCGATCGCGGGGTCGAACTGCGCGGCCAGCGCGTTGCCCAGCGCTACGGCGATATTGCGCAACCAGCGCTCGTGACCGATGCGCCGGATCGGGCTGCCCTCGAGCAGTTGCAGAAACTGCGCCTCGCTCCAGCCAAAGAGGGTCACCAGCTGGGCCCCAACCAGACCCTCACGCGGATCGAAATCGGGCAGCGTACTGCGTTGCGCGAACTTGTTCCACGGACAGGCCAGCTGACAATCGTCGCATCCGTAGATCCGGTTGCCCATCAAGGGGCGCAGCTCGGGCGCGATCGATCCGGCATGTTCAATCGTCAGGTAGGAAATGCAGCGCCGGGCATCGAGCCGGTATGGCGCAACGATGGCGCGGGTCGGACACACATCGATACAAGCCTCGCAACTACCGCAGTGGTCGCTGACCGAAGCGGTCGGCGGCAACGCGATATCAAGGTAGATCTCACCCAGAAAAAACATCGATCCTGCTTCGCGGTTCAGCACCAGCGTATGTTTGCCGCGCCATCCCTGCCCGCTGCGCACTCCCAGTTCAACCTCCAGCACCGGAGCGGAGTCCGTGAACACGCGGTAGCCCAGATCACCGACCTCCGACCTGATGCGATAGGCCAGGCGCTGCAGCCGTTGGCGCAATACCTTGTGGTAGTCGCGCCCCCGGGCATACAGAGACACCACGCCTTCTGTTGCGCGATGGAGACGATCGAACTCTATCGCCTGCCAGGAATGTTCTTGCGCCGCATGCCCTGTGTTCAAATAGTCCAGGCGGGCGGTCAGCACAGTCACTGTGCCAGGCACGAGTTCAGCCGGTCGGGCACGTTTGAGTCCATGCGCCGCCATGTATGCCATATCGCCGTGAAAACCCTGCTCCAGCCACGCCAGCAATCCTTGCTCCGCGCCAGACAGATCGATATTGCTCAGTCCGATCTGGGAGAACCCAAGTTCATGGGCCCAGCGGGTGATGCGGGACACCAATTGACCTTGATCGACTAGAACATGGGTACTCATTACCCATTGATTATAAAAAGCCTGTGCTGGCCGGACGAGGCCGCCACCCGCCTGTTCGCAGCTTGCCTGGCGCAGCAGCCCGGCATTGTTGATTGCTTCATCGAACTGCATGGCGAACTCGGTGCCGGCAAGACCAGTTTCGTGCGCCATCTATTGCAGGCCCTGGGTGTGACCGGCCACGTCAAAAGCCCGACTTATGCGGTGGTCGAGCCCTATGCGCTTGCATGCACGCCCTCGCTCGATGCGCCACTGCAAATTTGGCATTTCGACTTTTTTCGCTTCAACGATCCCGACGAGTGGGAAGACGCGGGTTTTCGCGACATTTTCGGCAGCACCGGCCTCAAGCTTGTCGAATGGCCGGAGCAGGCCGATGGAATGTTGCCGCTAGCCGATCTGGCCCTGCACATTGCGCTGCAGGACGATGATGCACGCGCCGTACGGCTGATAGCCCAAACCCCGATCGGCGCCGCGTTGCTGGCCGCCGTCTGCCGATGAAACGACGCGCGTTGCTGCAATCGGGCACACTGGTGCTGCTGCTTGGCGCCGCACAGATCGCTCGCGGCGCGACGATTCTTGCCGTGCGGGTGTGGCCAGCGCCCGACTACTCGCGCGTCACGATCGAATCCGATGGCGCGCTCGTCACCAGCCAGCTTCTCGTAACCAACCCACCCCGGCTGGCGCTGGACATCGAAGGGATCGACCTCAATCCAGCGCTGCGCGAACTGGTGGCCAAAGTGCGGGCGGACGACCCGACCATATTGGGCATCCGCGTTGGCCAGTTTGCGCCTGGCATCGTGCGCCTGGTGCTGGACCTCAAGCAGCAGGCCAAGCCACAGGTATTTAGCCTGCGGCCAGTCGCGCCCTACCAGCATCGGCTGGTGCTGGATCTGTATCCCAGTGAGGTGGTCGATCCGCTGGAGGCCCTGATCACCGAACGTATCCGCGATCTGCAGCCGATCGGGCCGGCCACCGCGCGGCCGGCGACCCCTGAGCCATTACCCGCTGGAGATCCGCTGGGTGACTTGATTGCCCAGCGCAGCACGTCGCCGCCCAAACCCGCAGTTGTAGCGGCCACGCCCGCTGCGGAACCGGCTCCAGCGCCCTCGGCGCCCATACTGGCCGGTGCCGGCAAGCCGCGGCCCGGAACCAGCAATGGCCCGTCCATCGCGCGGACCGATCGCCTGATCATCATCGCGCTCGACCCGGGACACGGCGGCGAAGACCCGGGTGCGATAGGCCCCAATGGCACCCGCGAGAAAGATGTTGTGCTGCGCCTGGCCCATCGCCTGCGCGACCGCATCAATGGCCTGACCGTCGGCGGCAACGCGATGCGTGCCTATTTGACACGCGACGCTGATTTTTTTGTGCCCCTGCATGTGCGGGTGCAAAAGGCGCGCAGGGTTCAGGCCGATCTGTTTGTCAGCCTGCATGCCGATGCGTTCTACACCCCGCGGCCGCAGGGCGCCAGCGTGTTCGCGCTGAGCCAGGGCGGCGCATCGAGCAGCGCCGCGCGCTGGCAATGTGGTCTTCAACGATGCCGACAACGATGGCTTACAAGACACCGGCGAAGTCGGCGTGAATGGCGTCTCCGTTCGCCTGCTCGATGCCGCCAACGCCAACGCACTGGTCGGCACGGCCACCACCGACAGCCAGGGACGCTATCTCTTCCAGGCTCTCGCGGATGGCAGCTACATCGTCGAATTGGCGGCCACGAACTTCAACGCCGGCGGGTCGCTGTTTGCCTTCCAATCCAGCACGGGTGGAACGGGCACGCCCTTTGAACCGGCCCCATCCACGGCCTTGGATAAGCAGGATCACGGCACTACGACCGGCGTACTCGCTTCTGGCGGGACCATTCGCAGCGGCACGATTGTGCTAGGGCCCACCCCGAACGCTCCGACCCTGGAGAACCCGAATAACGACACGGGCACGCC
>JAYUQC010000048.1:0-5362 GCA_043759735.1 Rhodoferax sp.
TAGGGCCTGTCCTCAAATACGGGATTCGCAAATCAGTTGAAGTGTGATTCATAGGGAACCTTCTTTGGAGGTTTTTGTGATGAAGCGCTATGGTTTGCGGGATGATCAGTTTGCACGGATCGAATTGTTGCTGCCGGGACGACCGGGTACGGTTGGTCGCAATAGTGAGAAGGGCAATCGTCTGTTTGTCGAAGCGGTGATCTGGAAGTTCCGGTCTGGTGCGCCGTGGCGGGATATGCCGGAGCGTTTCGGGGCCTGGAAAAACATCCACACGCGGTTCTCGCGCTGGGCCAAGAGCGGTGTTTGGGAGAATCTTTTCAAGGTCTTGGCGCATGATCCCGATAATGAATACGCGATGATCGACGCGACTATCGTGCGCGCT
Source organism: Rhodoferax sp. (assembly GCA_043759735.1). Lineage (GTDB taxonomy): Bacteria > Pseudomonadota > Gammaproteobacteria > Burkholderiales > Burkholderiaceae_C > CAISIP01. The sequence goes on from JAYUQC010000048.1 coordinate 383, forward strand.
CATCAACACAGCGCGGGCGCTCAAAAAAAAATGGCTGCGACCAAGCCATAGGCCGTTCGCGTGGCGGGCTTACAACAAAAATACATATCGTCGTGGACGCGCTGGGCAATCCGTTACGGGTCTCGCTGACCCAAGGTCAGGTCCATGACATCACGCAAGCCGAAACGTTGACGGCAGATATTGCTGCGCAATCACTTCTCGCAGACAAAGGCTATGACGCGGACAGCTTCATCCAGAGCCTTGAAGTGCGCGGCATCACGGCGGTGATCCCGCCAAAGTCAAACCGCAAGACCAAACGTGACTATGACTTTGCGCTTTATGCCGAGCGCAATCTTGTCGAGCGCTTCTTCTGTACAATCAAACACTTCCGGGGCATCGCAACGCGCTACGAGAAAACCGCAAGAAACTTTCTTGCAGGTGTTCATCTCGCTTGCGCATGGGTCTGGCTTAAATGAGGACAGGCCCTAAGCAAAGCCGATGCCAATGCCTCTTTGTTGTTTATCAACGTCGCATAATTCTCAGCTAGGTTGATAGCCCTACTCAAATAGGCGCGGCGTACCCAATCGAAGACAAATGCGCAATTGGCACTTGTTGTTGCTGCCTCATCCATATTGAGCGGTAACTGAGCGACAAATTGGCCCTTCAAAAACTGAAGCGATTTGTTGAAGGCCTTAATGTCCACTTCAAATCGATTGTACTCAGCCATTAGTTCGATCATTTTCTACCCATTTTTTCCGTTACCCAATGGAATGGTTGAAAATTGCCAGGCATCACTCCGCCGCCTCTTTCCGCCCCCGTTTCAGCACCTCCCTTAAATACTGCCCGGTGTAACTGCGCTTTTCCTTGGCCACATCTTCGGGCGTCCCCACCGCCACGATCTCTCCACCTTTGTCGCCGCCTTCGGGGCCGAGGTCGATGATCCAGTCGGCGGTTTTGATGACTTCGAGGTTGTGTTCGATGACGACGACGGTGTTGCCCTGGTTGACCAGTTCATGCAGCACTTCGAGCAGCTTGCGCACGTCCTCGAAATGCAGGCCGGTCGTGGGTTCGTCCAGAATATACAGGGTCCGGCCCGTGGCGCGGCGCGACAGTTCCTTTGACAGCTTCACGCGCTGTGCTTCGCCCCCCGACAGGGTTGTCGCCTGCTGGCCGACCTTGATATAGCCAAGCCCGACCTGGCACAGCGCATCCATCTTCTCGCGGATGCTCGGCACGGCGGCAAAAAAGGATTGCGCGTCTTCGCACGTCATATCAAGAACGTCAGATATGCTTTTGTTTTTAAATTTTATTTCCAAAGTTTCTCGGTTATAGCGATGCCCTTTGCAGGTTTCGCAAGTCACATAGACATCGGGCAGAAAGTGCATTTCGATCTTGATGACGCCGTCGCCCTGGCAGGTCTCGCAGCGGCCGCCTTTCACGTTGAACGAGAAGCGCCCCGGCCCGTAGCCGCGCACCTGCGCCTCGGGCACCGCGGCGAACAGCTTGCGGATGTCGTCGAAGATGCCCGTGTACGTGACCGGGTTGCTGCGCGGCGTGCGCCCGATCGGCGACTGGTCGACATTGATGACCTTGTCGAAATATTCGATGCCCTGGATCTCCTGGTGCGGCGCCGGCTCGCCATGGGCACGGTAGATCTGGCGCGCAACGGCGGCATACAGCGTGTCGTTGACCAGCGTCGACTTGCCCGAACCCGATACGCCGGTGACGCAGGTCAGCAGCCCGACCGGGAACGCCACGCTTACCTGCTGCAGGTTGTTGCCACCGGCCCCGACCACGCGGATCGCCTGCAGGTCGCCCTGGGTGGCACGGTGCCCGGCCTGACGCTCGGCCCAGGCCAGGGCCGCCGCACTGGGTCGGCCCCGGCCGGGTTTGTCCGACGGCGCATCCCGCGCCGGCGCAGCCAGCACCGGCAACCAGGATGTTCGCTTGCGTGGCACTTCGATACGCAGCACTTTCGCCAGGTATTGGCCGGTCAGCGAATCGGTGCTTGCCTCTATGTCGGCGAAGCGCCCCTGGGCCACGACTCTGCCGCCGTGCACACCCGCGCCCACGCCCATGTCGATCACATGGTCGGCGGCGCGCATCATGTCCTCATCGTGCTCGACCACCAGCACGCTGTTGCCGATGTCGCGCAGATGCTTGAGCGTGCCGATCAGGCGGTCGTTGTCGCGCTGGTGCAAGCCAATGCTGGGCTCATCGAGCACGTACATCACGCCGGTCAGGCCGGAGCCGATCTGCGAGGCCAGGCGGATGCGCTGCGACTCGCCGCCGCTGAGGGTCTCGGCGCTGCGGTCCAGGCTGAGGTAGTTCAGGCCGACGTCATTGAGGAACTTCAGTCTCAGCCCGATTTCACGCACCACCTTGGACGCGATCTCGCCCTTGGCGCCGTGCATCTGCAACGTGTCGAAATAACGCTGGCTCTCGCGCAAGGTGGCATGGCTGACCTCGTAGATCGCCCTGGCCTGCGCACCTTCGCCGATCCGGACATGGCGGGCTTCGCGCTTGAGCCGGGTGCCGCCGCACTCGGCGCAGGGCTGGGTGCTGCGATAACGTGCCAGGTCCTCGCGCACCACCACCGAATCGGTCTCGCGGTAGCGCCGCGCCATATTCGGCAACACGCCTTCGAACGGGTGCTTGCGGATCAGCTTTTTCCCCTGTGACGCACCGGACTCCATCACGTAACTGAACTTGACTTCCTCGTCGCCCGAGCCATGCAGCACCGCTTGGCGGGTGGCCTCGGCGAGGTCCTCGAACGCGACGTCGATGTCGAACTTGTAGTGCTTGGCAAGGCTCTCGAGCAGCGCGAAGTAATAGGCGTTGCGGCGGTCCCAGCCCTTGATCGCCCCACTGGCCAGGCTCAGCGTCGGGAATGCCACCACCCGCGCCGGATCGAAGAATTCCATTGTTCCGATGCCGTCGCAAGCGCTGCAGGCGCCCATTGGCGAATTGAATGAAAACAGCCGTGGTTCGAGTTCGGCGATCGAGTAGTTGCACACCGGACAGGCAAAGCGGGCGTTGAAATAGTGCTCGGCCGGCTTGGTCGCCGCGCCATCGGAAGTGGCCGGCGCATCCAGATCCACCACCAGCGCCCGGCCATCGGCCAGGCCCAGTGCTGCTTCGAAACTCTCGGCCAGACGCTGGCGCAGCTGGTCACGCGCCGCGGGGTCGGACGCGCCGCGCACCTTGATGCGGTCGATCACCACATCGATGTTGTGCTTCTCGGTTTTCTTCAGCTTGGGCAGCTGGTCGAATTCGATGATCTCGCCGCCAACCCGAAAGCGCACATAGCCCTGGGCTTGCAGTTGCGCGAACAGATCGGTGAATTCGCCCTTGCGTTCGCGCGCCACCGGCGCCAGCAGCATCAGGCGCATGCCTTCGGGCATGGCCAGCACCGCATCGACCATCTGGCTCACCGTCTGCGACTGCAGCGGCAGGTCGTGGTCGGGGCAATACGGCGTACCAGCGCGGGCAAACAGCAAACGCAGGTAATCGTGGATCTCGGTCACCGTGCCCACCGTCGAGCGCGGGTTGTGGCTGGTCGCCTTCTGCTCGATCGAGATCGCCGGGCTGAGGCCCTCGATCATGTCCACGTCGGGCTTGTCCATCAGTTGCAGGAACTGCCGCGCATAGGTGGACAGGCTCTCCACATAACGCCGCTGCCCCTCGGCATACAGCGTGTCGAACGCCAGGCTGGACTTGCCCGAGCCACTCAAGCCGGTGATCACCACCAGCTGATTGCGCGGAATGTCCAGGTCGATGTTCTTCAGGTTGTGGGTGCGGGCGCCGCGGATGCTGATAATCTCCGCATGGGGCGGCCGGGCCGGCAGGTCGGAATGGGGGTCTTTGGTGGGCATGGACGTCGGAACTAGGCGGTGTGTCGCGGGCGGCGCAAGCAAGATTCAACGCGGCGCGGGCAACCTAGCATGATAGGCCCCAGCCCGCCAGCCCGGACCCGGACCCCAGCCTGGAGCCGGGCGTTGATGGGCTCCTTGGGGCCGGATAGAGTGCGGCACCGCACTAGAGTAGGCCCTTACAGGCCAATATGGGTACCCGTATGAAGACAAGCATTGAAGTCTCGGATACGCTTTTCAGTTCCGCCAAGGATCTGGCCAGGAAACGCCAGACCACGTTGCGCGCCTTGGTCGAAGAAGGGCTGCGCCGGGTATTGAGCGATGCCCACGTCACGACCACAACGGGTTTCAAACTCAAGGATGCGCGTGTTCGAGGCAATCAGATGCTGATCACCAATCCGCGCCGCTGGCAGCTTCTGGAGGAGGAACATGTCGTTGAACGTATCCTCGATGTCGGTCGATGATCGCCGTGGATACCAACATCCTCGTGTACGCGCATCGCGAGGAGTCTCCCTTCCACGAGCAGGCTTACGGCTGTATGCAGACTCTTGCCGAGGGTCGGCAGCGGTGGGGTATTCCAGTAAGCTGCCTGTATGAGTTCCCGGCGGTCGTGACCCATCCGAAAGTAACCACCCATGCTTGGCACATGCCGCTAGTGACGAAGCTAACCGGGTCAGGCGCCCCACGAGGGCGCAGCGGGCCTCGATCGATTTACTTGGGCGGGGCCGGCTCCCATTTCACCAACTCGGTCGACGTGTCGTTCCAAAGCTGGCCGTTGCTCTGTCGATTGTTGTACGCGATCTTGACACTGCCCTTGACTACCGGGGCATACCAGATCACCAACTCGGAGCGGCCACTGTAGTTGCCGCCACTTTGGCGGTTCCAGAACCCGGAATACTTGATGCGAAAGGTGTCGAACTCGCCGGCCTCGACCTTGACTTTTTCGGCCGCCACTACGTCGGCGGTGTAATCGTCAAAGCCCTGCCCGTTATCCCATTTGCGCTTGACTTTGTATTTCTTTCCAACCGCCAACGGAAACTGTAACCAACTATCGACGCTCTCGCGATTGATCAGGCGCTTTCCGGCACCATTTGCGGCAGCCGCATCAAAGTCGAAGCGCTCCACGTTT
>JAYUQC010000049.1:0-5352 GCA_043759735.1 Rhodoferax sp.
TGCGCCCTGCCCGCGAGCACCGCAGGGCAGTCGGCGCGTCCAGCGCCCGACCGCCCCACATGAGCCCGCGCCGGCTCCCGCCTGCCGCGACGCGCGCCAACGCCAACGCCAACGCCAACTCACACGGCCTCGGACAACAGCAGGCGGAGCACGACCGACCGCAAAGGGTCGGGTGCCGGCCTACCCGAACAGCCGCCGACCGGCCCCACGGTCAACACACGTCCTTGCGCCACACGCTGGCCAGCCACGGCTGCTGCTCTCGCGGCAAGCCTGCCGGCCGGTAGTAGTGGGTCAACTCCGTGAATCCGGCCGACGTCAGATAGCCGCACCAGGACGGCCAATCGTGGAACGCAGCATAGCGCTCGCCGTTCCAGCCTTCGTAGCCATCGCCGTGCGGGTTCGAACTAAACAACACGCCACCGGGTTTGAGCGCCGCATGGAGCTGGTCGAGGACGCGCGGAAGCACCTGAGCGGGAACGTGAAACAGCACGGCGTTGGCGAACACGCCATCAAAACACTCACGCGGCAAGTCCAGATGCAGAAAATCCTGTTCGAGCACCGCGCATCCGCTGTGCTCCCGCGCCAGCGCGGCCAGCTGTGCCGACCCATCCAGTCCAGTTGCTCGGTGACCCAGTGCCGTGAAACGCATGAGGTCGCGCCCCGGACCACAGCCGAAATCGAGCAAATCAAACGGGGCGGGCGCGTCGATGTGTTGCAGCAGCGCGTCGATGTTCTGGCTTACGTCGTGATCGCGTGTTCCCTCCCAGAACCCTTGTGCGTTCCGGTCGTAATGCGCCAGCGTGCGCGCGCTGATGCGTTGCAGGTCCTCGGGCGACTGTTGCATGCGCTATTGTTCCATGGAGCTTGCGCAGCAAAAAAGCCAGCGCACTACTCAGGCATTCAGACAACGAGGTAGTGGGTAAAGCTTGGTAAAGCGCGGGGGCAATGATTGTTCAATCGACCAGCATCCGTTACATTACTAACCCATCAGTCATTAGCAGCCGCCGTGCCCGATTCCAACCCCCAGCAAGCAGTCGCCACCCCGTCCAGGCCATCGCGCCGCAAGCAGGCCCGCCCCGGCGAATTGCTGGCAGCGGCGCTGGATCTGTTCGTCGACAAAGGCTACGCAGCGACGCGGGTCGAGGAAGTGGCGCGCCGCGCCGGGGTTTCCAAAGGCACATTGTTCCTGTACTTTGCCAGCAAGGAAGAATTGTTCAAGGCGGTTGTGCGCGAAAACATCTCAGGGCGATTTCCGCAATGGAGCAACGAGCTCGACGCCTTTCCCGGGTCCACGGCCGATCTGTTGCACCATGCCATGAAGGCCTGGTGGGCGCATGTCGGCGCCACCAAGGCCTCCGGCATTTCAAAATTGATCATGAGCGAAGCCCGCAATTTTCCGGAGCTTGCTGATTTTTATCATCACGAAGTGATTGAGCCCGGAAATCTGCTGATCCGCCGGATCCTGCAGCGCGGCGTACAGCGGGGTGAATTCCGGCCGCTGGACCTGCAATACGGCGTGCACACGGTACTGGCCCCGATGCTCTATCTGCTGGTGTGGAAGCACTCGCTGGGGGCCTGCACGGGGCATGACACGCCGCTGGTGCCCCAGGACTACCTGTCGGCGCAGATTGACACCTTGCTCAACGGCCTGCGCGTGCCGCCAGACGCCGGGACCAGCACCCCACACCGGAGGAAACGCACATGACGCGGGTTATGAAATGGCTGTTGGCCCTACTGGTCATCGCAGGTCTGGCCTTCGGTGCCACGCGCATCGTGGGCCAGCGCAAGGCGCAGAAGCAACTGGCCGAACAAGCTGCGGCAAAGGTCGAATCCGTGATCGACCTGGTCGCAGCCGACCTGGTCCAGGTACAGACCCGCACGCTGGCCCAGCAGCTGGCGATCTCGGGCACAGTGCGCGCCACCAACTCGGCCTTCATCAAGGCCCGGGTGGCGGGCGAGCTGCAGGATCTGAACCTGCGCGAGGGCGATCTGGTCAAAGCTGGCCAGGTCGTCGCACGGGTCGACGCCACCGATGCCCAGGCCCGGCTGCGCCAGGCCCAGCAACAGGCCGAGGCGGCCAAGGCCCAGGTCGATATTGCGCAGCGAACCTTCGACAACAACAGCACCTTGGTCGAGAAGGGCTTCATCTCCAAATGGGCACTCGACTCCTCCACGGCCAGCTTGTCCAGTGCCCAGGCCACCCACCGAGCGGCGCTTGCGGGCGTGGACGTGATTTCCAAGCAGTTGCAGGACACGGTGCTGCGCGCGCCCATTGCCGGCCAGATCGCGCAACGCCTGGCCCAGAACGGCGAACGCATCGGCGTGGACGGCCGGGTGCTGGAACTGGTGGACATCCGCCGGCTCGAGCTCGAAGCCAGCTTGGCCGCAGCCGACTCGGCCTTGATCCAGCTCGGGCAAACGGCCGAGCTGCGGATCGAGGGCGCTGCCCAGCCGGTGCGCGCCAAGGTGGTGCGTATCAACCCGACCGTGGTGGCCGGCAGCCGCTCGGTGCTGGCCTACCTGGCGCTGGAGCCGGCGCCCGGTCTGCGCCAGGGACTGTTTGCGCAGGGAAGCCTGGTCGTGGGAACCAGCCAGGCCCTGGCCCTGCCGGTCAGCGCGGTGCGCAATGACCGGCCCCGGCCCTATGTGCAGATCGTGCGTGACAACAAGGTGGTGCACCAGGTTGTCGAACTGGGCGCGCAGGGTGAATTCGAGGGTCAGTGGATGGTCGCCGTCAACGGCCTGCCCGAGAAAACAGCGGTGATAGCCGGGTCGGTCGGGCGCCTGCGCGAGGGCACGTCGGTCAAGCTCGCGGCCAGCGCGCTGTAACGCCATGTGGTTTACCCGCGTCAGCCTGCAGAACCCGGTTTTTGCCACCATGGTCATGCTGGCCCTGGTGGTGCTGGGTCTGTTTTCGTACCAGCGTCTGCAGATCGACCAATTTCCCAACATCGATTTTCCGGTGGTGGTCGTCATCACCGAATACCCTGGCGCTGCACCCGAAATTGTCGAGAGCGAGGTCACCAAGCGCGTCGAGGAGGGCGTCAACGCCATCGCCGGCATCAACACGCTGACCTCGCGCAGCTACGAGGGTCAGTCGGTCGTGGTGATCGAGTTCGGCCTGCATGTCGATGGGCGCAAGGCGGCCGATGATGTGCGCGAGAAGATTTCCGCTGTCAGGCCGCTGCTGCGCACCGAGGTGAAGGAACCGCGGGTATTGCGCTTCGACCCGGCATCGCGCGCAGTCTGGTCGGTGGCGGTACTGCCCGACTCGCGCGTCGCCAACGGGCAGGCGGCGGCGCGACCGATGAGCGCGGTCGAACTGACCAACTGGGCCGACCAGACGCTCAAGAAGCGGCTCGAAAACGTGCGCGGCGTGGGCTCGGTCGCGGTCGTCGGCGGAACCAAGCGCGAGATCAACCTGCTTCTCGATCCGCGCGCATTGGAGGCCTATGGCATCACGCCCGACCAGGTCGTGGTAGCGGTGCGCAGCGAGAACCAGGACCTGCCGGTCGGCGCCATCCGTTCGCGCGAACAAGAGCGGGTGATCCAGATCGACGCGCGCATCGAACGGCCGGAGGATTTCGGCAAGATCATCGTAGCCCGCCGCAACGGCACGCCGGTGCGGCTGGAGCAGTTGGCCCAGGTGGTCGATGGCGCCCAGGAGATCGACAGCCTGGCGCTATACAACGGAGAGCGCACGCTGCTGTTGACCGTGCAGAAATCGCAGGACGAAAACACGATTGCGGTGGTCGACGGGCTGCAGGCGGCGATCGCTGAAGTGCAGAAGCAGTTGCCGCCCGGACTGCGGCTTGAGCCTATTTTCGACGGGTCGCGCCAGATCCGGGTCTCGGTGGCCAATGTGCGCCAGACACTGATCGAAGGCGCGATCCTGACAGTGCTGATCGTCTTCCTGTTCCTCAATTCCTGGCGCTCCACCGTGATCACCGGCTTGACGCTGCCCATTGCGATCATCGGCACCTTCCTGTTCATGGACATGCTCGGTTTCACCATCAACATGATCACGCTGATGGCGCTGTCGCTATGCGTGGGCCTGCTGATCGACGACGCCATCGTGGTGCGCGAGAACATCGTGCGCCATGTGCAGATGGGCAAGAGTGCGTTTCGCGCCTCGCTCGATGGCACCCAGGAGATCGGCCTGGCGGTGCTGGCCACCACGCTGTCGATCGTCGCGGTGTTCCTGCCGATCGGCTTCATGGGCGGCATCGTCGGCAAGTTCTTTCATGAGTTCGGCATCACCATCGTCGCCGCGGTGCTGATCTCGATGTTCGTCAGCTTCACGCTGGACCCGATGCTGTCGAGCGTGTGGCACGACCCGCAGGCCGAACACATCAAGCACACCGGGCCGCCGGTCACGCTGTACGACAAGACGATCGGCCGGGTGACCGGGCTCTTCGACCGCTTCACCGACTGGTTGTCGGACGCCTACCAGGCGATCCTTCGCTGGTCGCTCGCGCACCGGCTCGCGACTTTGGCGGTCGCGGTCGCCACTTTCGCCGGCAGCTTTTTCATCATCCCGATCCTAGGCGCCGAGTTCATCCCGAAGGCCGACTTCTCGGAGACCCAGATCAACTTCTATACCCCGGTCGGATCGTCGCTCGAAGTCACCGAAGCGCGGGCCCGCCAGATCGACGCGATGCTGCGCGCCCTGCCCGAGGTGAAGCACACCGTCGCGACCATCAACAGCGGCATTGCCGCGGGCAAGATTTACGGCGCGGTGTATGTGCGGCTTATCGACCGCAAGGACCGCCAGCGCAGCGTCGCGGATCTCGTGGCTCCCATGCGCGAGGGCCTGGCGCGCATCCCCGGCATCACCGTCACCAACATCGGCCAGACCGACCTGGGCGGCGGCAAGAGCCTGCAGTTCTCGATCCAGGGCACCGACCTGGTCGAGCTGGAAAAACTCTCGCGCAGCATCACCGAGAAGCTGCTTGCGATCCCCGGCCTGGTCGACCTGGACAGCACGCTCAAGCCCGACAAGCCGACGATTGCGATCGACGTCCGGCGCGACGCCGCCTCAGACGCCGGCCTGAACGTCAACGCGCTCGCCGGCACGCTGCGCACCCTCATCGCCGGCACCACGGTGGGCACCTGGCGCGCGAGCGACGGTGAGAACTACGACGTCGGCGTGCGGGTCGCGCCCGACAGCCGCAACTCGATCGCCGACCTGCAGCGCATCCCGATCCATATCGCCGCCGCCGCCGACGGGTCGAGCCGGATCGTGCGCCTGTCTCAGGTGGCCGATGTGCGCGCCTCGACCGGGCCGAACCAGATCAACCGGCGCGAACTCAACCGCGAAATCAATATCGACGCCAACGCCTTCGGCCGCAG
>JAYUQC010000050.1:0-15546 GCA_043759735.1 Rhodoferax sp.
ATCCACCAGACGCAGCATGGCCTGCAGTCGGTGCGTCGGATCGGCGTGGTTGAGCGCCGCCAGGGCCTGCTGTCGGTTGAGCGGGGATTGGGCGAATGCGGGCACGGCCGCACCCAGCGCGCAGACCAGCATCGCTACGCAGACTCTGGCCCGTATAGCGGCGGGAGAGCCTGGTTCAAAACAGCGCGTCATGGTGACTCTGGGAGTGGGACGGGCTTCCAGAATACGCGCAGTGGCGCCATCACGCAACCCGGAGTATTCGGTTGTCTGTCCGAGGTTTCTTGTGCCGATGGCGACCGCAATGCGCTCGCGACCGAAGTTCCTGGCCGCACGGGTCGGACGTACGCTGTCCATGTCTGCATGTCCAGCAAGAATCGGATCGTTGCCGCTTGGGCGATGGTGAACCGAACCAGGCCAACGCCATTCGGTATGCCGGTGCGCTGGCATCGGTGGTACAAACACGCCATGAAAATCGAAAAAGACACAGCCGTCACCTTGCGCTACAAGGTGACCGATGCCGCGCACAAGACACTGGATGCCGGCGCGGGACCGATGGTCTACCTGCATGGGGGATACGGCAATACCTTTGCCAAGATCGAACAGGTGCTCGACGGCCGGGAGAAGGGTTTCCAAACCGTCGTCGCGTTGCTGCCGCAAGATGCGTTCGGCGCACGCGACGAATCGCTGGTCCAGACCATACCCAAGAGCGAGTTTCCACCCGGCGTGAAGGTCGGCGGCACCTTGCACGGCCGGGACGAGGCCGGCAACGAGCGCGCGTTCCAGGTGGTCAAGATCAAGGGCGACACGGTGCTGCTCGACGGCAATCACCCGATGGCGGGCAAGGCGCTGCGTTTTATCGTCACCGTGACCGATGTGCGCGCCGCCAGCGCGGTGGAAATCGAGCATCGCCATGTGCATGGGGAGCACGGCCACGATCACTAGAATGAAACTGCCCCCACGCTCACTGCGTTCGCTGCCCCCCGACGGGTTGTTCCTCGATCCCGAAGCCCGGCGAGAAATGCGCCTGGCCCGCGCGCGCGGTCAGGAACAGCACGATCCCTGCCAGAAACGGGAATAACGCACCCACTTTCAGTCGATCTTCGCCCCCGACGCCTTGACCACCTGCGACCATTTGGCGGTCTCTGCCGTAATGAACTGGCCCAGTTGCTCGGGAGTGCCGCCCACCGGCTCGGCGCCCAGGCTCTTGAAGCGCTCGATCACCTCGGGTTTCTTCAGGATCTTGTCGACCTCGCCCGACATACGGCTGACGATTGCCGGCGGCGTTCCGGCCGGCGCCATCAACACGAACCAGGACTCGGCCGCATAACCTGGCAGCAGCGAGGCGACCGGCGGCACGTCGGGCAACTGTGCGTTGGCCTTGTCGCCGGTGACGCCGAGTGCCACCAGCTTGCCGGCCTTGATGTGGGGCATGGCTGAAGGCAGGTTGTCGATCGCCATCTGGATCTGGCCGGACATCAGGTCCAGCAGCATCGGGCCGCTGCCCCGGTACGGTATGTGGGTGACGAATATCCCGGCCCGGTTCTTGAACAGTTCGGTCGACAAATGGCCGGTCGTGCCATTGCCGGGTGAACCGTAGGACAGCCCACCGGGCTTCTTCTTCGCGATGTCGACCAGTTCCTTCAGGTTCTTCGCGCCGACACCGGGGTTGATGATCAATACGTTGGGCACCCGCACCACGAACGACACCGGCGTGAAATCTTTGGCCGTGTCGTAGGGCATCTTTGGATACAGGAACTGGTTGATTGCCTGCGTGCCCGGTGTCCCCATCAGGAATGTGTAGCCATCGGGCGCAGCGCGGGCAACTTCGGCGGCGCCGACGTTGCCTCCGGCGCCGCCCTTGTTGTCAACAATGAAGCTCTGCTTCATGGCCTTGGTCAATTCGTCCGAGATGACACGGGCCGTGATGTCCGTCGTGCCGCCGGCAGCGAACGGCACCACAATGCGAACCGGCTTGCCCGGCCAGTCCGACTGCGCCGACGCAAGGCCTGTGGCGGCAACGATGGCTGACAACAGCAGCGATTTCCAGGGCATGAATCTCATGGTGGCGTCCTCGTGATGGGCAAGTTGGCAATTCGGTATCGGCAAGATCCGCGTCCGTTGGCGCACCGTCGGCAGTCCTGTGCAGCGTCGATCATAAAGGACCGCAATATGCATGCCTGGGTGCAACCGGTTGCGCCGCCACAGACGATGGCTTCGCCCTTCGCTTGGCCATTGTCGTGACTCGCATCGAAATGGTGGTTCCGGGCCGCATCTACCGGTTTCCCCCGCTTTCACGACGCGCTTGCTGGCGATTTTTGTGGCCGGCACTAACATGGGCGCTGGCGCATACGATGCGTCATTGGATCAACAAGGGTCTTATGCGCGACACTCGGGAGCAGGCAGACGATTCGGTCATGGAGCCGCCGGATTTTGCCGCTTCGGCCACGCGCCAGTTGGCGATCCGCTTCACCGGATCGGGCAGCGAATATTTCCGGATCTGGATCGTCAACTTGCTGCTGGTGCTGGTGACGTTCTTCCTGTACTACCCCTGGGCCAAGGCGCGCCGCTTGCGCTATTTCCATGGCAACACGCTGATCGACGGATCACCCTTGGGATTTCATGGCAACCCGCGCCGGATGTTGCGCGGTTACCTGCTGGTGGGTATGTTGTTCGCGCTGTATGCGCTGGCCGGACAGTTTTCGGTGCTGGCCGGCTGGACTGCCTTGGTTCTGGTAGCCGCCATTTCGCCGGCCTTGCTCAGATCGTCGATGCGATTTCGGCTCGCCAATACCAGTTGGCGCGGCATGCGGTTGGTATTCTGGGGCACTGCCGATGGCGCCTATCGGGCGGTACTACCGGTGTTCGTGCCGGCCCTGGTGCTGGTGGTTGGCGCGGTGCTGGTCGTGAACCCGGATACGCCGCCGCAGTGGTACGCGTTCACAATGGGTGTAGTCGGGCTGGCGACCATTGCCGTGCTGCCGTGGCTGCTCTGGAGCCTGAAGCGTTACCAGCATGAGAACTATGGCATCGCGTCGCTGCAAACTCGTTTCAAGGCGACGGTCGGCGCGTTCTACGGCCTCGGATTCAAGTTCCTGGGTGTCCTGCTGCTGGCGCCGCTGGCGGCAATTGCAGTGGCCGGTGTTTTTTGGTTCGCCATGCGCGATGGTCTTCGCTTCGGCCAGGATCCGCTCGCGCTCTACCTGTTGCCGTTGGTGGTGCTGGCGGCGTTTGCCACTTACGTCGCCAGCAAGGCCTATCTGACCAGCCGGCTGCAGAATCTGGTCTGGACCAAGACCGGCAACCGGTCGATGCGATTTGTCAGCAAGCTGCGGTTTTCCCGCCTGTTCGTGCTGATGTTGAAGAACTGGTTTCTCATGGTGCTGACGCTCGGCCTGTACTGGCCGTTCGCTGCGGTGGCGACCACCCGCTTGCGGCTGGAGTCGGTGTTCATCAAGACCCGGCAAGACCCGGCAACCCTGGTGAGCCTGTTGCAGGCCTCCGACGTGGAGGCGGCCGGCGATGCAGCCGGCGACCTGCTCGACATCGATATTGGCCTGTAGCCGATGATGCCCGAATCTGTGTCGGCGACGCTGGCGGTGACTTACTTCGATGGCTCCCCCGCGCGCGAACGCGCAGGCAGGTTGCGCTTGCTCCACGGCGACCGTGCATGCTTTTGCAACCGGGCACTGGGTCATGGCACAGCAGCCGGACGCGTTCAACCGATGCGTGCGCGATTGGTTCCTGGCTGGCGACGAAGCAGCCTGAGCGCGCCCGTTCGTCAGCCTTGCAGTCGCTGCGGGCTCGGCAACTGGTAGTGGCCGTCGAGCATCGGCTGGTGGGATCGCAATCCGATATCGATGCACCCAGCTGTGCCGCGCGCAATTGATCCAGAATGGCGAAACAGGCCGGTTTGGCGTTGGCTGACCGCAGAGCCCTTGTGAAGCGTATGTGCCATTGTTTTAAACCGCGGAGTTTCGTTGACCCGAACGGCCGCATCACTGGGAGACAGACATGGTCAAGACTTTGACTGCGATGGCGTCGATTGCGACGTCGATGTTGTGGCAGGTGTCGGCGCAGGCGCAGGTTCCGTGGCCGAACAAGCCGATCCGGTTCATCGGATCTGGCGCCGCCGCAAGCGGCACGGACCTGGTGGCGCGCACGTTTACCGATGCGATGGCCAAGACCTTTGGGCAACCCATCGTGGTGGACAACAAACCGGGCGCAAACGGCCTGATCGCGACCGAGGCGGCTGCGACCGCCCCGATTGATGGATACCACTTCCTGTTCACCTATGCGGAGGGCAAGAGCGATTTGCGCGATTGGGGCCCGATCGTCAAGACCGGTAGTATCAAGATTGACTGAGGGGTCAGGGACGCACGGTGCAAGAATCGGACCCAGCCGCCTGGGCCAGAACGATCCATGTCAACCTGGTCGGTGCCTTCCATATCGCGCATGCGGCCAGTGCCCATCTGCGCGTGCGTGGCAGCGGCAAGATCATCTTTGTCGGGTCAGGGGCGCGCAAGGGCGCCGTCGCTGGCATGAGCGATTACGCTGCGTCCAAGATCGGTCTGTGGCGGTTGACCCAAACGCTGGCGGTCGAGTTGCAGGAGTTCAACATCAGTGTGAACGAGTTGATCCCCGGACCGGTGAAGACCGCGATGACCGGTTTCGGCGACCGGCCGTTCCCGCCCGGCGAGTGGATCAAGGAACCCGACGACGTTGTCGCGCTTGCCATGTTTCTGGCGACGCAACCGGATGTGGGCCCGACGGCGCAGAGTTTCAGCCTGATGCGCCGGGCCGGTTGACGGCCCACTTGGTGGCACGCGTGCCCTGCGATGCTTTTTGCTATTGCTTCGCGCCGAGCGCGAGCGCACGATCACGCGATTTTTCCCGAGCCTGTCTGTCATCGGGAATCTGTGTCGGCCAACCCTGCAGATGCTGCAAGGACACCGTGCACAGGGCGCCGATCCACTCGGCTTGCTCGTTCAGGCAGCTGATGTAGTGGAACTCCTTGCCGCCCGCGCGCAGGAAGGCGGTCTTGCCCTCCATCGCGATTTCCTCCAGTGTTTCCAGGCAGTCGCTGGTGAATCCGGGGCACACCACGTCCACCCGGCCTGTGCCGGCGCGCGCCAGCCGGACCAAGGTCGGTTCGGTATACGGTTCGAGCCACTTGGCGCGACCAAGACGCGATTGGAAGGTGACGATGTAGGCGTCTTTTGACAGTCCCAGCCGATCTGCCAGCAACCGGGCGGTCTTGTGGCACTCGCAGTGGTAGGGGTCGCCCAGCATCAGGCTGCGATGCGTAATGCCATGAAAACTCATCACCAGTTTGTCGCCCCGACCATGGGTCTGCCACTGCCGGCGGATGTGCTTGACCAGAGCCTCGATATAGGCCGGCTCGTCGTGATAGCGGTTGACGAACCGCAATTCAGGAATCAGCCGGGTACGACCCGCCCATGCGTAGACCGCATCGAATACGCTGGCCGTGGTGGTGGCCGAATACTGCGGGTAGGCCGGCAGCACCAGCACGCGGGTGACGCCTTGTGCTTTTAGCGCATCGAGTTGTTCCGCGACCGAGGACTGGCCATACCGCATCGCGTGACGCACCAGCACGTCATGTCCGCGCTGGGCCAGCCAACCTTGCAGCAACAGAGCCTGCTTCTCGGTCCAGATGCGCAACGGCGAACCGGCCTCGGTCCAGATGCTGGCATATTTGGCCGCGGACTTGGCTGGGCGAAAGCGCAAGACGATGCCGTGCAGGATCAGCATCCACAACAGGCGCGGTATTTCGACCACCCGCGGGTCGCTCAGGAACTCGGCCAGGTAGCGCCGTACCGCAGCCGTTGTTGGCGCATCGGGGGTGCCCAGGTTGCAATAGAGGATGGCGCATCGCGCCTGCTGCCCGTGCGCATAGTCGGGTTCGGCTTGGAATCGGGGTCCGGTCATGCTGTATTCTCCCGCAGCTATGCTGGATATTGCGCGCATCAAGGCCATTGGCCTGGACCTGGACGATACCTTGTGGCCGATCTGGCCCACCATCACGCGTGCGGAGATCCAGATGGTGGCCTTCCTGCGCGACTGCGCGCCGGGCAGCGCGGCCGTCTTCGCCGACCCGGTGCGACGACAGGCTGTGCGCGATCAAGTCGTACGCAGCCGTCCCGACCTCAGCCACAACATGAGTGCGTTGCGCCTGGCCAGCATTCGCGCTGCCTTGCGCGATAGCGGCGAGGACACGGCTCTGGCCGAACAGGCGTTCGCGGTCTTTTTCGAGGTTCGGATGCAGGTTGACCTGTTTGCGGACGCACTGCCGGCACTGGTCTACCTGGCGTCGCGCTATCCGATCGTCGCGGTGTCCAACGGAAACGCAGATATTGACCGGATTGGCATCGGCCAGCATTTCGCGGCCAATGTCAGCGCCCATATTTTTGGCGTCGGCAAACCGGACATCCGGATCTTCCACGCCGCGGCGAGCGCCGCGGGGGTACCGCCCGATGCCGTACTGCATGTCGGTGATGATCCGGCGCTCGACGTGCTGGGTGGGCTTAACGCGGGCATGCAGACGGTGTGGGTCAACCGCGACGGCCACCTCTGGCAACATGCCGAGCAACCCCACGCCAGCGTGTCGGACCTGCGCCAGTTGTGCGACCTGCTGACATACCCGGGTTGACGCAAGCCTGTCATGGCATGGTCACGAAAGCGCAGCACAATCGGGCGAGAGGCGCCCAGGTCGGATATTGAATCGATAGCCAGGGTCCCGACGGAGCTCCACGACATGACGCGCACATTTTTGAACTGTTTCATCCGCCTCCTGGCGATGATCGCCGGCCTGGTAGTGGCAGCTGGCCAGTCGTTGGCCCAGAGCCAGCCGACCGCATACCCTGAGCGGGCGGTGCGCATCATCGTGCCGTTTGCACCAGGCGCAGGAACCGATGCGATGGGCCGATTGATGGCCCAGAAGCTGGGTGATGTGCTGGGTGGCAGCTTTGTGGTCGAGAACCGGGCCGGCGCGTCAGGTGCCATCGGCACCCAGCATGTGGCCCAACAAGCCGCCGATGGTTACACCCTTTTGTTGGTGGCGTCGCCCTTCACCACCGTGGCGGCGTCGCTGCCCAGCGCGGGTTACGACCCGCTGCGCCAGTTCGTGCCGATCGGCATGATCGCTACCGGCCCCCTGGTATGGGCCGCCAACACGAAGTTGCCCGTCAACAACATGCGTGAACTGGTGGCCCTGGCCAAGAGCAGGCCGGGAGCGCTCAATTACGGTTCGGCCGGCGCCGGCGGCGTCAACCATCTGGTGCTGGAACTGCTCAAGTCGCGCACTGGGACTTTCATTACCCATATTCCGTACCGGGGGGTCGCACCCGCCACGCTGGACATGATTGCGGATCAGGTACAGCTGGTCACCGGTACCATTCCCGCGTTGCTGCCGTTCATCAAGGACGGACGGGTCAAGGCTCTGGCGGTTACCAGTGCCAAGCGTTCGGCGGCGTTGCCCGATGTGCCCAGCATGGCGGAGTCCGGCCTGGCAGGCATCGATGTCGTGAACTATTTTGCGCTGATGGCGCCGACCGGCACACCACCGGCCATCGTCAACCGGTTGAACGCGGCGATCAACCAGATCGTCGGCATGCCGGAAGTGGTCGCGCGTTTCAGGAATGACGCGGTCGAGGCAGCGCCTGGCTCGCCGGCCCTGCTGGGCCATTTCATCGAGGCCGACTACCGGGCCTGGCGCAACGTGGTCAAGACGCAGAACCTGGTGATTGAATGACCGCCATGCCGCACCGAACCGCGCCCTCGAGCGTGGACGGGTAGGGCCCGTCCACATAGTCCCCGCAGGCCAGCAGGCCTGGCGCGATGCTGATGGCAGGGCGGCGCAGACCGGGCGAGCAGACCAGGGTGGCGCGTTTTTCGATCACGGTCTGAATCGGCTGCAGGCGCAACCCGAGTTGCTGACGCGCCTGCTCCAATACCTGTGACTGCAATGCCTCGCGCGTTCCCTGGCAATCACTGATGACAAAGGCCAGCAGGCCGCGGGGGCTTCCGAGTTGGCCCCGGTCAAACACGAATTGCGCTGGCATCGGCGTGCCGGCAACGACACCGCTGCGCAAGGCCAGCATCGGCTGCGCAAGCGCGACCTTGTCGCCCCAGGCATAGACGGTACTGATCGCAGCGTGCCGCAAACTGCGGGTGACCTGCATCCAGCGTTCGATCGACTGGCGGGACTGCGGCGCAAGTTGCGCCAGGCTGGCGTCCAGTACATGCAACGCGTCGGGAGCTGATGCGGCCAGGATCACCTGGTCGAAGCTGGCGCCATCGACCATCCATCGGCGGCCGTCGTGTTCGAGCTGCCGTATCCGGACTGCGCCATGCAGCACGGCCCCCTGCTGCTGCAGCCAATGCGCAGCGGCGTTGGGAAACAGAGCGGAAAGGTCGACCCGTGGCAGCAGCAGGTTCGACCCGTTGCGCTCCCCGAACATTGCATCGCGCAGCACGCGCAGGAATACCTGAGCGCTCGACTGCGCCGACGGCGTATTGAGCGCCGACACACACAGTGGCTCGATCAGTTCGGCCATCACGCGGGGGGTCAATGAACAACACAGTTGTGCGACCGACAGGTCCGGCGCGCAATCGAATCGGGCCAGTCGCCAGCGCAGCGCAAGCCGCGCCAGCGCGAATTTGTCGCCCAGGCTCCAGCCGCGGGCAGACACGATGCCGGCCAGCGCGTCCAGCGGGGCCGGCCAGGGGGGAAAGCGGATGCCGCCGCCATCGGGAAACTGCAGGCGAAGCGGGAGCCGAACCAGCAACTGCGCCGGATCCAGGCCAACGTGTCGCATCAGGCGCAGGCTCTGGCTGTAGGCGCCAATCAAGATGTGCTGGCCGTTATCCAGCACAGCATCGTTGCCATCGGGCAGCCGGACGGGCAAGGCCCGGGCCCTGCCGCCCCACGTGCGCGATGCTTCCCAGACGGTGACCGCATGGCCGGCTTGCGCAGCGCTTACCGCGGCGGCCATCCCGGCCCAGCCCGCACCGATGACCGCTGTTTTCATACCGACACCTGCCGCGGGCCCGTCAGACCCGCCCCAGCGCCTGTACCCGCCAGGCCAGCCAGAGCTTGCGAAGTGGAGTCAGGCTGACCCGCTGATTCAGAACCGCGAAATCGTCACTTTCGATCTCGCGCAACAGCGTGCGGTAGATGCTGGCCATCATCAGACCCGGCTTCTGCGTCCGCCGGTCTTGCGCCGGCAACAAAGCGAAGGCCTCGTCGTACACGCGGTGTGCCCGCTGCGCCTGAAACCGCATCAGGTGTCCAAAGCGTTGCGCAAAGTCCGGGCTCGCATCACGCTTGAGGATCTCATGGGCCTTGATGCCGAAGCGTTGCAGCTCGTCCAGTGGCAGGTAGATCCGCCCGCGCATCGCGTCTTCACCCACGTCGCGGATGATGTTGGTCAACTGCAGCGCCAACCCGAGTTTGTGCGCATAGGCCGTGGTGGCCGGGGCGCTTTGGCCAAAGATGCCAGCCGCCACCTCGCCCACCACCCCGGCGACCAGGTGGCAATAGGTTTGCAATGCGGTGAAATCGAGATAGCGGGTCTGCTGCAAATCCATCTGGCAACCATCGATCACTGCCAGCAGATGCCGCGCCTCGATGCCGAATGTGCCGGCCATCGGCATCAGTGCGCGCGTGACCGGATGGCTGGGTTGACCGGCGAACGACTGCGCCACCTCGGATTGCCACCAGGCAAGCTTGGTGGCGGCGACACTTGGGTCCACCATCTCGTCCACCACGTCGTCCACTTCCCGGCAGAAGGCATAGAACGCGGTGATGGCGGCGCGTCGCGGCTTGGGCAGGAAAAGGAAGGCGTAATAAAAGCTGCTCCCCGAGCTAGCCGCCTTCTGTTGCACATAGTCCTGCGGAGTCATGGCGTGCTCCCCGCGGGTGCTGCCGAAAAGAAGGCGCGCCACACCAGGACGGGCAGATCCCGTTTTCCGACGCGGGGCCGCTGGCGCCAGGTGGCATGGTCGATCCGCTCGATCTTGTCGATGATGCGCAGACCGCCCTGCACGACCAGGCGCAGCTCCCAGCCAGCGCGGCCCGCAATGGCATGGGCCAGTGGTGCACCCGCGTGCATCAGTTCGCGCGCCGCGTTGCAGTACGCGGCAACCATGCGGCTGGCGCCCGCGCAGGCTGCGTTGCTTTGCAGGTCGGCATCCGAGACTCCGTGCTCGGCCATTTGTTCGACGCTCGGATACCAGCGTCCTTGTGCGATGTCGCGGCTCAGATCCTGCCAAAAGTTGATCAGCTGCAATGCGCTGCAGATCTGGTCGCTGCGCCCCAGCGCCAGCGCATCGCGCACGCCATACAGGTGCAGCAGCAGGCGTCCGACCGGATTGGCCGACCGGCTGCAATAAGCCAGTAGTTCGGCATCCGTCTGGTAGCGGCGACCGGTCGATGTATAGGCAACATCCTGTTCGAACGCGTCCAGTAGATAGCCCAGCAACACCTGGGGCAATTCGAACTGTTCGATCATCCGCCCCAGCGGCCTGAATACGGACGGCCAGCGCCCCGAATGCGTCTGTCCACGACCCGTGCGCAGCAGGTCGTCACGGTACTGCGCCAGATCGGCCAATCGGGTTGCGGCATCGGCTGGACCTTCGTCAGCCAGGTCGTCCGCGGTGCGCGCAAACCAGTAGATCGCAGCAATTGGCGGGCGCAGCAGCGGCGGGCAGAGCCAGGACGCGACCGGGAAATTTTCGTAGTGCTCGGACGGGTGTCGATAACTGCTGAGGGCGCTGTTCACGCGGGCATTGTCGCTTGACAAATTGCATCGAATCCCCTAGATTACTGACCCAT
Source organism: Rhodoferax sp. (assembly GCA_043759735.1). Classification (GTDB taxonomy): domain Bacteria; phylum Pseudomonadota; class Gammaproteobacteria; order Burkholderiales; family Burkholderiaceae_C; genus CAISIP01. The sequence goes on from JAYUQC010000050.1 coordinate 10,853, forward strand.
TAGTCATTAATCGATGCCGCATCCGTCGATGTGGTTTTGCATGCGCAATTTCTTCGTTTTCGGGCCGACTGTCCTGCTGGTCCCGGTTAGTGACCGTCGGCGCATCAATTGTGCGCATCGCGCAGGACGGGCCGCTCGACATAGTGTTCTCGGTGCCCGAGAACGCCGTCGCTGCACTGCCGATCGGTAGCAAGGCCACGGTGCGCCTGTGGTCGGGCGAGGCCGCATTGACAGGTGTCGTGCGCGAGAAGGGCGCGCTGGCCGATCCGGTAACGCGCACCTTCCTGGTCAAGCTGGCGCTCGATGCCGGCGTGCGATTGCCGCTGGGCTCTACCGTCACCGTGTTGCCGCAGGCCTTGTCTCCCAAGGGCCTGGAGGCGATCAAGCTGCCAACCAGCGCACTCAAGCACGACAACGGCGGCTCGGCGGTGTGGGTGTTGGAGCCGGGCTCGATGACGCTGCGGTCGCAGCCGGTGCAGATTTTTGCCGCCGACGGCAACGAAGTGGTGATCGCTTCCGGGCTGGCACCAGGCATGCAGGTCGTGACGGCCGGCGTGCATGTGCTGACCGAAGGACAGAAGGTGACGGTGTGGGTGCCCGGCGCATCAGCCGCAGCGCCCGTGCGCGCGCAGCCCGCCACGGCTGCGCTTCCTGTGCCGCCTGCGTCATCGACGAAATGACGCGGACAATCGAACGGACCTTGCAGCAAGTGCCGGACTCGGACAGGATTCGCCGCTACTCCAAACCGGGCGAGTCGCTGATCCTGTTTCAGCTCAAGGACTCCACCCGTCCGTCCAGCGTTCCCGACGCATGGTGTTCGGTGCGCAAACGGGTATCGGACATGTCCGGCACCTTGCCCGCCGGTGTACGCGGACCGTTCTTCAATGATGATTTTGGCGACGTTTATGGCGTGATCTATGCGCTGGAGGCGGATGGATTCAGCAACGCCGAGGTGAAGATTTTTGCCGACGACGTGCACCAGCAACTGCTGCGGGTCACGGACGTCAACAAGGTCGAGCTGTTCGGGGCCCAGGACGAGAAGGTCTATGTCGAGGTATCGCAACAACGCCTGGCGCAGCTCGGCCTGGACATGAGTCAGGTGCGGTCGAGATGATGGTGCGCAAGATCGAGGAGGGCTACGACAAGGTGCGTGCTGCCACATTTGCGTATGAGGTCACAGCGATGCCGATGTTGACGGGAAACCTCATCACCGCGACCGGCTTTCTGCCAATCGGAATTGCGCGCTCGGTCACGGGCGAATACACCTTTGCCACATTCGCGGTGACGGTGCTGGCGCTGGTGGTCAGTTGGTGCGTCTCCGCGTTTTTTGTACCCTACCTGGGCACATTGTTGCTGAAGGTGCCACCGCATGTGCAGGCTCGGCAAACGTCCGTGGACTAAACCGTTGGTAGCGGGCCGGCCGCGGACGCCGCCATAGCGCCTGGCGACCGTCCGGAGATGGTTGTCGCGCCAGGCAATGGCGAGCGAACCGCTACCCCGCACGAGAGTTTCGACAGCCCGTTCTACAACCGGTTTCGCAATCTGCTGCGTTGGTGCGTGCACCATCGCTGGATCACAATCGGCCTGACCTTGCTGACGTTTGCGCTGGGCATCGCGGGCATGGGGCGGGTCCAGCAGCAATTTTTCCCGGATTCCAGTCGGCCTGAAATCATGGTCGATCTGTGGTTTCCGGAAGGCACATCCATCGTTGCCAATGAGGAAGTGACCCGTCGGGTCGAGCAACGCCTGATGGGCGAGTCCGGTATCGCCAGCGTGAGCACCTGGATCGGCTCCTGCGTGCCGCGGTTCTACCTGCCGATCGACCAGATATTTCCACAGTCCAATGTGTCGCAGCTGATCGTGATCCCTACCGACCTCAAGGTGCGCGAGGCATTCCGCGTTCGCCTGCCGGCTCTGCTGGCCCAGGAGTTTCCCGAGGCGCGCGCGCGCATCAAGCTGTTGGCCAACGGCCCGCCGGTGGCGTATCCGGTGCAGTTCCGGGTCGCAGGCCCCGAACCGCACCAGTTGCGCACCTACGCGGACAGCGTCAAGGCGGTGATGCGCGAGAACCGCGACATGCGTCGCGTTGCTTGGCGTTATCGCGCTGATGGGCATGATCCAGCGCAATTCGGTGATCCTGATCGACCAGATCGAACAAGACCGGGCGGCGGGCATCCCTGCTTGGGACGCGATCATCGAGAGCACGGTGCGGCGCTTGCGCCCCATCGTTTTGACAGCGGCCGCGGCGGTGCTGGCGATGATTCCCCTATCGCGCTCGGTTTTCTGGGGACCCATGGCGGTGTCCATCATGGGCGGACTGGTCGTCGCCACCGTGCGCACGCTGCTGGCGCTGCCGGCGATGTACGCGGCCTGGTACCGGGTGCGGCAGGGGCCTTTGGCTGCAGGTTAAAATTGCGGGTTGACGAATTTGCTAGGGGCGGTCTCGGTGGCCACCCCTATTTGTTTTCAGGCGCGGGTGGCGAAATTGGTAGACGCACCAGGTTTAGGTCCTGACGCCAGCAATGGTGTGGGGGTTCGAGTCCCCCCCCGCGCACCAGGAATGACCCATGTTCCGGAACCATTTTGACCTGGCATAGCGAGGGGCAACCCGCGTGGCCGGGTACTGGTCCGCATGACGTTGGTATGACGGGCGATATCCTCGCCCTTGGCATGACATATTAGGAGAAGCAACATGGCTGTTACTGTGGAAACCCTCGAGAAGCTCGAACGCAAGATGACCCTGACCCTGCCGGTCACCGTGATCCAGTCCGAGATCCAGTCGCGCCTCAAGCGACTGGCCAAGACGGTCAAGATGGACGGATTTCGGCCCGGCAAGGTGCCGATGAACGTGGTGGCCCAGCGCTACGGCTATTCGGTCCACTACGAGGTCATGAATGCCAAGGTCGGCGAGGCTTTCTCCAGTGCAGCCAACGAGGCGAAGTTGCGCGTGGCCGGCCAGCCGCGTATCACCGAAAAGGAAGGGGCGCCGGAAGGCGAGATGACTTTCGATGCGGTTTTTGAGGTGTTTCCGGAAGTGAAGCTGGGAGACCTGGCCAGCGCTGCGGTCGAGAAACTGTCGTGCGAGGTGAGCGCTTCAGCGATCGACAAGACACTCGATATCCTGCGCAAGCAGCGCCGGACTTTTTCTCAGCGTCCGCACGATGCTGCGGCGCAGCTGACCGATAGGGTCAGCGTCGATTTCGAGGGCAAGATCGACGGCGAGCCGTTCGATGGCGGCAAGGCGGAGAATTTTCAGTTCGTTTTGGGCGACGGCCAGATGCTCAAGGAGTTTGAAGAGGCCACCACTGGCATGAAAACCGGCGAAAGCAAGACCTTCCAGCTCGCATTTCCCGCCGATTACCATGGCAAGGACGTTGCCGGAAAAACCGCCGATTTCATGGTCTCGGTCGAGAAGATCGAAGCGGCGCATTTGCCGGAAGTCAACGAGGCGCTGGCCAAGTCGCTCGGCATCGAGGATGCAACGGTTGAGGGCCTGCGCGCCGACATCCAGAAGAACCTGGAACGCGAAGTGAAATTTCGCCTGATGGCCCGCAACAAGCAGGCGGCGCTGGACGCGATGGCATCGGTGGCCGAGCTCGACCTGCCCAACGCGAGTGTGCAGTCCGAACTCCAGCGGCTGATCGAAAACGCACGCGCCGACCTCAAACAGCGCGGGGTCAAGGATGCCGACAAGGCACCGATTCCCGAGGAAATATTCAAACCGCAGGCGGAGCGCCGCGTTCGTCTCGGACTGGTTGTCGCTGAACTGGTGCGCACGAACGATCTGCAGGCCAGGCCAGAGCAGATCAAGTCGCATATCGACGAGTTGTCGGCCAGTTACGAAAAGCCCGCCGAAGTGGTGCGCTGGTACTACGGCGACACCAAGCGGATGGCTGAAGTCGAGGCGATCGTGATCGAGAACAACGTCACCGACTACATCCTGGCGCACGCGAAGCTGTCCGAAAAGTCGATCGCGTTCGACGACCTGATGGGCCAAAGCTGAGCCCGACGCGCAAACAGGTTGCGCTGACCTTGCAGTAGCCCCAATTGGCCTCATGTGCTGCGGTGCAGCCAGCCAGGCTGTGACCGTTCGATCTGGAGACGACATGAACTTTGAAAACCACACCATGCAACCGCAGGGCCTGGGCATGGTGCCCATGGTCATCGAGCAGTCGGGTCGCGGCGAGCGCTCCTACGATATCTATTCCCGCTTGCTCAAGGAGCGGGTTATTTTCCTTGTGGGACCGGTAAACGACCAGACGGCCAACCTCGTTGTGGCTCAGCTGTTGTTCCTGGAGAGTGAAAATCCGGACAAGGACATCTCGTTCTACATCAATTCACCCGGCGGCTCGGTGTCGGCGGGACTGGCGATTTACGACACCATGCAGTTCATCAAGCCGGATGTGTCCACGCTGTGCGTGGGGCAGGCGGCGAGCATGGGTGCGCTGCTGCTGGCGGCGGGCGCCCATGGCAAGCGCTTCTGCCTGCCCAATTCGCGGGTGATGATTCACCAGCCGATGGGCGGTTTCCAGGGCCAGGCCTCGGACATCGAGATTCACGCCAAGGAAATCCTGTTCCTGAAAGGGCGCCTGAACGAGATCATGGCCAAACATTCCGGCCAGAGCGTCGATGCCATCGGCCGCGACACCGACCGGGACAACTTCCTTTCTGCCGAACAGTCGGTAAACTATGGT